>JACNJU010000086.1 GCA_014382375.1 Rhodospirillaceae bacterium
GCGCCCCACCAACCCCGGGCGCCCGTGCCCCAAACCCAAAACAACGGCCCAGCCGCAAACAGGGGAGGCCGTTTTGGAACCCACGGCATTGATAAAGACGACCCCCACCAGTGTCGCGGCGGCGGCCGGGACACCCCCACCCGCCAGTGCGGCGGGGGCGGTCGCCCCGGCTTGTCCGGCTGAAAGCAACAGCACCGGCATTCCGCCGCGCGCCGCCGTCTCAAGGATCGCGCAGGCATTGGCCTCAAAGGTCATGGGTGGGACGACGAAACAATTGGACTGGCTGACAAAGGGCCGTTCCCGCCATTGTTTTTCGCCACCGGCGATCATGTGCAGCATTTCCAGCGCCTCGGTCACATGGGCCGGATTGACGAAACTGGTGCCGATATGCTTGGAGGTGCCGCTGACGCAGGCATAAAGAGTGTTAAAATCAAGATCGCGACTGGTTTCCGTGTCACGGGTGACAACAGGACGCTGGAAATAGTGAATATGTTCAAGGGCGTCAACCATCCGACCGATGTCGAACAAATCCTTCACAGTCGATTCGCGAAAGGCCCCGGTTTCGGCATCGACGATATTGATTGCGGCCCCGCCGGTGCCAAAATAGACGCGCTTGCCGTGGGGCGACATATCATGTTCAGGCTTTTGCCCGCACATTTGAAAATCCCGATTTGCTTTTGCAATGGTGTCCTCTACCAGTGCAGGTGGCAGACGCAGGCGCCCATCATCACCCATCATGCCACCGGCTGCCGTAATCGCCTCGACACACGAAGGTGGCGCCTTTGAAAAGCCGACGTTTTCGAGAACATGCAGGATGGCATGGTGAATTTTCTGAATATCGGGCTCGCTTAAGGGCCGGTAATTGCCGTTTTCCATGCCGGGATGGACGGGGCGGGCGTCATGGCTCAGGGGTTGGGCTCTTAATGCCTGTCTGGCGGAACGACCGCCACGACGGCGGCTAAGGTCGGGGGATGCGGACGTCATTCAGAAAACTCCATGAAAGAATAAGCCTGACTACGCGTAGTATCGAAGACTTTAACTGAAAAATACAAACACCGTTTTACCAAGGCGACGTAATACGTACATATGACGACGCCGGAGGTTTTAAAATAATCCGCAAGGACCGGAGTCAATCCCTCCAGATCGGGTTAGACCAGGCCCTGCGATCCAGTTCATCCCTGAGGGAAATACGAAAATAACTGTCCTTGAATCGAGACAGCGGCAAGCGGCAATGGGTCATTCCTTGGTTATTTTTTTGGACCGAAAGCGCCCCCCTGCCGACAGCCGAAACAAAATCAACAGGAGAGCATTCAATATCGACGTGGCCCTCACTGATGCGAACATCGAAAATTTCCGGCCCCTGACTGGAATAGTAACGACCGGCTTTAAGGGACTGAACGATCTCATCGGGATCCAGGCTGCTTGCATGGACCTGTACCCAGCCGCCGAAGCAGTCATGGGTCATGTGGTGGGAATCATCGGTGGCGAACCCGCTCAGTCGCCAGCCCTCGTTTAGAAGGCTGTCGCAGAAACCCCAATCGGTTCCCCGGTCGACTTCCACGTGGGAGCCATGGTTATAAATTTCGATGCCGTGGGCGCAGGTTATGGAGCGGGCGTCTTCCAGGGTCAGGCCATACCAGGATGGATGAACAATGCCGATAAAGGCGCCTTCCCTGGCTGCCCGGGCGGCGATTTCAGGCCCGGTTTCACCATTTTTCGGGGGCGCGAAATCCAGCGGCAGGCCAACGGCCAGGATGTGCCATATCTCGCCAACCTGAGTTTCAGGGACGTGCAGCTCAGCGGTGATCAGGGTGGTGAAATCCTTGCTGCGGTAGGGTATCGAATCAGCAATGGGGAAATCATAATGCTCAATGAAATGCTCGCTCAGGGCGAGAAAATCATAACCGGCTTTTTGGTAATGAGCGACCACATCGGCGGGCGAAAACTTACCGTCGGAAAGCGTCGAATGGGTGTGCAGGTTTCCCTTGTAGAACTGACCCGGCTGTCCAAAAGGCAGATTTTTCATTTTCATTTCCGCGGATGTAAAACCATTGCTGAATTAATGATGCTTTGCCGACTTCGGTCAACTGAATAATCGATGATTTTTCTCTCGTCATGTGATGTTCCTCGCGATAGGGTTTCAAGCCTAAGTTTTCCCAAGGGATGTCCTGACAGATGCTGCAGTCCATAAGGTCCGTCGCTTCGTTATTGTTAAGTTACGGATTGCTTTTAGTGGCCAATGGCATGTTCGCTACCCTTTTGGGTTTGCGCGCCAAACTCGAAGGATTTTCCACCGAAACAGTCGGCTTCGTCATGGCCGGATTTTTTATCGGCCTGTTGGTGGGTGCACTCTATGCCGTCAGGGTGGTCTCCGCGGTAGGGCACATCCGTGGATTCGCCGCCTTTGCATCGATCATGTCAGTCGCGGTGCTGGGCCATGTCTTGTTGATTGATCCCTTTGCCTGGTTTTTCTTTCGTCTGGCTGCCGGGTTTTGTATGGCTGGCATGGTGATGGTGGTTGAAAGCTGGCTTAACGAGCGGTCAACAAATCAAACCCGCGGCCAAATCCTGTCCATTTATATGATCACCAACTATCTGGGAGCAGGCCTGGGCCAGTTCATGGTCAGCATCGCCGACCCGGCTGAATTCCAGTTGTTTGTTGTCGCTTCGATCGTATTTTCCATCGCCCTGGTACCGGTACTGCTAACCCGGGCAAGCGCACCTAGACCGACCACCCCGCAAAGGATGAAATTCCGCGACCTGTATGGCATTTCACCGTTGGGGGTTGTCGGTACTGTCAGTGCTGGCATGGTAAATTCGTCCATCAACAGTATGGGTCCGATATTCGCAAAGGACAGTGGGCTGTCGTTGCTGGGAGTTTCTACTTTTATGGCGTGCATCATCATGGGCGGCATGGTGTTGCAATTTCCTATAGGCCGTCTGTCGGACCGCTATGACAGGCGAACCATTTTACTGACGGTCACCGTTATAACGGTTGCGGCTGCACTTACCGTTATCTGGGCGGCTGGCCAATCACCAATCTGGCTGTATGCTGCCGCAGCTTTCTTCGGTGCTTTTTGTTACACGGTTTATCCCCTGTGCATGGCTCAGATAAATGATATGGCCTCACCCGATAAATTGGTTCAGGTGTCGGCCGGATTGCTATTTGCTTACGGCGCCGGGGCCAGTGTTGGCCCCATTGTTGCGGCACAAATGATGGGAAAATTCGGGCCTGAGGGGATGTTTATGTCGAGTGCAGCGCTAACGGGAATGCTGGCCTTGTTTACCGCCTACAGGATGTTGCGGCGCGACCGCCATGTTAAAGCCAAGGCGACGTTTATTCCCCTTGGCGGCACCGGCGTGTCAAGCAGACAGCTCTATTCCGCTGCCTTGAAATCTTTTCTGCAAAACCGGAAAAAATATGATAAGCCGAAGGTGTGAATTTGGCTGCCTAGTTTAGCGATACTTGTAAGGCCTCATCTTGCATGGGTGAGCCCATGCAAGAACAGAATTAGAAGCAGAACACGCTATGACGCGCTTTTCCGGATGGAATGTTTTTTGGAATGGGTTAACTGGTCAAACGGGCTGGCAGCGCCAATGGCGAGATCCTGAACCGAAGCCACACTATGATATTCTGATTGTCGGGGCCGGGTTGCACGGTTTGGCGACTGCTTATTATCTGGCCAAAAATCATGGACTTAAAAACATCGCCGTGCTGGAGAAGGGCTGGCTGGGCGGCGGCAACGCCGGGCGCAATACGACGATTGTCCGCTCAAACTACATGATGCCGGGTAACCGTGAGTTTTATGAACATTCCTTGAAGCTGTGGGAAAACCTCAGTCATGATCTGAACTATAATGTAATGTTCAGTCAGCGCGCCCATGTCAGTCTGTTGCATAGCCCGGCGGCAAGGGACGCTGCGGCGCGTCGCTACAACACCATGCGGTTGACCGGATCAGACGGCGAGCTTTGGAATCTGGAAACCCTGAAGGCCAACGTTCCGCTTCTCAATTACAGCCCGGATGCCCGTTTCCCGATCACCGGGGCAGCGGTGCAAAGGCGTGCCGGCACCGCCCGCCATGACGCCGTCGCATGGGGCTACGCACGGGCCGCCGATCAGTTGGGTGTCGATATTATTCAGAATTGTGAAGTCATCGGGGTAACCAGAAAGAACGGCCAGATCGAAAATCTTGAGACATCCCGTGGAAGCATTGGAGCTAAGAAAATCGGTTTTGCGGTTGCCGGTAATAGTTCGCGCCTGTGGGACATGGCTGGCCTGGGCACGTTACCGATCGAGTCTCACAAGCTGCAGGCCTTTGTCAGCGAACCCTTAAAGCCGTTGCTTGATCAGGTTGTCGTTTTTGGTGTCGGTGGCGCTCATTTTTATATTTCCCAGTCCAATAAGGGCGGCATGGTTTTTGGCGGCGATCTGGATTGGTATAAGTCCTATGCCCAGCGTGGCAATCTGCCGATCGTTCAGGATGTCGCCGAATGCGCCATGTCGATCCTGCCCTGCCTGGGCCGGGTTCGCTTGCTGCGCCACTGGTCCGGAGTGATGGATATGTCCATGGACGGATCACCGTTTATTTGCAAGACGCCGCTGGATAATCTTTACCTGAACGCGGGCTGGAATTATGGCGGCTTTAAAGCCAGCCCGGCATCAGGTTGGTATTTTGCCGACCTGATCGCCAATGACCGTCCCCACCAGTTCATCGTCAATCATGACCTCAAACGTTTCGAGCGTGGTTACAATATTGATGAGCGCGGCGCTGGCCCTGACCCGAAATTACATGGATGAGGATGTAACACCATGATTCGCATTCCATGCCCCTTTTGCGGCGAGCGCGACCACAGTGAATTTAGCTATGGCGGCGACGCCACGATTGAATATCCGGCCCTTGATGCGTCGATTGCTAATTGGCACGACGCGGTTTTCCAGCGTCAGAATATCTGCGGCATGCAGTTTGAGACCTGGCAGCATTTAAACGGCTGCCGTATGTGGCTGGTCGTTGAGCGCGATACCATGAGCCATGAAATTCGTTCGGTGCGTCCGGCCCATACAGGCATGGCCAAAGCGCTGGAGGACGAGACATGAGCGCCCGGCGTCTTTCCACAGGCGGTCGGGTTGATCGCTCTCAAACCCTATCATTCAAATGGGAAGGCAGGGACTATTCCGGGTACGCTGGCGATACGCTGGCCTCGGCTCTGATGGCCAACAATCAACGGCTGGTTGGTCGCAGTTTCAAATATCACCGGCCACGTGGCATTATGTCCGCCGGGGTAGAAGAATCAGGGGCTATCGTCAGCATTGGCGAGGGGGCGCGTCACGAGCCCAATGTCAGGGCGACGACACAACAGCTATTTGATGGTCTTGTCGCCCGTGGTCAGAATGCCTGGCCCAGTGTCGGATTTGATATGGGTGCTGTGACCGGCCTGTTCAGCCGGTTCTTTGCCGCCGGATTCTACTACAAAACCTTTATGGGCATCCCGCCTTTTGAATGGGGCAGCGGTACCGGCATCTGGATGCAATATGAAAAACTGATCCGAAAAGCCGCTGGCATGGGGGACGCCCCCAGCGCACCCGACCCGGACAGTTACGAGCACGCCCATGATCATTGCGATGTGTTGGTTGTCGGTTCCGGGCCTGCGGGACTGAACGCCGCCGTCAGTGCCGCCAGGGCTGGGCTGGATGTCATTCTGGTTGAACAGGACTTTGAGCTTGGCGGCGATTTTCTGAACCAGCCGGACGCAGAAGCGGAAATCAAGCGAACAAATCTGATCGCCCTGATTAAGGCCGTCAATGTGCGGATCATGACTCGCACCACGGCTTTCGGATTATACGAATACGGTGTTGCTGGCCTGCTTGAACAGGTTACCGATCACATGGCTTCAGGGTCAGAGCATTTGCCACGTCAGCGGTTCTGGACGGTACGGGCGAAAAGCACTGTTCTTGCCACCGGCGCGCTGGAGCGCAGTATCGCTTTTGGCAATAACGACAGACCCGGCGTGATGACCGTCGCTGCTGCGGGTGTCTATCTGAACCGATACGGCGTCCTGGCTGGTGAGAAAATTGCTATCGCCACCAACAATGACTCGGTTTATCAAACTGCTGGTGACTTGAGCAGAGCCGACGCTACGGTGAGCATTTTTGATGCCCGCAAAGAGGTATCTCATGCCCTTGGCGAGGCTGCTGAAAGGGATGGCATCACCGTTCAACTGGCGATGGCACCGATGAATGTCCTGGGATCAAAAACGGTTAGCGGGTTAAGCCTTGCCATTGCCAATGGCGATGACTGGAAGGCCGGGGGAACCCGGTCTTGTGACCTTGTTCTTGTTTCAGGCGGTTGGTCCCCTGTTGCAAGTTTGCTTTCTCACCGGGGCGGCAAACTATCCTGGGATTCTGAAAACGCCTGTTTTGTCCCCAACACATTCAGTGATCGTATCCACATGGCCGGGTCGGCGGCAGGGGTCTGGAATCTGGATGATTGCGAAGTTTCAGGCATGGTGGCCGGGGCTGCGGCAGTGAAGGATTTTGGCAAGTCTGCGCCCTCTATGAGCGCCCCAATGGTTGGTGGCTGGGAAAATCCGATCCGTCCGCTCTATGAGATCAAGGTTGCTGGCGAGAAACTAAAAAGTTTTGTCGATCCCCAACATGACGTCACCGCCGCTGATGTGCGTCTCGCCCACAGGGAAGGTTTCGTGTCCGTCGAGCACCTGAAGCGCTATACGACCCTGGGCATGGCCAATGATCAGGGCAAGATGGGAAATATTATCGGACTGGCGTTGATGGCCGAGGCATTGGGCAAGGAGATCCCGGAAGTCGGCACCACGACCTTCCGGCCACCTTACACGCCGGTTAGCATTGGTGCCCTGTGCGGTCGTAATTCCGGCAGTCATTTCCGGCCTTTGCGGCGGACCCCCATGCATGACTGGAATCTGGACCACGGCGCGACCATGACCGATGCCGGATTGTGGCAGCGGCCCTGGTATTTCGCCCGCGACGGGGAAACCATTACGGAAGCCTACATTCGCGAGGCGACAACGACACGTAGCGCAGTCGGCCTTTGTGATGTCACCTCGCTTGGTAAAATTGCCGTTCAGGGGCCCGATGCCACGGAATTTCTTAACCGGGTCTATACAAATCCCTTCGCCAAGTTGCCCATTGGCAAGGCCCGTTACGGCATTATGCTGCGTGATGACGGGTTGGTCATGGACGACGGCACAACGTGGCGTTTGTCAGAAACCGAATATTTTATGACCACGACGACCGCCCATGCGGGCAAGGTGATGGTTTGGCTTGAAGAATTGTTACAGGTCCGCTGGCCTGATTTGAAAGTCCATGTGACCTCTGTTTCCGATCAGTGGGCAGGCTGCGCCGTGGCTGGGCCAAAATCCCGGGCATGCCTTGCGGCATGTGTTGAAGACCCGGCGGTGATGGAAAATGATGTGTTGCCGTTTATGGGGGTTATCGAAACGACGTTGAAGGGCGGTACCCCGTGCCGCATAGCACGGATCAGCTTTTCGGGGGAAATGGCCTTCGAGGTTTATGTGCCCTCCGACTATGCCCCTGCCATGATGCAGATATTATGGGATGAGGCGCAACCGCTGCAGGGCTGCCTGTACGGGACGGAAGCCCTGGGTACATTGCGTATTGAAAAGGGTCATGTCACCGGCGCCGAACTGGATGGCCGGGTCAACATTGATGATGCGGGGCTTGGTAAAATGGCTTCAGATAAAAAGTCCTATGTCGGCGACACGCTTCGCAAGCGTCCAGAGATGTTGCGCGAAGACAGGCCCAGACTGGTCGGTATTTTCCCCAAGGATCGCCAGCAAACCTTTAACGGTGGCGCGCTTCTTTGTAAGGCGGACACGGTTTCGGGCTTTGGTGAAGGCTGGATAACCGGGGTCACCCATTCGCCGGAACTGGGGCACTGGATTGGCATTGGCTTCGTTTCAGGAGGTCATGAGGCCTGGGCCGGACAAACGCTTGTCGCCGCCGATCCCTTGCGAAAAGGCAACGTAGACGTCGAGGTTGTCTCCCCGCACATGGTCGATCCCGGGGGGGAGAGAATGCATGGTTGAGCGCGTTTCTGCCCTAAGCGGCCATTATTCAAAAACCAGTCACGATAACGGCAGTGTGACGTTTACCGAGATTGAGGATTTGTCACTTATTCAGCTGGCTGCCTGGCCCGACACACTGGCCTTAGTGGCTGCCAAGGCGGTTGACATTATTGGTGCACAGGAGGCTCCCGGGCCTGGACGGGCCGTGAGTACACATAAAGGCACCCTTTTGCGCATTGAGCCCCTGAAATGGTGGCTTGTTGAATGTCGCGATTTTGCGCTATCTTCTGACCCGTTAGCTACCCAAGGGGCGGTTCTTGACGTGTCACATTCGCGCACACAGCTCAGGATTTCCGGGCCGCAGGCGGCGTTGTTGTTAAACCGCCATCTGCCACTGGATTTACGAGATGCCGCGTTTCCGGTCGGAACCGTTGCCTCTACGGCTTTTCATCACACGGGCGTCACGCTGTGGCGCTCTGAACAAGGATATGAGCTTTTTATGATCCGTGGTTTCGCCCTTTCCCTGTGGGAGTTGTTACGTGAAAGTGGCGCACAATTTAATGCTGAAATCGCTTAGATAATTTTAGGAATCAAAGAAACAGTCATGATTGATAATGAGACCATTCGCTCGCAGATCGATAACGTTCTGACCGACGCCACCATTGCCGAATTGCCCAATCATTACAAAGGCAAGGTCCGCGACACCTATGTCCTTGAAGATGGCCGCATGGTCATTATTGCCACCGACCGCCAGAGCGCCTTTGATAGGAACCTCGCCGCCGTTCCTTTCAAAGGACAGGTATTGACCCAGACGGCCCGTTTCTGGTTTGAGGCGACCCGCGACATTTGCCCCAATCATGTGATCGAGTATCCCGATCCCAACGTGGTCGTTTGCAAGAATCTGGAAATGCTGCCGGTCGAAATGGTGGTCCGTGACTATATGACCGGTTCAACCAATACATCGATCTGGCCCATGTACCGGGATGGCGCGCGCCAGATGTACGGGGTGACGTTCCCCGATGGATTGGTTAAAAACCAGAAACTTCCCGAGACCATCCTGACCCCGACAACCAAAGCCGCCCAGGGCGAGCACGACGCGCCGGTAACCCCAGCGGAAATTGTCGAGCAGGGGCTGTTATCCCAGGAGCGATGGGATGAACTGGCCGAACTGTCTCTCGCGGTTTTCGCCCGGGGCAGGGAACTTGCCGCAGAGCGAGGCTTGATCCTGGTTGATACAAAATTCGAGTTTGGCCTTGATGAAAACGGTGATGTTTGCCTGGCCGATGAAATTTTGACCCCCGACAGCAGTCGCTTTTGGCTAAATGACAGTTATGCCGAGAAAATGGCGGCGGAAGAAAACCCGGAAGGCCTGGATAAGGAATTTCTGCGTTTGTGGGTTAATGCCCGTTGCGACCCCTATAAAGATCCGATCCCGGAAATTCCTGAAGAGACACTGGTTGAATTTTCAGGGCGCTATATTCGCCTGTACGAGACCGTTACCGGTCAGGAATTTACAGCCGACGGTAGCGATATGCAGGTGTTGGAGCGGATCAGGGGGAACTTGGCGGCCTATTTCTAAGGCGGTTATTTTTCCTGTTGACCCGACTACGGCTTCATAGTTGAGAGTGATGATCCTTGATACTTGAAAAAGGATAGGAATTATCATGTCAAACACCACCGGCGTCTGCAAAGCCGTCTCTCACCGAATTGGCATAAATGCCCAGGCTTCAGGAATTTTCCCGCTGCTTTGCTGGCGATCTCGGGGCATTTCGGAAGATGAAATCAGGCAAATTCGCAACCTCGGCCAAAAAGCCTGAGCCCTTTAAATGACCGTCCAAATTATCCCTGTTGACAGTAGGTCTATTGCGTCGCATTATGTTATTGCAAATGCAAGTCATTCTCAACTATAACCCTGTGCTGAGGATAACGAAGGAAACTTAATCATGCGAAACCACCGGAAATATTATGTCACAGCACTTTTTGCCATCGTTCTGGCCCTTTCATCAATTGCCCGCGCAGCAGATAACGAGGTGAATCTGTATTCAGAACGTCAAGCCTTTCTGATTGACCCTTTGCTTAAAGCCTTCACCAAGGAAACCGGCATCAAGGTTAATCTTGTCTATATGAAAAAGGGGATGCTTGAACGGCTTAAACTCGAAGACCGCAACAGCCCTGCCGACGCTATTCTGACCAGTGATATCGGTAATCTCCATAATCATGCCAAAGCGGGCTTGTTGCAAGCTGTCGCCTCAAAGGTTTTGGAACACAATATTCCGGCTAACCTGCGTGATCCGGGTGGCCTGTGGTACGGGTTGACGGTTCGGGCACGTGTTATTTATGCCCACAAGGACAGGGCGAAACCGGGTGAGGTCACCTCTTACGAGGATCTTGCCAGACCTGAAATGGCGGGCCGGGTTTGCAGTCGTTCGGGCAAGCATATCTATAATATCTCGCTATTAGCTTCGATTATCGCGGCCAAGGGTCGCGAAGAAGCACTGGTGTGGGCGCGCGGGCTTAAAGGGTCACTGGCGCGCCGTCCGCAGGGCAATGATCGCTCGCAAGTCAAGGCAGTGTTTGAAGGAATTTGTGATTTTGCCCTTGGCAACACCTATTACATGGGCAAGATGGCGACCAACGAAAAGGAACCGGAGCAGAAGCAATGGGCCAATTCAGTAAACATCATTTTCCCCAATCAGAAAGACCGGGGAACACACGTCAATATCAGTGGTGCCGGTGTGACTAAATACGCGAAGAATAAGGCCAATGCGGTCAAACTGATTGAGTATCTGAGCAGCGACACAGCGCAAAAACAATATGCCATGGGAAACTTTGAATACCCGGTGAGAGCGAACATTCCTTTACATCCCCTGGTCGCCGGATGGGGACAGTTCAAGGCCGACACGGTATTTCTTGCCGCAATCGCCGAACAACGGACGGAGGCCTCAAAGATTATGGATGAAGTCGGATTTAATCAATAAATGACGGCCAGCCCAACCCTTGCCGGCAGCACCGAACGGCGTTTGAAGATAGATGGTTGGACGTTAGGTACGGCGGCAATTTCGATGGCCGTGATGTTGCCGATTGTCGCGGTTGTCATTATTGCCTTCACACCTGGAGATGATATTTGGGGTCATCTGACATCGACGGTTCTGCCGCTCTATATTGCAACCACCGTGCAATTGATGGTTGGTGTCGGCGTTGGAACCTTCCTGATCGGTGTCGGTGGTGCCTGGCTTGTCACCATTTACCGGTTTCCGGGCAAGCGGTTTTTCGAATGGGCCTTGCTTCTGCCCATGGCCATGCCTGCCTATGTCATCGCCTACGTGTATACGGACGTTCTGGAATATGCAGGCCCGGTGCAGGGGGCGCTCAGACATCTGTTTGGCTGGACTTCCATACAACAATACTGGTTCCCGGAGATTCGTTCTCTGGGGGGCGCGATCTCGATGATGACACTGGTTCTTTACCCCTACGTGTACCTGCTTTCCCGGGCCGCCTTTCTGGAACAGTCGGTGGGTGTTCTTGAAGCCAGCCGGGTGCTTGGGCGTAGCCAGTGGCAAAGCTTTTATTCCGTCGCTCTGCCGCTAGCCAGGCCAGCTATTGTGATCGGGCTATCGCTGGTGCTGATGGAAACCCTGAATGACTTTGGCACCGTCGATTTTTTCGCCGTCTATACCTTTACCCTTGGCATTTTCGATGTGTGGATGAATATGAGTAACATCGCCGGGGCGGCGCAACTGGCTTCCTTGATGCTGTTATTCGTCATCGCTCTGGTGCTTGCCGAACGCTTCGCGCGCCGCAAGAAGCGTTTTCACCAAACCACGACAACGTACAAGGAATTACCGGGCTATGAACTCGGCGGCTTTAAGGGGCTGTTGGCAGTCGTCGTCTGCGCCCTGCCGGTGGTGTTGGGATTTGTTTTGCCCAGCATTGTCCTGTCTACCTACGCTGTCCTCCACTTCGACAAGGAAGTCGTTTCGCAGATGCTCGAGACGGCGGGTAACTCATTATTGCTTTCGGGTACGGCGGCGATGATTGCCGTTATCGTCGCCATTTTTATGGCTTACGGTGTCCGAATCAAGGGTAGCCCGGTCTTAAAAGTCATGACCCGTATAGCGGCGCTGGGTTACGCCGTTCCGGGCTCGGTTCTGGCCGTTGGCGTGATCGCCGTATTGGCATCTTTGGATAATTCCATTGATGGCTTCATGCGTGAGAATTTTGGCGTTTCCACGGGGCTGCTCTTCAGTGGCACCGTGGTGGCGGTTATTTTTGGCTATCTGGTGCGCTTTCTGGCGCTTTCCTTTGGGACGGTTGAGGCCAGCTTGACAAAAATAACACCAAACATGGACGGCGCGGCACGGACACTGGGGCACGGCCCATTTGAGACCCTGCGCCGGGTCCATATGCCACTGATGAAGACATCAATATTGACGGCGGCGATGCTGGTTTTTGTCGATGGCATGAAAGAACTGCCACTGACGATCATCCTGCGACCATTCAATTTCCAGACGCTGGCGACATATGTTCATCAGTTTGCCTCTGACGAGCAATTAGGCGAGGCCTCGCTCGCCGCCCTGGCTATCGTTGGCACCGGTATTATTCCTGTTATTCTGCTAAGCTTGATGATTAGAAAATCACGACCGGGACATGAAATCACATGAAGGGCCTTTTGATTCACGGCGTCAGCCATGCATATGGCGATAACAAGGTGCTCGATAAGGTCGCCGTTGTGGTTCCGGCTGGCGAACTGGTGTGTCTGCTGGGACCATCGGGTTGCGGCAAGTCGACACTGTTGCGCCTCGCAGCGGGTCTTGAGGTTTTGCAGGAAGGTAGCATTGTTATCGATGATGTCACCGTTGCATCAAACACTGTCCACGTGGAGCCCGAAAACAGGCACATCGGTTTCATGTTTCAGGACTACGCGTTGTTTCCGCATTTGAACGTTCTCGACAATGTCATTTTTGGCATGGTCGGATCTGCGGCCGACAAGGCCAGATCAAGGGCCATGGAAATGCTAGATCAGGTCGGCATGGTCGATCAGGCCTCGAAGCACCCGCATACGTTATCGGGGGGCCAGCAACAGCGTGTCGCTTTGGCCCGGGCCTTAGCGCCGGAACCGAAACTGTTGCTTCTCGACGAGCCTTTTTCGGGCCTTGATACCAACATGCGGGCCCGCATTCGGGAAGAAACCCTTGGTGTTCTCAAAGAATTCGGCGTCGCCACCCTGATGGTCACCCATGACCCGGAAGAGGCCATGTTTATGGCTGACCGTATTAAAATTCTTGGCAGCGATGGCCACATATTGCAGGCGGCCCGACCCCACGAAATCTACTATCATCCCAAGCATGAATTCGTCGCCAAGATGTTTGGATTGATGAACCGTTTTGACAGTGTGGTCGTTAACTCCCAGGTCGAGACCCCGCTTGGCAGTGTCGCGGCACCCGATATGGCCGATGGCATAAAAGTACAGGTTTTGATCCGTCCGGAAGGCATCGTCCTTGAAAGTCATGAGAACGCAAGCGGCACCGCCGTTGAGTTGCTATCGACCCATTTGCTGGGCCATGATAATATCGTTCGAGTGCGTCTGGCATCGGGATCCTCAAGCGAGCTTTATGTTCGTGTTCATCATGCTTTCGAGCCCGAACTGGCGCTGGGGATAAAGGCGACAATCGATTCCGATTACGCCTTTGTTTTCCCGCTTGATGTGGAAGAAGGCGGATCATCCTCTCTGGTGAAAGCAGCGCAGTAATGGTTGAACTTACATCATCCTTCGAGTTGGAATTTGATGCCCTTGATCAGGATCACCAAAAGATGGTCGATCAGGTCAATGCCATCATCAAAAAAATAGACGCTGGCAATACGGATGACTGCAAGGCCCTGGTGGCGGATTTCGTCGCCCTGTCAAAGCGTCATTTCGCCCGTGAGGAGGCGCTTCTGGTCTCGGTTCATTATCCTGATGTGGAAAAACACCGCAAACATCATTTGGATTTGAACGACAAATTCGACCACATGCTGGAATTTGCCAAAATGGCGCCGGAAAATGATATGGCCTGCGAAAGCCTGAAAAAGGAACTGGTCTACTTCATCATGGATGACGTCATCACCGCTGACCTTGAATTCAAGGATTTCCTTTCGCAAACTTAGATCATGTGGACGTCGCGCTGCGGGTAGGGGATGGAATAACCCTTCTCATCCAAACGTAGCTTGGCGTCGCGGGTCAGGTCGGTAAGCGTTCCCCAGTAATCGCCGGAATTAACCCAGCTTCTTAATGTCATGTTGACGGAATTGTCGGCCAGTTCAGTAACAAAAACCTCTGCTGCCGGGTCTTTAAGAATGCGCGGGTCTGTGTTCATCAGGTCAACCATTTCAGCCATCGCACCCTTAAGATCATCGTCATATCCGATGCCAATGACGAGATCGATGCGGCGTAAGGGATTACGGGAATAATTGGTTATTACCGAATTCCAAAGGCTCGAATTGGGGGCGACGACGAACAGGCCACCGGGTGTTTTGAAACGGGTCGTAAACAAGCCAATTTCCACGACCGTGCCCGATGTGCTTCCGGCATCGACATATTCGCCGACGCTGAACGGCCGCAGCAGTAAAAGCATGACCCCGGCGGCGATATTGGACAGTGTTCCTTGCAGGGCAAGGCCAATGGCCAGGCCGGCAGCGCCAATGACAGCGATGATGCTTGTTGTTTCAACCCCGAAGCGGGCCAAGACGGCGACGATAACAAATGCCAGAATGACATAACGTACACTGTTGGACAGAATCGGCTTCAGGGTATCGTCGATGTGGGGAACACGATTTAAGGCGCCAAAAGTCAGGCGCCGTGCCCAGCCTGCCGCCATCCAGCCGATAATCAAAATGGCGATGGCGCTGATTATGTCGACGCCGTAACCAAGCGCCAGATCTTTAAGCGTCGCTATCAGTTCAAGTGTGCTGTCTTCCATGATTCTGCCCGATAATGTCAAAATTTCTGTCTCTGATTTTATAACCGGATCGGCAGAATTTTATAAGGTTATTTGGTTGACTTAAACGTGAATACCTTTTCCCTGGGGATAATATATGATGAAGGGATTGAACAAAGGTATGTGCTGATGAACCTGTGGCAGACATTGATGCGCCCGGACCGCGAAGAACTTGAGCTCGGCGAGCGTATGTTGGTGGCAAAGGCCGCCAATATTTTGCAAGTGGGCGAGTTTCAATTGCTGCAACTGGCCTATCAGGGTTGGCACAACAGGGATTTGCCTGAAGCCCTGGTCTCACAACTGTTTTCATCATACATGTTGAAAAACGAAGTGCCCCACTGGGCCCGTCATTACGCCCGTAAAATAATCGATGCAGATACCATGAATTCACTGAATGAAAACGCCCACGCGTTTCATGTTTATGACCATGAATATCGGACATCCGTACAGGGTGGTGTGCGCCGATTCTGGACGGCGGTTGGGATGTTGACCCTGTTCATTGGCGGCGCCATTATTCTTGCCGATCTGTCTGTGACGACGTCGGCGAGCCAGTTCCCGCCGTATCTAAATGAAGAAGATTTGAAAACGAACACAACCAATTCGTCCTATGGACGCGCCGATATTATCCCGGTTTCGAGCGTTGTAAATTCGTCTCTTCCCGATATGGGCATCCCTCAACCAACAGACATGTTGCCAGCACCCCGCTGAGAGGTTAACGTCCCACTCATGTTTGAATTTGCCGGGCAGTATGAGTCTTTTATCAATATGGTGTTCCTCGCCGTGACGGGCTATATCGCCCTGCACGGTATTCGCTTTCGCGATGAGGATGGCAACACGGACTTTGTGCGATTGCTGTTTGGTTCAATCGCCGCCGTCTTTTTCTTTATGGTGCTTTTTCAGGACGTCTTGGGAATCGCCACTTTTTAGGGCTTGTAAACCCGCTCTTCGGCGTCTTTTTCGGGCATCAACAGGCACTCTCCTTCTTTTAAGGTATCGATTCGTTGATGAAGGAATTGCGCCCGTTTTAGCGGTGTCGAAGGATTGGCGGAATAGAGAATCTTATCGATTAGGCCCGGCCCTTTGACGGCGACTTCGTCAGTTGTCAGGGCAGCTATATAATCGGCTAACGCCTCCTTATGGCGGCATTGGCGATCGAGCAGGATGGCCCGGTTATTGTAGGCGGCGGCAAGTGTTCCGGTGCCGGTGCGATCATCAGCCTCAAGGTTTCCCTTTAAAAAGTCTATCAGGTTTGTCAATTCGGTCTCTGCTTCCTGCGTCCTGCCGCTTAGCATGAACGATAGTGCGCGGCCCATCATGGCACCCCGGTGGGTGGGAGAGACGCTCAAGGCGGCGTTGAAGCGTTCCAGGGCATCGTCATATTTCTCATCGCTCAGAAAGATATCACCCTGGCGGACTTCGTAATCACCAAGCGGGGTTTGTGTGTACGATTTGACCACGGCCCAGATACTGAACATGACAAAGGTAGCTATGGCCATCAGGACAATGAAACGACGGGTTACTTGCGGATTGGAAAAAGGATTAAGGGAGGCCATAAGCTGGATTCTATCCATTAAAAAGATGGTTAACGTAAAGCACCGAGAAAACGAAACACAGAAGGCCCGCAGTCACATTAGCGCTGCGCTTCAGGCGAAGGCTCGCTGCCTCATCGACATCCAGGCCTTTGGCGTCGGCACGGCGTACCGACAGGCCCCAAATAAACTGTCTGACGGGGAAAAAAAGGGCAGCCCCCAGGACCACTGTCCATAGCCATTGATATTCAGCCGTAAATAAAATTTCCATGATCGATTCCGTGGATAGGAAGTCGGAATGTTAACAAAAAAAAAGGGGAAGGACCAAGGCCCTTCCCCCGATTTTCAGAAGATAGAAGTGTTAATTGCTCGGTGTTTCTAAGGTCGTGTCACCGATGTCATCTACCAATGCCTCAACTTCACGATCAGGCACAGTCGACATTTCCATCTTGTAGGCCAGGAACCACATCATTCCGACGCCCAGGATCCAGAATAGGATCTGCCAGGCCCAGATTGACGGCATTCCGAAGGTCCACCCATCGACGCCCGCATTTGGTGCGCCGAAGATGTCGTTACCGATAACGGCCCCAGGTCCGATTCCGAAGAACATCCACGCAAGCGTGATGATCCAGGCGATCGGCTTCAGGCCTTGCTTGTCGGCAGGTAACGTCGCGTGTTCCCTAAGGAAGTTGTGGTACTTACTGCGGTGTGCCGATCCCTCGTCGCTCTGCGTCATCGCCGAAATAGGCAGACAGAACGCCAAGTTGAAGAACATACCCCAGAAGGCCGAGTGCATGGTCAGCGGCCAACGGCCCCACGGCAGTTCCATACCCAACGCGCCGGCGATAGAAGCGCCGAAACTCTCGGTAAAGATAACCGCAAGAAGACCGAAGAACAGGCCAATCGTGGCACCCTGACGGGTAATCCATGGGAACCATGTTACGGCAGCCAGTGCAGGCCACATCTGGAAGCCGAAGGCGACAGCCAGTCCACCAAGAAGCACAAGTGCGTCCTGGGAGTACGTGGCAACCAACAGGGCCGAGAGGACGATGAACAGAACGCCCATGCGACCGAACAGCTTCTGCGTGGTGTGTGAAGCAGTCGGGTTCAGGTAACGCTTGTAAAGATCGCGCGTCAGCATACCGCCGGCGGTTGACATATAAGCGGCACCCGTGGACTGCATGGCAGCAAGTGCACACACGGCCAACAAACCAACCAACCACGGATAGTCATCACCGATGGAGTTGAAGTAGTGCGGCACCAGTCCGCCCTGCTTGTTGGCAGTCAGGTCGGGCAGAATATTATTCAACGCCAACCCGGCTTCCGTTACAGCACCATTGGCACCAAGAAGATGGGCACCCATACCCTGGAACGCCGTGAAGAAAAACAGGATGAAACCAATTGCAAAAGAAGAGGCCCACACCTGTTGTGGCGCGAAAGGCTTTGGACTGTTGTTGGAGAAAGACCACATGGTGAACGCCGGTGCCGACTGAATACCCATAAGGGCAAACATATACGTCAGACACATAACGCCGGTCCAAAGACCGCCAACCGGGGTTTCCTTACCAAGACCAGCCGTCCATTGAATGACGCCGGGAATGGCCAGGTAGGCGTTATAGTCGCCGCCGCCATAGCCCTTGGTCGTTCCCCATTTACCAATGTCGGTTTTGCCGAGAGCGGCAAAGCCCTGTTGCAGGGAATCCCAACCGCCAGCTGCGTTAAGAGCGATAAAGCCGGTGATGACGATACCAAGCGCCAGCAGGATACATTGTAGAGTGTCCACATAAGCCACAGCGCGTAGACCGCCGGTGCCGACATAGATCAACACAACAGCTGACAGAACCCACATGCCGACGTCCTTGTCGATCATGCCATCGGTCAGGACGTTGAACAGGAAGCCGGAAGCTCCAAGCTGAACGCCCAGATAAGGGATCGAGAACAGCAATGCCACACAGACCGTCAGGATGCGAATGCCATCGCCCTGGAAATAGTCTGACAGCATTTCACCGGGCGTTACATAACCGAAGCGTTTGCCCAGCATCCACTGGCGCTTCAGGAACAGAACACCCGTGAACGGGATGGTGATGGTGTAAAAGGATGCGTAGGCATACTGGAAGCCATCACGATAAACCAGTCCCGGGTGACCCATGAAGGTCCAGCCGGAAAAGGATGTCGCGGTAGCCGCAAGAACAAACACCCACATTGAAATTTGACGACCAGCAATAAAATAATCACTGGCAGTTTTAGCCATGCGCGAACTTTTGATACCCCAAAAAATACAGTAGGCCCAATAGAGCGCAACAAAGCTGAATAGCCATACAACTTTAGCAGACAAGATATTTCTCCCCTTAATCTAGTCTCTGTTGTGTTAAACGGGCCGCCAACCTAAATGAACGACTTAAGTCAAATGCCGCATCTAACTGCGAAAAGTGCTCAACTAATCCAGCCCAATGACAAGAAACAAGCCGGATAAAAGTTGGTAATTGAATAACATTTTCAAGGAATATAAACAACGATGTAAACAGTGTTTCTCATAATTCGGAAAATTGAAATTTTATTTCAATATACAGGAACGTAAAAGGCTTGAAAAAAGAACGAAATTTCTCCTATTATTCCTTCTATCTAATTGATTTTATTTGATTTTATAACAAGCCAACTATAATTCCATAAACCAGAATTGAAAGAACCATGTTAAAACGGGATTCTTTTGAAAAGTAGCTACAGGGCTAACTTTTATATTAGGGCTTTTGAATGAAAGTGAAAAATGACCAAATATAGACAGAATCGGAGTTAGATTCGATGCGCTCTCAAACGGCTATTTTCTCCAAATTGGTCAGGGATTTCATGCGACAGGCACCGCTTGTACTGGGCCAATCCAGCCCCGTTTCCGAGGCCGTCGAGGCCATGCGCGCTGCGCGTGTTTCAAGTGTTGTCGTCGCTGATGCTCAAGGCATGATTGTTGGCATTGTTACCGAGCAGGATATTAATCACCGAGTCGCCTTTCAGGTTCCCCCGGACACCCCGTTGGCGAACGTGATGACGGCGCCGGTGATGTCCATTTCATCCAATGATTATCTGTTTCGCGCCATCGCTCGCATGCGCCGTTACAATTTAAAGCATATGCCGGTCGTCGATGAAAATGGGCACCCGCAGGGCATGATCGACCTGCATGACGCCATGGCCGTAAGCAATGAAAAGATGATGGGCCAAATCGATCAGTTGACCCACCGGGGGACCATTGAGGGCCTTAAAAAAGTCAAGCAAGCCCAGGTCGATCTTGCCCGTGATCTTCTTGATGACAATCTTCCTGCCTCCGAAGTGCAGTCTTTGCTGACCCATGTTAACAACCTTATTTACCATCGCGTGATCGAGGCCTGCTTAAGTGATATGGAAGCCGAAGGGCTGGGTACCCCGCCTGTGAAATTTGCGGCCATCGTATTTGGTTCGGGCGGCCGCGGCGAAAATTATCTGTTCCCCGATCAGGATAACGGGTTCATTCTTGAGGATTACCCTGACAAGGACCACACCCGGATTGATGGTTTTTTTATGGAACTGGCTGATCGCATGACCCGGGAACTCGATAGTGTCGGCCTGCCCCTGTGCAAGGGCTACTGCATGGCGATCAATCCGTTATGGCGTAAAACAATATCACAGTGGATCACCCAAATTGATTTGTGGGGACGCAAGCATAACTTCGTCGCCATCCGCCTGTCGGATATTTTCTTCGATTTTCAATCAGTCTATGGGGATATCAACCTGGCTATAGAACTGCGCAATCAGGTTGCCAAAATGATTTCGGCAAATCATTTTTATTTATCGGCGATGTTCTCTGAAATTGCCGATCATAATGTCGCCCTGGGATTTTTTGGTGGTTTCATCACGGATGATGAAGCGCAGGAATTTAAAGGCCAAATCAACCTGAAGCACACCGGCACCTTGCCCATGGTCGAGGCCATCCGCCTGCTTTCCCTGCGAGAAGAGATCACCGAAGCCGCTACATTAAGCAGGATAAAAGCGCTTCATTTAAAAGGAATTCTGGACGATACGGAACGCGAAACACTGGATGCCGCCTTTGAGTTACTGACCGGAATATTGCTGGATAAACAGATCATGGACTTCAAAGAAGGCCGAAAAGTCGGCTACCATGTGGATCCGGAGACACTGTCCAAGCGACAGCAAAAACGCCTGACCGAGGCCCTGAAAACCATTGATGCTCTGCGCAAGCGGGTTAGATCCGAATTCACCGCAGATATATTTTGATGAGAGTTTTAAAGACATAACTGAGCGGGAAAAAGGCTCCGGCGCGGGGATTTCGAAATGCCGTCTACGGGGTAGCATGGCGAGGAGTAACGACCGGCAACTCGCTAGAATTGTTCCTGTTGCTTGCGCACTTCGACCATCTGGTTAGAGGCATTGATGGCTTGTCTGAGGGTGCTAATCCCGCGCGTTTCCAACATATCGAGCATTCTTAACAGAATACCGGCGGTGACCATGGAGTCGCCCAGGGCCGTATGCCGACCTTCTATTTCCACACCCAGGCGCTCGGCAATGGCATCCAGGGTGTGCTTCGTTGTTTTGTCGTGCATGAACACCGACAGCAAAAGGGTATCAAGAACAATGTGATCAAAAACGACATGGCATTGTTCTTCCTTCAACTTCAGGAATTTCATATCGAAAGCGGCGTTGTGAGCAACCAGAACGGAGTCGCCGACGAATGTTTTGAATTCCGGCAACACCGTTGCAATGTCTCGCTCACCGGCAACCATGTCATCGGTGATGCCATGGAATTGGATCGAGGCCTTGGGAATGCTTCGTCCAGGATTGACCAAAGAGGTAAAGATATCGCCCCGCTCGACCTTGCCATCACGAACCCGAACCCCGGCGATAGAGATAATTTCATCGCCGTTTGACGGACTTAAGCCCGTGGTTTCTGTGTCGAAAACCACATAAGTAAGGGATTTAAGGGATCTGCCGCCCAGTTCCTCAATGTGCATAGGTTGATTGAGCAGGTCGTGATCGTAAAATTCCGGCCTTTCGGGCAAATTCCTGTGATCGTGCTGGCGCGCCGCCATCACCCGGTCGAGGATCAGCCAGGTCGGCAAAAGGATGGCAACGAGTGCGAGCACGCCCAGGGCGGCGGTTTGACCGGCCCATGTCCAGGCAAACCCCGCAATGATCAGGGCGAGGACTATCAGGCCGGCAAAGGTGACGGCAATAATGGTTCTCAAGCTGGTGGCGTGATGGTTCATGGTGTCTTTATCTTAACATACCAATCCTCTGTTTGCAGCGTCTTGGATTCATTTGCGCAATAGGTTACAAACGGCCCCTGTTCAAATTGATTTAAAGTTCCGGAGACCTAAATGGCGTCCTATCAGTATTCCTACGTGATGAAAAACCTGACCAAGACTTTCCCCGGAGGAAAGGAAATATTGAAGGGCATCACACTTTCATTTCTGCCCGGAGCTAAAATTGGCGTCCTTGGTCCCAACGGCGCCGGTAAATCAACATTGATGAAGATCGTCGCCGGCATCGATACGGATTTTGGCGGCGAGGCGTGGGCCGCTGATGGTGTTCGTGTTGGCTATCTGGAACAGGAACCTAAGCTTGACCCGACCAAGAACGTCGAAGCCAATATCTTGGAAGGACTAGGTGAAACCAAGGACCTGCTTGAGCGCTTTAATGAAATCAGCGCCCGTTTTGCCGAACCCATGGATGATGATGAAATGAATGAGTTGCTCACCGAGCAGGGTGATTTGCAGGAAAAAATTGATGCCGTGGGTGGCTGGGAGGTTGAGCGGACCATTGAAATCGCCATGGACGCATTGCGTTGTCCCCCTGGTGATGCCGATGTCAGCACCCTTTCGGGCGGCGAGCGGCGTCGCGTTGCCTTATGCAAACTGTTGCTGGAGCGCCCGGACATCCTGATGCTCGATGAACCGACCAACCATCTGGACGCCGAATCGGTTGCGTGGCTGGAACACTTTCTTCACGATTACGAAGGCACGGTCATGATCGTTACCCATGATCGCTACTTCCTTGATAACGTCACTGGCTGGATTCTGGAACTGGATCGCGGCAGGGGCATTCCCTACGAAGGAAATTATTCGGCCTGGCTGGAACAAAAACGGAAACGTCTGGCCCAGGAAGAAAGTGAAGAAAGCGCAAGGCAGCGCACACTGAAGAAAGAGCTGGAATGGATTCAGGCTTCGCCAAGGGCCCGCCAGGCAAAAAGCAAGGCCCGCATCACCGCCTATGATGACCTGCTGGCCAAGGCCGAAGAACGTAACACAGACCGCGCTCAGATCGTTATTCCGCCGGGGCCGCGCCTGGGCAGCCTGGTGATCGAGGCCGAAGGCCTTAACAAGGGATATGCCGACAGAATGCTGATTGAAAATTTGAGCTTCAAATTGCCACCGGGCGGGATCGTCGGTGTTATCGGCGCCAACGGTGCCGGCAAAACGACCTTGTTCAAAATGATAACCGGCACTGAAGAGCCCGATGGCGGGTCGCTTCGCATGGGCGACACGGTCAAACTTGGTTATGTGGATCAATCCCGTGATTCCCTTGATGACAAGAAAACCGTGTGGGAAGAAATCAGCGGCGGCCATGATGAAATCATGCTCGGCAAGCGCTCAGTGCAAAGCCGCGCTTACGTGGCACGTTTCAATTTCAAGGGCGGCGACCAACAAAAGAAAGTCGGTCAGCTTTCAGGTGGTGAGAGAAACCGCGTCCACCTGGCCAACATGCTGAAGTCAGGCTCCAACGTTCTGTTGCTTGATGAACCGACCAATGATCTTGATCTTGAGACCCTCAGCGCCCTTGAAGATGCGCTGGCCAATTTTGCCGGTTGCGCCATTATCATCAGCCATGATCGCTGGTTCCTGGACAGGCTGGCGACCCACATGCTGGCCTTCGAAGGGGACAGTCAGGTGGTTTGGTTTGAAGGAAATTACGAAGATTACGAAGCCGACCGTCATCGCCGCCTGGGCACTGACGCCGACCAACCGCACCGCATCAAGTACAAGCCGCTTAAAAGGTAGAGTTCCTTTTAAGGATCAAGCCCCTTAAGGATCAAGCCCCTCAAGCGCCGGCCCGCAGTCGCGGGCTTGCGAAACCAAGAATTAATGGCGACAGGAGAATATCCTGTCGCCATTAATATTTTGACTTCCAGAGGCCAAGCCAAGCGAACGGAGTGAGCGCCCGGCGCTTGAGGGGCTTGACCCTAAAGAGGGGCTTGATCCTAAAGAGGTGCTTATCAGCCGTCATTTTCGCGCAACTTGGCAGTTTTTTCACGCAGGGCTTCCAGTAAGCCCGCGACCTTGCCGCCACGCTGGCGGATGATCGAACCAAAATCCGAGCGTAGCGTGTTGCTCATGGATGTTCCCTCGACGACGACATCGACGATCTTTAAAAGATCGTCCTTACGCCCAACGCGCCAGTCAACCCGAACGGCGGCGCCGCCTTCTTCCTGATGGATATCGGAATACACAGTGACGTTGTTATCATCCTGAACCAGAGATTTGTGAATATGCAGGGGTTCCCCGACGTAGGCGGCGAAGCGGTCGACGTAGGAAACCACCATCAGGTCTTCAAACAGTTGCAGGTATTCGGCGCGCTCGGCTTCGTTGGCCTTGCGCCAATGGCGGCCCAATATCCATTTGCCGATGCCGCTTACGGCGAAATGATCGTTGAAGTATGTCCGAAACTGATCGATGCGCTCGTCTCGCGGCTTATTCTTATCGGTCAGTTCCCGGATTGCTTTTTCGGCCAGGTTTTGAACGAAAGTGGTCGCTTCCTCTTCAAATGAGGCCGATAGACTTTGATGCGGTGAAAAAGAAAGCCCGGCAAATACAATGAGAGCGGGCAGAAAGGAAAGCATGCGAGGGCAGATTTTCATCGTCTCCACCCCAGTTATCGGTTTTGAGAAATCTCGTCGTTCGCAGACTTCTCTTGATTGTCGTCAAAGAATTGTCCGATGCTTGGAACAGCGGTTGAAGGATCAACCTTACCATTGTTGATTTCGTCTGTCCGGCGCTGACGATAGAGACTGCGAATGGTGGCGTAGAAATCAAGAGAAGATTTCTCGAGATCTTCAATGGCATCGTAATGAAGGGCCCTGAAATCAACAGCATCAACAGCGGTGCGTGTCGGGATTGTCCAGTCTTCGTTGTTATTTCTGGCCCAGATGTTGAGCGGATCAATAAAGAAATCGACAACCCGGCCAATTGCGTCGCGCGGGTTGGACGGGCCAAAGACCGGTAGCATCAGGTATGGACCTTCGGGCATATTCCAGACGGCAAGAGTTTGACCGAAGTCTTCGTTCTTGAACTCAATGCCCAGGTCGCTTGCTGTATCGTTAAGGCCAAAAAGCCCAGCCGTTGTGTTGATCAGGAAGCGCACCAGGGTGGTGATGGCATTCTCAAATTCGCCCTGCAGCACATCATTGAAGAAAATCACCGGGGTGCGCAGGTGGTTCAGGAAATTATGAACACCGGTGCGAACCTTTTCAGGCGCGGTTTGACGGTAGGCATTGGAAACCGGTTTCAGGATAGCCGTGTCGAGGGCTTGATTGAAGGCGAAAATCGCCCGCATGGTGGGTTCTGCGGGATCATTGATTTCCTGATATTCAGCGACGGCTTCGGGATCATTAGAATCGGGCGCAGTCGCGCAGCCAGCCATCATCGCAGCAGCAAAAGCAAGAACCAGGAAGCGTGAGCTTAACCGGGGCTTGGTGATTGTTTCCAATAAGCGAATAAGCATTTTAAAAAAACACGTCCCGTCGTTATTTATTTTCGCGTCGAAAAAACGCCATCCGGCAGCAGCAAAAAAACCACCAAATAACAAAACCTCGTAACGGGATCGTATTGCGTCCCGATTGCCACACCCGCTTCATCGTCAGAACAAATGACGAGCGAATCTATCAATGAAATAACATAGCATTCGGATAAAAACCAGCGCAGACAGGCCGCTTTCAAACCAAATGGCGACATATGTTGCAAAAAGGCAACAGCTGCGGGCACATCATACCTCGTAACAAAAACGACATCGACTCCGGTTCTGGGGAAATCCTGTGGAAAATTAAGAATAATCAATAAAAACATAAGCCTATATGAGCGGCAAAAAGGGCTGGACCTTCATGTTTAAGTCATATAAAGATATGCTTATATCTTGATTTAATTACATTTAGATTCGGTTTTTGCCCTCATTTTCAGCGATACCGGACCAGAAAGAGTCACCGTATGGAGTCTATCGAACCCTTGTTGAGTGCGCTTCGGGCGGCGGCGGAACCGACCCGGCTGCGCCTGTTGGCGCTGTGTGCCCATGGTGAATTGACGGTCAGTGAACTCGTTGGAATTTTGGGACAGAGCCAGCCCAGAGTGTCGCGGCATTTGAAATTACTCACCGAGGCAGGGCTGCTTGAGCGCATTCGGGAAGGCAGTTGGGTGTTCCACAGGCAGGCCCAGGAGGGCGCTGCTGCTCACCTGGCCAGGCAATTAAATGAAATGTTGCCCGATCAGGACGGGACGTTGACGCGTGATCTGGAACGTCTGTCGCTGGTCAAAAATGAGCGTGAGCGGGCGGCAGCAGATTATTTTCGCCGCAACGCTGAAAGTTGGGACAAACTGCGCTCGCTGCATGTCGATGACAGTATTGTTGAGCGGGTTTTGCTCGACATGCTTGAGGGGCACCAGATTGATCAGCTGCTGGATGTTGGAACCGGCACCGGGCGCATGTTGGAGCTTTTCGGTGAGCGCCTGATCAAGGGCGAAGGGATCGATCTTTCACGGGAAATGTTAAGCGTCGCACGGGCCAATCTGGAACGGGCGGGCCGCGACAACTGTGCCGTGCGCCAGGCTGATATGTATCAAATTCCATTTCAGGCGAGCGCCTTCGACGCGGTGACCATGCATCAGGTTTTACATTTTCTCGATCATCCCGGTCGGGCTGTCGGCGAGGCGGTGCGTGTGCTTAAGGCAGGGGGTCTGCTTTTATTGGTTGATTTTGCTCCTCATAATGAAGAAAGCCTGCGCGACGAGCATGCCCACCGGCGTTTGGGGTTTGATGACACCGAAGTGACCGCATGGTTCAAGGCAAGCGGTATGTCTTTGCTGAAGAGCGAGCATCTGCCGGGTAATCCGCTGACGGTCACCATCTGGCTGGGGCAAAAGAATGACAGTGGAAATTCTGTATGATGACCAGAAAAGAAAAAACCAGACGTTATCAGGAATTGTTGAACGTGACAGCGGCGGGTCGCAGGCCCCATCCGTCCATGATCGTCGCTTTGCCGCTTCCTGAAGGGGTCAAGGTCTCCTTTGAATTTTTCCCGCCGACCACCGAAAAGGCCGAAGCATCCCTGTGGTCGTGCATCGAAAGATTATCCCCGGTGAGGCCGTCATTTGTATCGGTGACCTACGGGGCAGGCGGGACGACCCGTGAGCGAACCCACGAAACGGTCGTTAAAATCGCCAGGAAAACCAATCTGGAAGCAGCAGCCCACTTAACGTGCGTCGGATCACATCGTCAGGAAATCGACGCCATCGCCAAACGTTATTGGCAAGCCGGCATTCGTCACATCGTTGCCTTGCGTGGCGACGCACCCGAAGGTGCGGGGTCTTATCAGGCAAATCCGGACGGTTACGCTTATGCTTCGGATCTGGTTTCGGGGCTGAAAAAAGTCGCTGATTTTGAAATCAGTGTCGCCGCCTACCCTGAAAGCCATCCGGAATCGAAGAGCCCGGAAGCCGATCTTAATAACCTGAAGCGGAAGGTAGATGCAGGGGCGACCCGCGCCATCACCCAGTATTTCTTCGAACCTGAAACCTACCTCAGGTTTCTTGAGCGGGCCCGCGCGGCTGGCATTCATGTGCCTATCGTTCCGGGTATTCTGCCGGTGACCAACATTGCCCAGGTGAAAAAATTCTCGAAACTCAGTGGCACCACCGTCCCTGACTGGCTGACTGAATTGTTTGATGGACTGGATAATGATCCGGAAACACGCAAACTTATCGCCGCTTCGGTGGCCGCAGAACAATGCCGCATCCTGCATGCCAGCGGCGTCAACGATTTTCACTTTTACACTCTAAACCGCGCCGATCTGACGTATGCCATCTGTCATATTCTGGGCGTCAGGAAACAATTGATATGAACCACCCGATTGAGAAATTACTGCGCCAACGCATTCTCGTCCTTGACGGGGCAATGGGAACGATGATCCAGGACAGAAAACTGGTTGAAGCTGACTACAGGGGCCAGTTGTTTGCAGATCATGGCCAGGATTTGAAGGGCAACAATGACCTGTTGAGTCTGACCATGCCTGACCTGATCAAGGAATTGCACGGCGCCTTCCTTGATGCCGGATCAGACATCGTCGAAACCAACACCTTCAATGCGACGACGATTTCCCAAGGTGATTACGGGCTTGAGGATCGGGTCCGCGAAATGAACGTCGCTTCAGCCCGTCTTGCCCGCGAAGCTGCTGATGAGGCACAGGCAAAAACGCCGGACAGGCCGCGCTTCGTCGCGGGTGTCCTGGGGCCAACCAACCGAACCGCTTCCATATCGCCTGATGTCAATGATCCGGGTTATCGCAATATCCAGTTTGACGATCTGGTCGCAGCTTATACCGAGCAGATTGATGGGTTGCTTGAAGGCGGGGCCGACCTTCTGTTGATCGAAACCGTGTTCGACACCTTGAACTGCAAGGCCGCCATTTATGCTGTGCTGAAGTATTTTGATGAACACGACAACCAAGTCCCTGTGATGATATCGGGAACCATCACCGATGCTTCGGGGCGGACCTTGACCGGGCAAACCCCTGAAGCGTTCTGGAATTCGGTCGCCCATGTCAGGCCGATCAGCATTGGCTTCAATTGCGCCCTGGGGGCCAAGGATTTGCGTCCCCATGTACAGGCCGTTTCAAACGTTGCCCAGGTCGCCGTCAGCGTTCATCCCAACGCCGGTTTGCCAAATGAATTCGGCGACTATGACGATAGC
Organism: Rhodospirillaceae bacterium; assembly: GCA_014382375.1. Taxonomy (GTDB): domain Bacteria; phylum Pseudomonadota; class Alphaproteobacteria; order Rhodospirillales; family JABHCV01; genus JACNJU01. The sequence continues at coordinate 28,559 of JACNJU010000086.1, forward strand.
CCGGAATATATGGCCGACATGCTCAAGGAATTTGCCTTAAGCGGGCTTGTCAATATTGTTGGTGGTTGTTGCGGCACTACCCCGGATCATATTCGCGCCATTGCTGGGGCGGTCGATGGTATCAAACCGCGGACCTATGCCAATCCCGACGGCCATGCCCATCTGTCCGGGCTGGAACCCTTAAGCATTGATGACGTCACCGGTTTTATCAATGTTGGTGAGCGCACCAATGTTGCGGGTTCGGCCAAATTTGCCCGCCTGATCCGCGAAGGCGACTATGAAACCGCACTCGATATTGCCCGTGGCCAGGTTGAAAGCGGGGCCCAGATTATCGACGTCAATGTCGACGACGCCATGCTTGATGCAGAAAAGGAAATGCACAGGTTCCTGAACCTGCTGGCCTCTGAACCCGATATCAGCCGGGTGCCGGTGATGATCGATTCGTCGAGATTTCCGGTTATCGTCGCCGGCCTTAAATGTGTTCAGGGCAAGGGGGTGGTAAATTCCATCAGCATGAAGGAAGGCGAGGACATTTTCGCCGACCAGGCACGCGAGGTTTTGCGCTATGGTGCCGCTGTTATCGTCATGGCTTTTGACGAGCAGGGACAGGCTGACAGTTACGAGCGGATGATCGACATTTGCGGGCGCTCCTACAAAGTGCTGACCGAGCGGGTCGGTTTTCCGCCCCAGGATATTATCTTCGATCCCAACATTTTCCCCATTGCTACGGGCATCGACGAGCATCGCAATTTCTCTGTCGATTACATTCGAGCCTGCGCCTGGATTAAAGAAAATCTACCCGGTGCCTCCATATCCGGCGGTGTCTCAAACATGTCCTTCTCGTTCAGGGGCAATAACCCGGTGCGCGAGGCCATGCACTCGGTGTTTCTCTATCACGCCATCAACGCCGGTATGACCATGGGCATCGTTAATGCCGGTCAGTTGGCGATTTACGCTGATATACCTGAAGAACTGCGGATGCGGGTTGAAGACGTGGTTCTCAACCGCCGCGACGACGCCACCGAACGACTGCTTGATGTTGCCGACGCAACAAAGGGCATCGCCGCCAAGGACATGGCTCCGGACTTAAGCTGGCGCGAAGCCCCCGTCGCGGGGCGGCTCGAACACGCCCTGGTCAAGGGGATCACGGAATACGTGGTCGAGGACACTGAAGAAGCCAGGCTCTCGGCCGGTCGCGCCATTGAGGTTATCGAAGGGCCATTGATGGATGGCATGAACGTGGTTGGCGACCTGTTTGGGTCGGGCCAGATGTTCCTGCCGCAAGTGGTTAAATCGGCGCGGGTGATGAAACAGGCGGTGGCCCACCTGTTGCCGTTTATCGAGTCCGAAAAACAAGCCTCCGGCGACAGCTCTTCGGCCAAGGGCAAGATTCTGATGGCGACGGTCAAGGGCGACGTTCATGACATCGGCAAGAACATCGTCGGCGTCGTCCTGCAATGCAACAACTTTAAGGTTATCGATCTGGGCGTCATGGTTCCTTACGCGAAAATTCTGGAAGTCGCCAAACAGGAAAACGTCGATATGATCGGTCTGTCCGGCCTGATTACACCGTCGCTCGATGAAATGTGCACGGTCGCCGCCGAAATGCAGCGCGAAGGCTTTGATCTGCCGCTCCTGATTGGCGGGGCGACGACCTCGCCCGTTCATACGGCGGTCAAGATCGCTCCCAACTACGAAGGCCCCATCGTCCATGTAAACGATGCCTCGCGCGCCGTTGGCGTTGCCACCAACTTGCTGTCTGAAAGCACCCGTGTCGATTATGTGGCCGGGGTTGCCGCCGAATACGAGGGTTTACGGGAACGTCATGCCAATCGCAACCGCAGCGGCCGCCAGCATACGCTGGAGGCGGCCAGGCAGGCCAGACACAGCATCGACTGGTCGAACGTCGCACCGCCCAAGCCGATGTTTTTAGGCACCAAGACTTTTAAAAATTACGATTTGACACCGCTGGCCGAATGCATCGACTGGACGCCATTCTTCCGCACCTGGGAGATGAAGGGAAACTATCCGGCGATTCTGGAAGACGAGATCAGCGGCGAGGCGGCGCGTTCGCTGTTTCACGACGCCCTGGCCATGTTGGAGAAAATCATTGACGAGAAATGGCTCGATGCCGGCGCCGTCATCGGCTTTTTCCCGGCCAATTCAGTCGGCCATGACGATGTGGAACTGTATAAAGACGACAGCCGCTCGGAAGTTGGCTCGAAACTGCATTTCCTGCGCCAGCAAATGCTTAAAAATTCTGATCGCGCCAATTTCTCGCTGGCAGATTTCATTGCTCCCAAGGAAACTAACGTCGCCGACTACATAGGTGGTTTCGCGGTGACGACGGGCCATGGAATGCGCGAACGGGTCGAGGCCTTCAAGGATGCGGGTGATGATTACAGCGCGATCATGCTCGAAGCCCTTGCCGACCGGTTGGCTGAAGCCTTCGCAGAGCATCTGCATCAGCGGGTGCGGCGCGAATTCTGGGCCTACGCGGTCCACGAAGACCTGGCCAATGAAGACCTGATCAAAGAAAAATATCAGGGCATCCGCCCGGCCCCGGGTTATCCTGCGTGCCCGGACCACACCGAAAAATCGACTCTTTTCAAACTTCTTGATGCCGAGTCGCAAACCGGCATTTCGCTGACTGAAAGTTTTGCCATGTTACCGGCGGCATCGGTCTCGGGTTTCTATTTTTCACACCCGGAAGCACAATATTTCGGCATCGGCAAAATCTCAAAAGACCAGCTCGAAGACTACGCCGAGCGTAAGGGCGTCAGCCAACAGGAAGCCGAACGCTGGCTGGCTCCCAGCTTGGATTATGATCGCTAGAAGGGTAAACTGGAGCCCTTGAAGAAACCCTACCCATCGGGACACAGATGAGCAAACTGCACCAAAAGCTTACCAGACTTTACAACGGGCGCTCGCGTCAAGCGGTGCATTTCCGTTATGGACTGCTTGCATTCGATATCGCCACCATCTGTTTTTTTATCGCCACCTCCATGGTCGAGATGACACCGCTTATCATCACCCTGGATTTTATTCTGGCGGCCATTTTGTCGGTGGATTTCGCGGTCCGCTTTTGGATTGAAAAAGACCGCCCCCGCTACATGATGCAGTTGATGACGTGGGTCGATTTGATCGTCATCTTCACCTTGATGGCACCGGTGCTGACGGGGAATTTCGCCTTCCTGCGGGTGATGCGGGCGCTCAGGCTGTTGCGTTCCTACCACGTTCTCAAAGATCTGCGCGGCGAGTTCAAATTCTTTGCCCACAATGAAGACATCATTCATTCCATCGTCAACCTGTTCGTCTTTATCTTTTTCATCACCGCCATCGTATATGTGCTTGAAGAACGCATTAACCCTGAAATTTCCACCTACATGGACGCCCTCTACTTCACTGTTGCCACCCTGACGACGACTGGCTTTGGCGACATCACCCTGCATGATGACATGGGGCGGGGGCTTTCAGTGGTGATTATGGTGTTCGGGGTGGCCTTGTTCCTGCGCTTGGTGCAGACCATCTTTCAACCGGCCAAAGTGCGCTACAAATGCCCGACCTGTGGCCTGAAGCGCCACGACCCTGACGCCATCCACTGCAAGCACTGCGGTGAGAGCTTGAACATCGAGACAAAGGGTTCTTAAGCGTTACCGGCGAGCATGTTGTTGATGTCGTCCATGGACATCTGTGATGTCTTGAGCGCCGCCAGCAATTCGATTTCCGTTGCCGCCACGTCGCCCAGTTTCTGAATAATGGCGTCGCGGACAAAATCAGCAAGCCGTTTTTCCAGGCCCTCAAGGGTCAGAAGATTTGTCAGCAGCTCGCGGCGAATGGTCGCCGGGAAGCCGAGCAATTCTGAAACCACATAACCTTTGGCTTTCATGGGGATTTGCTCGTTTGCGAAAATACGGTCCAGGCAGAAGCTGTAAATGCCGAAATCGAGACGACCGGCCACCGCGTATGTGAAGTCCAGGAATTCGTCCCTGAAAAGCTGCGGGGTGATTTTGTGTTCGGTCAGGTGGCGGACAATTTCAAGGAAGGCGCGATAGCGAATCCGGGCCGGGCTTAACTTACCGCTCAGGGTTTCTTCGATCTCACGGATACGGGCCTCGCGGAAACCGGATTCCAGCAAAGACTGGGCTGATTCCTTAACCGTTGAATTTAACGCCTGGGCTTCAATAAGCGTGAACAGTTCCTCGTAGCGTTCGCGTTCGTTGTTGTCTTTGGCCAGCGCCGCCTTGCCGAGCGGCAGCAGGGCCGCTTCGGCGACCAGTGGATCGTTTGAGAAAATAGAAGCGACGGCGGCGGCGGTCCGGTTGACCGCGCCTTCCTGGTTAAAATCGTCGGTAATGACAAAACGGCTCTCGTCAAAGACCGTCAGATAGCGTCCAAGTGAACTACAGGCGATGAAATGGTCAGCCAGATCGGGCTTCCTGGGCATCTTGATACCGGGCGCGTCGGGGTTTGCATAAGCCATGGCGGGACAGATCCTCTCCTCTGAACTGAAATCAGCATAGGCGATTCTACGACTGGCTGACGACTCTATTTTGATTCAGTTTAGGAATAATGAATCATCACGCCAAACGGTCCAGGCGCAGGCGGTGGCGACCGTCGGTTAGCCTGCGGGCCGCGAACACCACCGCGGCCAGGGTGCCAAGGGCGGTTGAGCCGGCAATCAGGAACATGATCAGGATCTGGTACTTTACCGCTTCGGTCGGATCGACACCGGCCAGAATTTGTCCTGTCATCATGCCGGGCAGTGAAATCAATCCGGCAGCCGACATGGCGTTGATAATGTGAATAAGCCCGGCGCGCACGGACTCCTGGACCAGTGGTTTGAATGCCCTGACCCGGTCATGACCCAGTGAAAGACGTGCCTCGATGATGGCGCGGCCCTCAACGGCAGAGCTCATCAATCTGTCCAGACCGATAGAAACGCCGTTCATGGTGTTGCCCAGAATCATCCCCAAAATCGGTATGGCGAAGCGCGGGTCAAACCAGGGTTCCGGCCTGATCTGGGTGGTCAGGGCAAGCACGGTGACGATGGAACAGGCAATCATCAGGCTTGATGTGCCAAGGCCATAAGTCCACCAGCCGGAAAATTTGCGCTTTTGGCGGGCCGCCGCCTCGCGCCCGGCAAGGGCAATCATGATTGCGGCCGCAACCCCGGTCCACAGCGGCGAGACCATTTGAAAGAGGAATTTTAAAACCAGGCCAATCAACATCAGTTGAATGACCATTCGCAGGGCAGCGATACCGATCTGGCGTTCAATCTTTAAACGCAGGAATATGGACAGCAGGCCGCTCAACAGCAACAACAACGAGGCGATGACAAGGTCGGCGTAGCCAAGGGCGATGAAGGTCATGGGGTCGCCTCCAAAAGCCCAGCTTCAAGATGATAGCGTTTTGCCTTTAAGCGTTTGGCCTGCTCCGGGTCATGGGTGACGATGATAATGGACGTTCCCTCACCAAGCCGCCCGGTAAGAAGCTGCTCGACAAGTTCCCGATTGGCAGCGTCCAGCGCCGAGGTTGGTTCATCAAGCAGTAAAACCCGGGGCTTGCCCATTAGGGAGCGGGCCAATCCCAGACGTTGTTTCTCGCCTGTGGACACTCTTGGGATCGACCAGTCAAGGGCACTTTCTCCCAGTCCGACCTGTTCCAGCAGTTGGGTTGCGGCTCGCTTGTCTTCAAAATGATCGCCGACACGTTCCGCCCACCAACTGGTTTCCGAAGCGACGTAAGCGACCTGGGCGCGCCAGCTTGGTGCGGACATTTTTAAGCGCTCTTCGCCGTCGAGCATGATTTCCCCATCATTGGGGTCGAGATCGGCAATGGCCCGTAGCAACAGCGACTTGCCGGCACCCGAGGGGCCGGTGATCGCCGCCACCTCGCCGCCAGCCAGTTTCAGGGCAATGGGGCCAATGCCGGTTCCGGTAAGATTGCGGATACTCAGCATGAATTTGCCCTATTTGTAGAATTGGGAAAGTTGTTTGTCGAAAAAATTGTTTTCAATCATACCCTTGACCTTTTCCGGCGTCGTCGCCTCCACTCCCATCTGCTGGATCTTTGCGACAATCGACTTTAGTGCGCTGATGGCCTCAGGCGTGGTCAGATGTTGTTCCATGAATTCGCGGCTGACGGTACTCCATAATCCTTCCATAATGTTGACCGTATAGGCGAAGGGAAGCTCTGCCAGGGCCTCGATCACATCGCCGTTAATATAACCGACAAAGAACTTGATGCGTTCGATTTCCTCATCTTTCCAGTTTCCGGCCTGATCAATGACGGCAGCGTTGGACTTCATTAAAATTTTAAATTCGTCCCCCAGCAACTTTCGAACCTGCTCAATACGGGTGATGTAGGTTTTTTTCTTGCCCTTCACCTTGTCTTTGACGAGGGCTTCTTCAATGGGCCAGCGACCAAGGGCGCGGGCTATTTCCGGGTCTTTGATTTCAAGCAGGCTTCGACCCAAGGCGATAATCTTGGCGCTATGCTCCAGGCCTTCGGCAACGGCACGGATAAAAGTTCCGTCCCACTCAAGAATATCGGGAAAATTCTTGCCCAGGGTTTTGCGCAACGGGCGCAGGAAATTCGTTGGCTTGGCCTTTTTCAGGACCTTGAAAAATTCCTCGTCGCAATCGAACAGTTTTCCCATGTTGCCGCGCAGACCTTCCCTCAGTTCGGAAATGGTCAGCGGGTCAAAGGTCGCCATCAACTTTAACTTAAAAAGGACTGAGGGATCATTAAGGTCATAATTGCCAAGCATTTCGTGCAGTTTTTTTGGATCGTGCCCGGCTTCCTTAAGGATATTGCGAGCGGCGTCCTCTAGGAAATAACGTCGGGCCTCAGCCAGGCTCATGCCGCAACTGCCGACCGGGGTCTTGGGGCCGGGTTTTGCAGCTTTTTTTGCGCCTTTGTTGACGAATTTCAGCAGTCCCTGATCGAGGGCAATGTCAAACAGATGCAGGGCAAGAACGGTGGATGATATATCGGCTTCGATATCGTTTATGGACATACCTGAAATATGACGGTTCTTGCTGTCACCAGAGCGCGGGAACATGTCATCAAGTTTATAAAGAAGGGGAAGTATTTTCTCATTGACCGTGCGACGCAGGCGAATGGCTTGCAGGGGAGGGACTTTTTGCCATAGGGCGTCCGGAAATTCCCACAGCTTTCCGCCTGTGGAATCGATAATGACTGGACTGGGTCTCTCATTGGCCATAATCGCTTTTTCCCCGCAAATCCCCGTTTGCATTCTGACAGATTTTTTCTAAATGGAATAAATATTTCGTTTTTTAATGCCCTCACCTGTGGGCCGCTTATAATCCGGCCCCATGAACGAAGAAACACCCGCCCCGTCCCGCCCTGTTCTGTTACCTGAGGCCCCGGCCCTGATCGCCGGGGTCAGGGGTGTGGTTTGGTTAAGCGCCGATGGCGAGGTTGAAACCCTGGCCGGGAATGAGGTTGCACGGCGTCTTCAACCCGAACAACCACCCATTATTTGTCATGGCAGAAGTTTTTTTGCCAGGCTGGGTGTAAAGCCGTTTGCCGTCTTTGATGTGCTTGAACTGTATGCCTTCGTCCGCCCCGCCGAGTTCACCCTGCCGACGCCGCGCGGGCTGGCCGAAGTTCTTGGCCTTGCCTTGCCAACCAGTCACGAGCAGGAAGCTGAAAGTTTAATGGCTGCGGCTCATGCCCTGATTTCCGAATTGGCGACCATGCCCATAGACAGAGACTCCGGTGCTATTGCCTGGGCCATGCACCGCGGCGGCTGGCGCTGGGCGGAACCGGTGCTGGCCGCTTTGGGGGCGGGTGAGCGGCCTCATTCGGGTAGTGCGGCGGCCGGGCTTGCGGTCTGGGACCGTCTATCGGAATGGAATGACCGCGGCCCTGAAACGCCGCCCCGTGACCTGCCCGTGGAGCCGGTTGAGGCACGTGCTCAACTGGTCAAGTTGCTTGGGCATGGTGCCGAAAACCGGCCCGGACAATCCGATTATGCAGGTGCCGTCGTCCCCGCCTTCGATGCCAGGAACAAGCGCGGGGAACCCAATGTCGTCCTTGCCGACGCCGGAACCGGTGTCGGCAAGACCATGGGCTACATTGCCCCGGCCAGTGTGTGGGCTGAAAAAAATGAAGGGGCGGTGTGGATATCGACCTTTACCCGCAACCTGCAACGTCAACTTGACGCCGAGCTGGACCGTTTGTACCCGGACCCGGCCGAAAAAATCGACAAGGTGGTTATTCGTAAAGGTCGCGAAAACTATTTCTGCCTGCTTAATTTTGCCGAGGCAACCGGCCGCCTGCGTTCGGGTGCCTGTGCTGCCAGCGAGGCTATTGGCCTGGGTCTGATGGCTCGCTGGGCGCTTATGTCGCGCGATGGTGATATGATTGGTGGCGATTTCCCCTCCTGGCTTGCCGATCTGGTCGGTCGCGGAACGACTCTTGATCTGACCGACAAGCGCGGAGAGTGCACTTATTCAGCCTGCCTGCACTACAGTCGGTGCTTTATTGAGCGCACCATAAGGCGCGCCCGTGGGGCCCGTATCGTTGTCGCCAACCATGCCCTGGTGATGGTTCAGGCGGCCATGGGTGGTGGCGGTGGTGAGGAAGGCCAGCTACCGACCCGTTACGTGTTCGATGAGGGACATCATATTTTCGGTGCTGCCGACAGTGCTTTTTCCGCCGACTTGACAGGCTACGAGGCGGAAGATCTGCGGCGCTGGTTGCTGGGGGCCGAAGCCGGTCGTCATTCGCGTTCGCGGGGTCTTGCCGCCCGTATGGAAGACCTGATCGCCGGTGATGACGAGGCCATGGCCGCTCTTGATGAAGCCCTGCGCGCCGCCCGTGTGCTTCCCGGCCCGGCCTGGCGGCAGCGGGTTGGTGGTGGCGAGGCGGTCGGGCCGACGGAGACATTCCTGAGCTTCGTGCGCCAACAGGTCTACGCCCGCGAAACCGGGGGCGCTGCGACCTATAGCCTGGAAGCGGGAACGGAAAGTCCGGTCCCCGGATTGCTCGATGCTGCTGGGGCTCTTGAATCCGCCCTGTTTCGCCTGCGCAAGCCTTTGCAATTGCTGATCCAGTCACTGGTCCGCCTGCTTGATGTGGAAGCTGATACGTTGGACAGCGCTACCCGTAATCGTATTGAGGCGGTCAGCCGTGGCCTGCAACGCCGTGGTGTCGATCAATTGAACGCCTGGGCGGCGATGTTGAAGGCGCTACATAACGAAACCGCCGAAGAAGTAATCGACTGGTTCGGTGTTGAACGTATCGATGGCCGCGAGGTTGATGTCGGTTTGCACCGTCATTACGTTGATCCAACCTTGCCTTTTGCCGAAACCGTGCTGGGCCCTGCGCATGGCGCGCTGATAACCTCGGCGACACTGCGCGACCACGGGCCTGAAGGCGGTGACGAACCGGCTCATATGCGTGATCAGGATGACACTCAGGATCTTTCCGGCTGGGCCGGGGCCGAAACACGGACAGGCTCACGGCATTTGCCCGCACCGGCCATTCTGGCAGCGGTCGACTCACCTTTTGATTACGCCGGGCGAACCCGTGTGCTGGTTGTCGGTGACGTCGATAAATCAGATATGACCCAGGTTGCTGCAGCTTACCGGGAACTGTTTTTGGCCAGCGGTGGCGGCGGACTGGGTCTGTTCACGGCGATATCCAGATTACGGGCCGTTCATGACCGCATTGCCGCACCGCTTGACGAGGTTGGCATGCAGGTTTTGGCCCAGCATGTGGAGGCCCTTGATACGGGAACCCTAATCGATATTTTCAGGGCCGAGGAAGATTCCTGTTTACTGGGTACCGACGCGGTCAGGGACGGGGTCGATGTGCCGGGGCGCTCGTTACGTCTGATTGTTTTTGACCGGGTGCCGTGGCCGCGTCCCGACATCCTGCATCGGGCACGTCGCGCGGCTTTTGGGGGCCGCGCTTACGATGAAACCCTGACCCGGCTAAAACTGAAGCAAGCCTATGGACGGCTGATCAGGCGGGCCAGTGACAAGGGGGTTTTCGTCATGCTCGACCGCGCCTTGCCGTCACGACTGTTAAACGCTTTTCCCGAAGGGGTGCAGGTCTCCCGGGTTGGCTTGAAGGATGCGGTTATGGAAATTCGCGGCTTTCTGGCCGATGATGAAACCTGAATATTTCAAGATGGGAAAAACACATGAGCATAAATAAAAACCCGGCCATCGCCTTTATTGGCGTCGGTTTTATGGGACATGGCATCGTTAAGAATATTTTGCACGGTGGCTACGCGCTCAGCATTCTGGACCATCCGGGCAACCGTCCCGTCGATGATCTGGTGTCAGCCGGAGCGCGCCTTGGGCAGAGCGCCGAAGGATTGGCCGCCGCCGCCGATGTTGTCTTCATCTGTGTCACCGGAACCCCGGAAGTCGAAGACATCATGCTTTCCAAGGGAGGCGTTTTGGGGGGCTTGCGGGAAGGCTCAATCGTTGTCGATTGCTCGACTGCACTTCCCCAGTCAACAATAAAACTGGCGGCGACGGTGGCCGAAAAGGGTGGGTCACTGATCGATGCACCAATGACGCGGACGCCCAAGGAAGCCGAAGAAGGGCGTTTGAATGTGATGCTTGGCGGCGAGGGGGCGGTGATCGAGGCGGTCATCCCAATCATCAACTGTTACGCTGAAAACATTTACCGCACCGGGGCGGTCGGATCGGGCCACAAGATGAAGTTGCTCCATAATTATCTGGCACTGGGCAACGCCGTATTGGCGGCAGAAGCGACGGCATGCGCCGAAATTTGTGGTGTCGACATGGATACCTACTGTGAAGTGATTATGAGCGGTGGCGGAGATAGTCTCGTTTTCAGACGTCTGCTACCCTATATACAGAATGGCGATGATGGCAGTTTCAAGTTTTCCGTCGCCAACGCCGAAAAGGATTTGCGTTATTATGCGAGCATGGCAGATGGACTTGGGGCGGCGAAGGCAGGATCGGAGGCCGTTCATGAACTACTTGAGCAAGCAAGGGCGGCTGGCCTGGAAGGGCAATCCATGCCTAAACTGATCGATTATTTTAGGGGGCTTGGGCAGTCATGACGTCATTGAAAGGTCAAACCATCGGTTTTGTCGGCCTCGGCCTGATGGGTATGCCCATGTGTAAAAACCTGATCAATGCAGGGGCTGATGTGGTTGCCACGACCCGCTCCCCTGATGCTTTGAAATTAATTTCTAATGAAGGGGCCAGGACGGTCGCAAACCCGCAAATCGTTGCCGAAAGTGCCGATATCGTTGTCATGATGGTCGCTGACACCGTCGCCGTAGAAGCCGTTATGTTTGACGAGCACGGCATTCTCGCCGGTGTCACTTCCTCCAGTCTGGTTATTGACATGGGAACGACGGCGGTGACACGGACCCGTGCTTTTGCGGCCCGTATTGCCGAAGCCGGTGGTGCCTATGTGGACGCACCCGTTTCGGGCGGCACCCTGGGGGCGGAGGCAGGTTCTCTGACTATTATGGCTGGTGGTGACAATCAGGCGATTGAGCGGGCCCGTCCGGTTCTTGAAGTGCTCGGCGCGCGGCTCACCCATGTCGGCCCGGTCGGTACCGGTCAGGTCGCCAAGGCGGCCAACCAGGTCATTGTCGGGCTCAATATAGGGGCCGTAGCCGAAGCCCTGATGCTGGCCGCCCACGCCGGTGCCGATCCGGCTCGCGTACGCGAGGCATTGAAGGGCGGCTTTGCCGATTCCCGTATTCTCGAGGTCCACGGCCAACGCATGATTGACCGGGCGTTCAGCCCCGGCGGCAAGGTGACGACCCAGCGTAAGGATATGACCCAAGCCCTGGAGCTGGCCGCCGAACTGGCTATAGAAATGCCGGCCACAAACCTAAATAAAAGCCTTTACGAAAAGCTGATTGAAGACGGTGATGGCGGCCTTGATCATTCGGCCCTGATCAAGGCTCTCGATCCAGACTGGACGGGTTAGGGTGATAAATTGTATGCCATGCATCAAGGTTGTTAAAGGGAATAGACTTAAGTGACCCATAGATCTGTAAAAGTGTGCCTGATCAGGCCATCAATTGTGGTTCCGGCCAACAACCAGACGTCCATGTTTACACCGCCGCTGGGCTTGGCTTACGTTGCCGGGACCCTTCGTGAAGGTGGTCATGATGTCAGTTTTATTGATGGTGTGGGCGAGGCTCTGGATACCCGCCACACGGTTAAGAACGACTGTTTCCTTTATGGTCTTTCGCTTGAGGATATTGTCAAGCGGATTCCTTCGGACGCTGAAGTCGTTGGCGTTGCCTGCGGTTTTTCCTTCGAATGGCCAACCTGCCGGGACTTGATCGCGGGGATCCGCAAAAGATTCCCCAATGCCCTCCTGATCGGTGGCGGTGAACACGTCACCGCGATGCCGGTGCAAAGTATCGAGGAAAGTGAACTCGATCTGGGAGTGCTTGGCGAAGGGGAAGAAACAGCGCTTGAAGTCATCAATGCCTTTTCCACAGGAACAATCGATAAAACCCTGATCGAAGGGATCGTCTACAAGGACGGGGACGGCAAGGCGCAGAGCAACCCGAGGCGGGCGCGAAAACGCGACCTGGATACCATTCCCGTTCCGGCCTGGGATATCACTCCCATCGAGAACTATTTGGAACGCGGGTTTGGTTTTGGCGTTGATCGCGGGCGTTCAATGCCGCTGATGGCCAGTCGCGGATGTCCTTATCAGTGTACATTTTGTTCTAATCCGTTGATGTGGACGACCCGGTGGATCGCCCGAGATCCGGACCTGCTGCTTGATGAAATCGTCACCTATCAGGAAAAATACAAGGCGGTCAATTTTGATTTTTATGACCTGACTGCGATTGTTAAAAAAAGCTGGATCGTCGATTTTTGCCGTAAAATTGAAGAGCGCGGCCTGACGTTTACATGGCAACTGCCCAGTGGCACCCGTTCAGAGGCCATTGATGATGAAGTGGCGGGACTGCTTTTCAAGTCGGGCTGTCGAAATTTGTCCTATTCGCCTGAAAGCGGCTCGCCAGGTGTGCTGGCCCGTATCAAGAAGAAGATCACGACGGATTCGGTTATCGAGTCGATTTCCAGTAGTTTTGCCCAGGGCATGAACGTTAAGTGCAATATTATTTTCGGGTTTCCCGGCGAAACCTTAAAGGAAGTCTTTGAAAGTTATCGTTTCATCATCCGTATGGGTATGGCCGGGGCTTATGATATCAGCATCTGGGCTTTCTCGCCTTATCCGGGGTCTGAATTGTTTGAACAAATCAGGGAAGATAGAGGCATCATACTGGACGACAAATATTACGATAGCCTTCGCTCCTATGCTGATGCATCGCGGACCGTTTCGTACAGCAAGAACTTCAGCGATAAAAAACTTAAAACCCTGCGCTGGATTGGCGTCGCCCTGTTTTACAGTTCAGCATGGGCCAGGCGCCCTCTCAGGCCCTTCAAGATGATCATGAATGTTTTGCGGGGGACCCAGGAATCCCGTTCGGAAATGGCGTTGGCTAATATGCTGCGTCGCAAGACTTTGGCAAATGACGCGGGCGTACAGGACTAGGGTTTTTCCCAGGTCTTAATGATGCGCCAGCCGCCGTTGCGGTCATTTTCAAGCAAATATGAATGTTTCTCGTCCATATCCAGTGCCAGTACTTCCTGCACCACCGGGCTTAAAGAGTGAACGAGCAAGTGTGATGCATTAGTGTTCAGGTCTGATCGAAGCACTTCCTTTTCAGGATGGTGAAAGATACTCAGGAAACCTCTGTATATTCCGATGCGGCCCAATTCGTAACGGGCGATAATGCCTGACTCACCGCTACCTTTCGGGTCAAGTACGTTAACCTTGTTTCCTGAAACGAGCAGATCATTCAATTCAGCCGCCACGACGCGAAAATAAGGCACCGGTTGATGGCGGTCGAAACGTAATTTATTAGCGAAAATGAAAGGCGCAATGATCATCAGCACAACCGGCAGCCAGCTATATCTTTTTGGCCATGCTCGGCCTTCAATATGCTTTTGCCACAAGATACCTAATCCGTAAGTGGTAAAGACAACCCCGATCATGCCCAATTGCATATTATAACGCCAATAGGATGCGGCCCTGAGGGCGTCATATTGTCCAAAAGAGCTAAGATAAGCAACAAACAGGAAGGCATTGTGGCCAAGAAAGACTGCACCGGCGATGATTGCAAACCGGTCAAAAGGGGTACGGTATTTTACCATTGCCCTTATACCAAAGCCGATGATGACGACCAACAAGAACAGGTATGCCCCTTTTTTCGTCAGAACGAGTAGCATCCTCGAAAGGATTTGCGGAATATATTCAAAGAACCAGTCTGAAAATGCCGCCATCTTCATTTCTCTGGCGGGGAGTTCTTGACCGATGTAATAGCGCCAAACAATGAAAATAAAAATTGCCGGAATAACCATTCTTGGCAACATCGCGAACAAGTCGCGAATGGTGATTTTGGGGTCTCGCAATCCAGCTAGGCCAATAGCGCAGACAACAATCACGGCCATAACGACAGTTGATTGTTTCAGATTGACAAGTAGCATCATAAGCAAGCCAATCTGAAGGGCGTTTTTAAGGGCTTCCCTATGTTTCCCTTCGGCCAGGGCACCCAGCATGTACCAGCCAATAACGACACTCAAACCCGTGACTGTCGCCGTCGCCACATCGGCATAGGATGTCAGGGCGACTTTTTGTACAAATGTCGTATTGAGTAACGTCGTCGATAACCCGCCAATGGCGCATAACGTCCAACCCGGGGTGGAAATGTCATCCTCTTGGCCAAGGCCTGTGCGGATAAATCTTATGGACAAGAAGCTAAATGTCAGCAACATGAAAACATTGATCAGAGCACCGGCATTTTCGAGAAAACGTCCCGCTATAAGGCTGGCCAGGTACGTTACGAAATGCCACCCATAGGGATAGGCGGCCAGGGTGCCGCCGCGATGGGCGTCAGCGGCAGTTGGAAATGTTCCTGTTTCCAACATTAAGCGTGGGCTGATCAACCAATCGGAAAATTCGTCCCATTGTGAGCCAACCATGGCCGAAACAAGGAGCAAAAGAGGGGTTGCCAGCAGTATGATCTTTACAGTTCCTGCCGGAAACAATCTTTGTTCCCGCTTAAAGGCAAAAATCAGCGCCACTGTGGCAATTCCGCCTAGGCCAACTGCAACAATGGGGAAGGGGAAACGACCAAAAACACCCAGAACGGTCAGTACAAAATTGATAATGGCCCAACCGAAAAAAGGTGCTGCTTCGTACACTTTTTTTTCGCCCTTAGTGCCGATGAAGAAAGATCCTATGGCGAAAAAACCTACCCACAGGATCGCCGATGCCAGGAATGAATCAATTTGCCCACCGTGCTGAACAAAATTAGCAAAATAGTCTGTCATTTTAAGTGATTACCTGACGCGGTCGGCTAAAGGAAATTTTGGAGGCCCAACCTAATTAATTTCTGATCGTCTGACCACTTAAAAAAACGCCATGAAGGATAACTTAGAAAGTCTTATAAATAGTGTCTCAATGGTTCCATGGACAGCAGCATCTGATAGTGTTAGCGTCCCGCAAAATTGCCGATATTTAGTGTGAATCACAAAGGTATTTCGGTGTTTATTTTTTTATTTTAAAGGTGTTGTCAGGCTTTAATTATGTGCGGAATATTTGGAATTGTCGCCGGAAGAGGCGCATCGTGCGACAAGACGGCTTTTCATCAGTCAATCATTGATCTTTTCAAACTATCTGAACCGCGTGGACGAGAGGCAAGCGGTCTTGTCATTTCGGCAAGGAATGAAGTGCTGGTGTTCAAGCGTCCGATTGCGCCCTCTTCCATGCTCCGCTCTGCCGATTTCAAATCATTCGTCAAAGCCAGTGAAGCGGCCTACAAGGTCGATGAAAACGGGGCCGTATCCGAGGCTTACGCCGCTATTGGTCATTGCCGCCTTGTTTACAACGGAACAGAAACGGTTGCCGGCAATAACCAGCCGATTATTTCCGATCATTGTGTCGGCGTTCATAACGGATTGATTACAAATGACTGTGATCTTTGGAATCAACATGCTGGAATCGACCGTACACTCGATACTGATTCAGAGATAATTTACCGATTGATCGACCGTTTCGTTGATGAAGGGAACGATTTGTCTAAAGCGATATCCCTGACCTTCGCCGAACTGGAGGGAACCGCATCCCTGGGCTTTTTCAGAAATGATGCCAGATTGATGGTCCTTGCGACAAATAACGGTTCCATCTACACGGCCCATTTCGAGAAGCAGGGTGTTTTCGTTTTTGCTTCTGAAAAGTTCATTCTGGAAAGTTTTATCGCCAATGGTCCGTTCATGGCAAAGGCGCAGGCAACTGCTGTTGAGCAACTTGCCGCCGGTAAGGGCATGATTATTCCATTCAGGGACGCGATCCCGCAAATCTTCGATTTCGATAAGGTGGTCAAAATTACTGCGGATATTTCCGCAACCTCTATCATGACGGTAAAGGACATGACCGACCATCTGGGCGATGTGAAACGCTGTACGAAATGCGTGTTACCTGAAACCTATCCCTATATCGAATACGACCAGGACGGGGTTTGTAATTTTTGCCGTAATTACAAAACGCAAAAACCCCAAGGTCGTGATGCGCTTGAAAATATCCTCGCCGAGTATCGAAAAAGTGATGGCTCTCCTGATTGTATCGTCGCCTTTAGCGGAGGGCGGGACAGTTCCTATGGATTGCACATGATCAAGAACGAAATGGGCATGAACCCCATCGCCTTTACTTATGACTGGGGCATGGTCACTGACATTGCCCGCCGCAATTCGGCGCGCATGTGCGGGCAGCTTGGTATTGAGCATATTCTGCGGGCTGCTGATATTCCGGCTAAGCGCCGGTATATTCGTAAAAATATCCATGCTTGGCTGGCCCGTCCGAAGCTCGGCATGATTCCGATCTTTATGGCCGGAGATAAAATGTTCTTCCATTACCTAAGGGAGCTGCGTAGGGAAACTGGTATTGATCTTGTCCTCTTCTGTGGCGGTAATTTGCTTGAGCGGACGGACTTCAAGGCAGGTTTTGCGGGGGTCAAGGAAAACGAGCACGGTAATCGCCTGTTTGGACTTTCGTTGGCCAACAAGACGGGATTATTCCTTTGGTACGCCTCGCAATATTTATTGAACCCCCGTTACTTTAATGAGTCATTCATCGATACAATGTGGGCTTATTTTTCGACCTTCATTGCCAAGGATGACTTCACCTACCTATATCATTACCTGCCTTGGAATGAAGAAGAGATCAACAAAACCCTGATCGGACAGTACGGTTGGGAAGGGGCGGCCGATAGCGACAATACGTGGCGTATCGGTGATGGCTACACATCGTTTATCAATTACATTTATCATACCGTTGCCGGATTTTCTGAATACGATACCTTCCGCTCAAACCAGATCCGCGAAGGTCTGATCACGCGCGAGCAGGCGCAGGAATTGCTCGCCCAAGACAATGAACCGAAGCTCGATGTGCTTTACGATTTCGCCAAGCACACAGGGTTTAATCTGGAAGAAGTCCTGACCCGGATTAATTCCATCGAAAAACTGTATTAAGATGAGGACCCATGGCGGACGGTAAGTTTCGGCAGCAATCGAAATTTCTGAATGACGCCATCTGGAATTACGGCGCCTTTGCAGTGATGGCTGCGAGCGGTGTGATCCTCAATTTTTTCATCGCCGCCCATTTCGGTATCGAGGCCCTGGGCGTCTTCAATCAAATTTACGCACTCTACGTCGTCACCGCCCAGTTCGCGGTATTGGGCTTTCATGATTCCGCACAAAAGCATGTTTCCGAATTGGACGCCGAACCCCATCATATTGGCGTGGTGTCGGCCGCAGCGCTGGTGCTGGCGGCGGGGTTCGGTTTGTTAACGGCCTTTGGCGTTTATTTTCTCAGCCAGCCAATTGGTTTTTTGGCCGATAGCGAAGCGGTTGGCAAGGGTATTGCGCTGGCCGCACCGGGGCTTGTCTTCTTCGCCATAAACAAGGTGCTGATGGGGATTTTAAACGGTGTACGCCGAATGAAGGCTTTTGCCGGGGCGCAAGCCTTGCGGGTCTCGGTAATACTTCTTAGTTGTCTGGGCGTCGCCTGGATTGAGCAACCGGCCTTTATGTTGGGTCTCAGTTTTACCATTGCCGAGGTTGTCTTGCTGCCGTTTTTGCTTTATCTGATCCGCCCGCACCCAACGGATTTTTCTTCTGGCGAGGCTCTCAGGCGCTGGATCAAGGTTCATTTTCACTTTGGTTCTCGCGCCCTGATAAATGGCTTCCTGGCTGAATCATATATCCGTATTGATATCATCATGCTTGGTATTTTCATGAGCGACCGGGACGTCGGCATCTACAGTTTTGCGGCGCTGTTTATTGAAGGTCTGTTCCAGGTGCCCGTGGTATTTCGCACTTTGGCAAACCCGGAATTGGCGCGTTTACTAAAAGCAGGCGACAAGCAGGCCAGCGCTAAATTTTGCCGCAAGGTGGCGTTGATGAGCCTTGGTGTTTTTGGTGTCGCTGCGGCCATTGTGCTCTTTGTATATCCTTATCTCGGCCCCTGGTTCCCTGACGATCTGGTGAACCTCAGTTATCCGCTGCTGCTGGTGCTGATCGGGGGCTTGACCGTTTACGCCGTGATGATCCCCACAGATATGATCGTCTTGCAGGCAGGGATGCCCGGCAGACAAAGCCTGCTTATGACTTTCAACGTGCTGGTCAATGCAGTGCTTAATCTGGCGCTGATTCCGCTGTTTGGGCTTTACGGGGCGGCGAGCGCGACGGCCATTGCCTTTGTTGTCGCCTCAGTCGCTATCAACGGGGCGACCTGGAAGTGGCTAGGTTTTAAGGGCGGTGTACTGCTGTATCGAAATCCCGAGTGAAAAAAAGGGGCCGTATCTTTCGATACGACCCCGATTCTTAGAGCTTTTGAGTGGAATTGAAAGCGCTGGCTTAGATCAAACTTCCATCATTTTGATGGAAGATGACTTGATCTATTCCTTGAGAGTTAGAACAACTTATCTGCCCTCATTGAGGGCAGGCTGCTCTAGAAGCCCATTCCGCCGCCCATTCCGCCCATGCCACCCATACCGCCCATGTCAGGCGCGCCACCCATAGAGCCTTCGTCCTTGGACGGTGCATCGGCGATCATGGCTTCAGTAGTGACCAGCAGGCCGGCGATAGAGGCCGCGTCCTGCAGGGCTGTGCGAACAACCTTGGCCGGGTCAATGATGCCAGCTTTGACCAGATCGGTATATATACCTTTCTGGGCATCGAAGCCGATGTTGGATTTGCCTTCCAGCAGCTTGCCGGCAACCACGGCGCCATCGACGCCGGCGTTTTCGGCGATCTGGCGGACAGGTGCCTGAAGGGCGCGACGAACAATGTCAACGCCAACCTTCTGATCAGCATTCTCGCCTTCAAGTTTGGCCAGTGCCTTGGTCGCGTAGAGCAGAGCTACCCCACCACCGGGGACGACGCCTTCTTCGACCGCAGCGCGGGTAGCATGCAGAGCATCGTCAACACGATCCTTGCGCTCCTTGACTTCGATTTCGGTGGCTCCACCGACACGAATAACGGCAACCCCGCCAGCCAGCTTGGCCAGACGTTCCTGCAGCTTTTCGCGGTCGTAGTCAGAGGAAGTTTCCTCGACCTGGGCGCGGATCTGATTGCAACGGGCCATGATAGCCTTTTTGGCGCCGGCGCCTTCGACGACGACGGTTTCTTCTTTGGAAATCAAGACCTTCTTGGCGGTGCCAAGCATGTCCAGGGTGACGTTTTCAAGCTTGATGCCAAGATCTTCGCTGATCACCTGACCGTTGGTGAGGACCGAAATATCTTCGAGCATCGCCTTCCTGCGGTCGCCAAAACCAGGGGCCTTGACGGCGCAGACCTTAAGGCCACCACGCAGCTTGTTGACAACCAGGGTCGCCAGCGCTTCGCCTTCGATGTCTTCTGCGATAATCAGCAGCGGCCGTGAAGATTGAACGATACTTTCCAGGACCGGCAGCAGGGGCTGCAGGGTCGACAGCTTGGATTCATGGATCAGGATGAACGGGTTTTCCATTTCGCAGGTCATCTTGTCGGCGTTGGTGACAAAATAAGGCGAGGTGTAACCGCGATCAAACTGCATGCCTTCGACGACGTCGAGTTCGGTTTCAAGCCCCTTGGACTCTTCAACCGTGATCACGCCTTCATTGCCAACACGCTCCATGGCTTCGGCGATCTTGCCGCCGATGTCGGCGTCACCATTGGAAGAAATGGTGCCGACCTGGGCAACTTCGGCGCTGGTCGAAACTTTTTTCGAACGCTTCTTGATGTCGGTGATAACCGCATCAACAGCGATGTCGATGCCACGCTTGAGATCCATCGGGTTCATGCCGGCGGCAACAGCCTTGACGCCTTCACGGACGATGGACTGGGCCAGGATGGTGGCCGTTGTGGTGCCGTCACCGGCTTCGTCATTGGTTTTGGAAGCGACTTCCTTGACCATCTGCGCGCCCATGTTTTCGAACTTGTCGGACAGTTCGATTTCCTTGGCGACGGTTACGCCGTCCTTGGTGATGCGCGGGGCACCGAACGATTTGTCGAGGACAACGTTACGACCTTTGGGGCCAAGCGTTACTTTGACGGCGTTGGCCAGGATGTCGACACCGGCAAGCATACGCGTGCGGGCGTCAACGCTGAATTTAACTTCTTTGGCAGCCATTGTTAATATTCCTTACAATTGGGCTCAAAATTTATTTCTTTTTCTTCTTTGCGGCACCTTCGATGACGCCAAGAAGATCGGATTCCTTCATGATCAACAGGTCTTCCCCGTCAACCGTGACTTCAGTGCCGGACCACTTGCCGAAAAGCACATTGTCGCCAGCCTTGACGTCAAGGGGAACAACAGTGCCATCGTCGCGGCGTGCACCGGAACCGACTGCAACAATCTTACCTTCGCTGGGTTTTTCCTGAGCGGTATCGGGAATAATGATACCGCCGGCGGTTTTTTCTTCCTGCTCTACGCGCCTGACGAGCACGCGATCATGCAGAGGCCTGAATTTCATCGTTCATACTCCGTGAACTTATTGATAAATAACAAGAAAAAAGTGCTTGTTAGCACTCCCTTCGCTCGAGTGCTAAGGATTTAGGTGTCTTTGATGCTGCTGTCAAGGTTATCGAGAGTAATTTCTGAAACTTTTGCTTAATCCAGAATGGTCGGGTGGGCCAGGGCCTGTGCGGAGTCGATGACAATAAGATTTTGGCCACGATACGGTTGCGCATAAATCGGGGTCGTGATGACGGGAAGTTCGGCGCGGATATAGATGAGCTTGCCTTCGGGATTTTTAGCGAGCCAGTCTTCCAGGTCAGGGGCCTGCAAGCCGACACTGGCAATGGTCTCACTCAACCGACCCAGGAAATTAAACTGACCATGATATTTACCAACATAGGCAAGATGGGTGCCGGCGAGTTGCCAATCACCAAATTTTTGCGAAACCTCTTTCATATTGAAGCGTTCCGCCAGCGCTGGGCGCAGGCTTAGATTGACACTCAATACAAGCGCCATGGACAGGATGCTTATAGCGCTCAGGCGGCTCAAAAGGCTTGCTGTCGAACGGTTAAGGATAAGGACGATCATGGCAAGAAGGGCCAGCACCAATCCCCAGATAGAATCGGTTTCCCTGACAACGACCGGTAATTTAAAAAGGTCACCACTCAGGGGGGCCGCGGCCAATATCAGGCCGATAACAATAAACAGGGTGCAGGGAATGTGTAGTCCCCAGCCAGCCCAGGAAACCTGATCCGGGAATTTGGCAAAATGATCAACCAGCAGGCGGCCAAAAAGGAGAGCCAGGGCCGGAAAGACGGGCAAAAGATAATGCAGTTGTTTCCCGCTGATCGCCGAAAAGGTGATCAGGGCGGGGATAAACCAGATCAGGCAGAAGCGGATGCCGTTGTCCTTCCCCACATCCAGCAAGCCGCGGATGGAACGCCAGGAAGCAGGCCATAGAGTCCACGGCAGCACCAGCGCGGGCAGGACGGCAAGGAACCACCACCACGGGCGGCCATGGGCGAAACTGTCAACCATGCGTCCGGCTGACTGGCCCCATAAAATGGCGTAACGGTACTCTTCACCGCCGACAATCGCCGCCGGGAGCGCCCAGGCCAGACCAATGGCAACACCCCCTAGAACAGCTAAGCCAACAGCGGTGTACCATCGCTTCCAGCCACGGTCCCACATTATTGAGGTGGCTGTAGATGGGGTGGCGGCCGTTACATCAAGGCCATCGTCGTTAATTTCTGGTTCTGTGCTGTTATCTCTTGCCGCCCACAGTGGCGCCAACAAGGCAACCGGCAGGGTCGATAGCAAAATAGCCGGACCCTTGGCCAATGCGCCAAGGCCAATGGCCAGGGCCAGCCAGACAAATCCATCAGTTTTATTATCCTGCCAGGCGCGCAGGATGCCCAACATCGCCAATAGGGCACAAAAGGCAAGCAGCATGTCGAACATGGTCAATGTTGTGAACAAGGTCCAGAACAGGCAGGCGAATAAAATCAAGGGTGCTGCCACGGCGACGGTAGAACGGCTGGGCCACAAACGGCGGGCCAGCATGGAGGTCAGAAATAAACTTGCCAGACCGAACAGGGGTGCGACCAGCCGCGGCCACCATTCATTGACACCGAAAACCGCCCAACCGACATTCATCAACCAGAACAACAACGGTGGTTTATGGCTGTAGGGTTCACCGTTCAGGTGTGGAACAAGAAAATGCCCGTCCCGCCACATTTCCCAGGCGACGGCAAAATAGCGTGTCTCATCGACCGGCAACAACGGGCGAAATTTCAGCATTGCTGCCATCAGCGCCAACCACATAGCGCTCCATAACAGGGCGTAAGCGGTGGCTGAAAGGCGACTTGTCGAAGTTGTTTCGTTCATGGCTGGCTGTCCTCGACGCCCAGTTCGCGTTCAACCCGGATATCGAAAGATTTGCCGCGACGGTATTTACGAAAAAGGAAGACGCCAAGAAAGCCTGATACCGCAAACAAGATAATGCTGATGGCGATGCGTAATTCAGGATCAACGCTGAAACCGCTGCCAACAAGTGCGAACACAAGGGTTTGAGGCAGATAGCCGATAGCCGAACCAAGGAAGAAAGGTACCGCGCCGACACCAGAAACTCCTGCCGCAAGATTTGTCACCACATTGCTGCCCAGGGGTAGTAGGCGAATAAGCAGGGTCATGCTGAGCGGATTTTCGTGCAGGAAGTCGTCAATACGCTGAACCCGGTCGGGAAAACGGCCGACAACGAATGACCGACCCATGACACGGGCATAGAAAAAAGCGACAATACAGCCCAGCACCGTCGCCACCATTGCCAACGCCGTCCCTTCGAGCAGGCCAAAGGCGTATCCGGCAAGGAAACAGATAACCTGACGGGGTAGACCGACGGCGGTGAACATCATACCGACGCCAACAAACAACAACTCACCGGTAAAACCCTGCCCCCGGATATCGCTGTCAACCCATGCCTTGTCGATGGATGAACCCAGGCCGCTGACTTTCAGGGCATAGCCGATGGCGACCAGTGATGTGATCCAGATCAGGCCGCGAAACAGGATTTTAGCGGTCATTGAGAGATAGCCTTTTGGGGCTTTGGGTTTTTATTGATTGTTAATTCCTGGACTTCAGGCTTGTTGGCCCGGCGCAACAACCAAAGCACGCCAAACAAATCGACGATGCCGACACGAAGGCGGTCCCACGTCCCGTATTTGGAAACCCCGCGTTCGCGGGGCCGGTGGTTCACGTCAAGCGAGATCACAGTGCCGCCACGGCGGATCATCAGGGCCGGCAGAAAACGATGCATGTGATCGAATTGCGGCATCTCCAGGAAGGCCGTGCGGGTGAAGACTTTAAGGCTGCAGCCAGTGTCAGGGGTATCGTCGTTAAGTAAACGAGAGCGAACGCCGTTGGCTATTTTTGACGATACCCGTTTAATCCATGTATCCCGGCGCTTGGCGCGCAGGCCCGCAACCATCAGATTGTCACGCTCCGGGGCGCCTTTCAGGGCTGAATAGAGTGCCGGAATATCGCCCGGATCGTTTTGCCCGTCGCCGTCCAGGGTGGCGATGATAGGTGCTTTGGCGGCCTTGATGCCGGTCATGATAGCGGCACTTTGACCACAACAGTTTCGATGACTTAAAATCCTCAATTGTGGGCATTCAGCCTTTACATCAAGCAACCTTTGGGCGCTGTCATCGGAGCTGCCATCATCGATATAAATGATTTCATAGTGCCCACAGACAGGATCAAGGGCAGCCCGGATTTCAGCAGTCAACGGGGCAAGGTTTTCGGCCTCGTTAAAGACGGGTACAACGACAGCTAATTCCGGCGTGCTGGATTGATTTTCGTGTTGCTTTGGCTCAGTCATTATCTAACGGATCGCTTACGGTGGAGTGAACAGAACCGATACTTATCATTGAGGGCGGGTTCGGCAAAGGTCTTTCCGAACTCCCTGATGATGGGCAATTATGGTTGAAAATGGGGAGTGATGAAATGACGGCGATTATAATGGGTGATGGTGGCAGGCTTGTTCACGAAGAAATAGTGCAACCTGACTGGGTTGATTACAATGGACACATGAATGTTGCGTACTACGTGCTGGTGTTCGACCACGCCACAGACGCCATGCTGGGGCTTCTTGATATGGGTGATGATTATCGGACCCGCACCGACAGTTCAGACTTCGTCATAGAATCTCATGTCAGCTATTTGTCCGAGGTGGTTAAGGGCGATCCTTTACAGGTTGCCTCGTTATTGTTGGGCTTTGATGACAAACGCCTGCATCTGTTCCATCACATGTATCATGGGCAAAATGGACAGCTTTGCGCGACCATCGAATTGATGCTTGTTCATGTTGATATGAAGTCCAGGCGCTCGGCGATATTTCCTGGTCAGGTGCTGGAAAGTCTGCGGACTTTTTCAGAAAACCAGCAACCCTTTGGGCAACCCAGTCAATGTGGCGCGGTCATTGAAATCAGGCGGCGTTAATTTTTTACTTGGACTCAATGACGGGAAGTCTATTCTCTGGAGTGGGGGGATAGATCGAAGTTTGGAGATGTCATTGGATTACACGGAATCGTTTGAACAGGCCACTGAATACGGGAATTCAGCCCTGAAAATGATGAAAAAGAACGGAATTGCGGCGAATCCGAACAATTTTACGGTTTGGTATCATTATTTTTCTGGCCAGATTCCTGATCTCAAAAGAACCATCGACATCCTGATCGACAACGATCAGGCATTCAGTGAAGGGCGAAATGAAGAAATTCACAAAAAATTCTTCACTTTTGACATGGAAACCCAAGCTATTGGCGACGCGGCCACTCGTGCGGAGGCAGAATTAACCCGTATCCTTGATTATCTGGGCGTCGCCGGTGATGGTGCCGCTGAATATGGGAAAGCGCTTGAGGCGTTTTCGGGTGACATCAGCGGTAGCGGGGAGTCTGAAACAATCAAGACGGTGATCACCAGCGCCTTGAACGCAACCCGCGAAATGGAACTTCAGAACAAAAGTCTGGAGGAGAAATTCAACGCTTCTTCGGTCGAGATCAATCGTTTGCGCGAAGATCTGGAAACCATGCGTCTGGAGGCAATGACTGATGGCCTGACCGGCATTGCCAACCGTAAACTTTTTGATGCCGAATTGCGTCGTTCTGCGATCCAGGCGATGGAAAATGGTGAGGCTTTATGTCTGCTCATCCTCGATATTGATCATTTCAAAAAATTCAACGATACCTATGGCCATCAGGTCGGTGATCAGGTCCTGAAACTTCTGGCCCAGACCTTGACCTCAAGTATCAAGGGCCAGGATTTGGCGGCCCGCTTCGGGGGTGAAGAGTTTTGTGTCATCTTGCCGGGTACCAGTCTGAAAAACGCCATAAAAGTTGCCGAGGTCATTAGAAACAAGGTCGGCAAGAAACAGGTGATGAATCGCAAGACGGGGGAATCGATGGGGCAGGTTACGGTTTCTGTCGGCGTCGGTGAATTCCGTTACGGTGAACCGCTAACTCAATTGATTCTGCGTTCTGATGAAGCCATGTATGTGGCAAAACGCAGCGGGCGCAATCGGGTTGTTTCCGAAACCATGGTCGACAGTAAGGAATTATCCTTCGATAATTGACACTCCTCCGTATTGGGCCTGGGGGGCCTGTCGTGTCCATGCGCTATCTTTCATTTAGTCGGCTTACTGTCCTTCTTCGTCGCCTGACCCAAAGTGGCCAGATGGCCTTAACCATTCTTGCCTTTCTGATTGGCGGCGGCGCTGGTGGTGCGGTTGTGCTTTTTCGCGAAGCCATTGGTCTGGTCCAGAACCTTGCCTTTGGCACCGACAGCGAGCGGTTGTTCCTGCATCTTGATAGCTTGCCCTGGTGGCAGATCGTGTCTGTACCGGCGTTTGGCGGCCTCATCATTGGCTTGCTTGTCAAATACCTGATGCCTGAAAAGCGCCCTGAAGGGGTCGCTGACGTTATCGAGGCCGGTGCCTTGCGCGGTGGCCGCATGTCATTACTGACCGGCATCAAGGCGGCGCTGGTTAATGCGATTTCCATCGGTTTTGGTGCCTCTGTCGGGCGTGAAGGCCCGGCGGTTCATATCGGTGCGGCGTTCGGGGGCTGGCTTGCCTCATCCCTGCATTTGACCCGCTCTGTCTCGCGAACGCTTCTGGGTTGCGGCGCGGCGGCGGCAGTTGCGGCTTCCTTCAATGCGCCCATTGCCGGGGCCTTGTTTGCATCCGAAGTGGTGATCGGCCATTACGCCTTAAGCGCCTTTGCCCCCATCGTTATCGCCAGCGTCACCGGGACAGCTATCTCGCGTTATTATTTTGGCGATTTTCCGGCCTTTGTTATCCCCGAGCACATCATCGAGTCGTTCTGGGAATTCCCCGCTTTTATCGTCCTTGGCATCATCGCCGGACTGGCCGCCATGGCGTTTATGAAAAGTGTCATGCTGTGCAATTCCCTGGCCGGGCGGGTGCCGGTCCCGGACATTGTCAAACCGGCAATTGGCGGTGCGCTGATCGGCCTTATCGCGATCTGGTTCCCGCAGGTCTTAGGTGTCGGTTACGGCGCTACAGAGGCCGCCGTGATGGAATCCTTCCCGCTGATGTTGCTGGTATCGGTATG
The DNA here is from genome assembly GCA_014382375.1 of Rhodospirillaceae bacterium. GTDB lineage: Bacteria > Pseudomonadota > Alphaproteobacteria > Rhodospirillales > JABHCV01 > JACNJU01. The sequence continues at coordinate 55,750 of JACNJU010000086.1, forward strand.
CATTGCCAAAATTCTGGCGACCTCAATCAGCATCGGTTTTGGTTTTGGCGGCGGTGTGTTCTCACCGGCACTGGTGATCGGGGCAATGCTGGGCGGTGCCTACGGGATGATCTTCACCGGCCTGTTTCCTGACCTGTCTACCGGCATTGGTGCGTATACCATCCTTGGTATGGGTGCGATGGCCGCGGCGGTGCTTGGCGCACCGATTTCCACCGCCCTGATTATCTTTGAAATGACCGGCGATTACGCCCTGACAATGGCCCTGATGGTTGCGGTCGTCATTGCCTCGATGATTACCCGGCAGTTTCATGGCGGTTCGTTCTTTGCCTGGCAGCTTGAACGGCGTGGTCATGACCTTCGTGATGGCCTTGAAGTTGCCCTGCTTCGGAATCTTAAAGTGCGTTCGGTGCTTTCAAGCGCCGGGGAACTGGTGACCCTGGGGGTAGGATTGCCTGACATCCGCTCGATGTTGCAAAATTCCGAAGCCGGTGAGCTTTTTGTTATTGATGAAGACGGCATCCTGTTTGGCACCATCACCCTAGCCGATATGAGCGAGTTCGCTTTCGATCCGGAACTCGATCAGTTGATCACTGCAAGCGACGTGGCGCGCCGCCATCCGCCGGTTCTGGCAGCCGGTGACGATCTTGAAACGGCAATGACAATCATGCGCGACAATGGCGAGGAATACATCGCGGTGGTCGAGAACCGCGACAATATGAAATTTCTCGGCTGTGTCCGTGAAGGTCGGGTGATGAGCGCTTATAACCGGGCCCTTGTCGAAAACCGCCGCGAGGAACGCGGGCACTGAGGGAAAAAAGACCGTCCTTCTGGCGCTTGGGCAATCTCCTTTCAGCCGTTCCGAATTACCAGCGGTGAAGGCTTTTATTTCTGCTTATAGTCTGGCTTACGGGGCAATACCATCTGCCCAGACCGCACAGGGGTACAATGCCGCCCGACGTATTGATCGCGCCGTTCGCTCTCAGGACGGGATTGAAGACGGCACCGCATTGCGACGAAATTTCAGGGAAACAGCACACGGTTTTGACTGGTGATCCTTTAATGTCCAAGCAGCCAGTCGTAGCGATCAATGGATTTGATGTTGATTTTTTTGATCGTCAGGTCCGTCGAGGCTGCCGACAGGATATCCAGTTGAATCGGGCTTCCGGCATTTCCCTGAATGCGCACTTTTCGGAAAAACTCAAGCATCGTGCCAATGCGCCTGCCACCGACGCCGATGATGATGTCACCCCTTTTAAGCCCCGCCTGTTCGGCAGGGCCGCCTTCGCTCAAACGGGTGATGAAAACCCGGCCCTGGGCTTCGTCCGTATTAAGACCAAGCCACGGCGGCACCGGTGGTTTACGTCGCCCACTTGCGACTAAATCAGCGATGATCGGTTTCAGGTCATCAATGGGAACGAACATATTTCCGATTACCGGGTGATCGGCGACAATAGCGTCATTGACCAACAGCGAGCCAATACCAACCAGTTCGCCTTTTCGGTCGATTAATGCAGCACCACCAAATTCATGATGGGGCGGCATGGTGAAAATGGCTTTTTCCAAAAGATATTCCCAGTACCCGGCGAACGAGCGTCGCGAAACCACCTGGGCTGCGACAATGGCGTCCGGGCCACCGAAACTGACAGCGAGAACCGGGGTGCCGTCGTTTAAACTTTTCGAGGACCCCATCTTTAATGCTGTCGCCCCTACGGGTTCGCGGGCCCGGATCAGGCCAAAGCCGGTGGTGTGGTCGTAGGCGACGAGGTTGGCCTCAATCTGGTTTCCCTGAGGCCCGACAACAGCAATTTCATCGGCCTCCAGAATCAGATAACCGATGGTCAAGATCAGTCCGTCGTTATCGATCAAAACCCCGCTACCCTGGCGCTGGACGCCTAGACTATCTGCGGTGCGGGCGGTTTCCGGAATATTTGCGTAGACGCCAACGACCGCCGAAAAGGCAGAATCAAAGGGCGCGGTTGTGATTTCAGGAGCAGGCACTGTCGCCGTCGAACAGGCACTTACGAAAAGCGCTGCGCAAAGCAGCAGGGCGTGAGTCCGATCAAGCAAGACCTTCATTGTTTCCGGCATCTGCATCATCTCCGGACTGGGAACCATCCAAGTATAGCGCCGCAGTACCTTATCGTCCGCTCTGTTGAGAAAAAATGCAAAAGGATTCGGGTTCTAATCAGATCACCGGCGCGCTATACATTTGTTATGTCTGATTCTTTTGATCTAGCCGCCGAAGCACCCCCGGCACCAACCGCTCCTGCCTATCTGGATGGTTTGAATGAGAGCCAGCGCGACGCTGTTGAGGCCATCGACGGCCCAGTTCTTGTTTTGGCGGGTGCCGGTACCGGCAAGACTCGGGTTTTGACGACGCGGCTTTCCCATATCCTGATGCAGGGCAAAGCCGCACCCTGGGAAGTTCTCGCCGTGACGTTTACCAACAAGGCGGCGCGCGAAATGCAGGACCGGGTCGGCGGGCTTTTGGGGCGGGCCACCGAAGGCTGGTGGATCGGGACTTTCCACGCCCTGGGGGCGCGCATCCTACGCCGTCATGCAGAGGCTGCCGGCCTTAAATCAAATTTCACCATTATCGATCAGGACGATCAGGTTCGATTGCTCAAACAGTTGGTGGAAGCCCACAATATAGATGAAAAACGCTGGCCACCGCGGGTCATCTGCAACCTTATTCAACGCTGGAAAGATCGCGGCCTGATGCCGGACGCCGTCGGTGATACGGAAGGTTCGGACAGCGCCGATGGTAAGGCGGTGCAAATTTACCGTGAGTATCAAGACCGGTTGCAAACCCTGAACGCCGCTGATTTCGGCGATCTGCTGCTGTTGTGCCTGGAACTGTTCAAGGCCCAGCCGTCTATCCTGCAGGAATACCAGCGCAAGTTTCGTTTTCTGTTGGTCGATGAATATCAGGACACCAATGTGGCTCAATATCTGTGGCTCAGGATGCTTGCTCAATCCCACAAGAATATTTGTTGCGTCGGTGATGATGATCAGTCGATCTACTCGTGGCGCGGCGCGGAAGTCGGCAATATCCTGCGTTTCGAGAAAGATTTTCCCGGTGCCAAAGTCGTCCGTCTGGAACGCAATTACCGCTCCACTCCGCATATTCTGGGGGCGGCCTCCGGCCTGATCGCTCACAACGAAGGACGCTTGGGCAAGACCCTGTGGACCGAGCTGAACGAGGGCGAGAAGGTCGGCGTTCGCGGCGTCTGGGACGGGGTCGAGGAAGCCCGCGTCGTTGGCGATGAAATAGAAGTCCAGCAAAACAGGGGCCATAAGCTCAACGATATGGCGGTATTGGTCAGGGCAGGATTTCAGACTCGCGAATTTGAAGAACGCCTGATCACACTGGGCCTTCCTTACCGGATCATCGGTGGCGCCCGGTTTTACGAGCGCCTGGAAATTCGCGACGCCATCGCCTACCTGCGGGTGATCGCCCAGCCCGATGATGACCTGGCTTTCGAACGGATTGTCAATACGCCAAAGCGAGGGCTTGGCGACACCACCATTCAAACCATTAACATCTACGCCCGGGCCGAGCGTATTCCGATGATTGTAGCGATCCACAAATTGCTTGAAACGGATGAACTGCGGGCCAGGGCGCGCACCACCTTGCATGAACTGCTGAACGATTTTAGCCGCTGGCGCACTCTTGCATCGGAGGTCAATCATGTGGACCTGACCCGTCAGGTTCTCGACGAGTCCGGTTATACCGTCATGTGGAAAATGAGCAAGGCTCCTGAAGCGCCGGGACGGCTTGAGAACCTGAAAGAATTGCTTACCGCTATGGAGGATTTCGAGAATCTGCAAGGCTTCCTTGAGCATGTCTCGCTGGTTATGGAAAACGAGGCGACGACAGCCGATGATAAACTCACCCTGATGACCCTGCACGGCGCCAAAGGGCTTGAATTTGACACCGTCTTCCTGCCCGGATGGGAGGAGGGCCTGTTCCCCCATCAGCGGGCTCTCGACGAAGGCGGCCTGTCGGCGCTTGAGGAAGAACGTCGCCTCGCTTACGTCGGTTTAACCCGTGCCCGAAAGCGCGCCATGATCAGTTTTGCCGCCAATCGGCGCATTTATGGCAATTGGCAATCGGCCATTCCGTCGCGTTTTATCGATGAATTGCCGCCCGATAGCGTCGAGCAATCGGCCGATCAGGGCCTGTACGGGGCTGCTACAGAATCGGGTAGTTTTCTTGATGTTCCGCGTCAACGCAGTCGCCGCACCGGATTTTCAGAACAACCGGGGCGCTGGGCGGGTCAAAAGAGTAGTAGCGGTAATCAGGATGGGGACGATCTGCAAACCGGCCAGCGGGTGTTTCATCAGAAATTCGGCTACGGCGCGATCCTGTCCATTGACGGTGACAAGCTGGAAATTGCCTTCGAGAAAGCCGGAACCAAAAAGGTGATGGCGGGATTTGTCGAGCAAACCTGATTTTTTAACCAATTGTTGAGAAACGGCCGTTAGCCTGATTCCTTAAATGAAGGAGGGCCAGAATGGCTTTATTTTTATCAGTTGCGGCATTGTTGTTGGCGATTTCAGCGGTTGTGGTCAGTGCTGAAGCCTTGCGCCGGATCAACGGCCAGAACGAAGAGTTTTTGAAATCCTACGTTAAGCAGATTCGTGTTGATCTGGATAACAAGGATGGACAACTGGTCTCCTTGAAACAGGAAGTTCAGGAATTAAAACGGGCCCGCCAAACAAGCCGGGAAACCTTGCGTAAACTTGAAAATGACGCCAAGCAAAAAAGCGCCGGCGACCCAGTTGACAGGTATGGTGATTTCATTCCCAGTACTGCCGCCCCGCGCACCCGCAGTGTCGCCTGAGCGTCTGCTCATTTAATTTTCAGGGTGCAATAATACCCATGTGAACCGCCCGCGCGACGGCCTGTTCACGGGTTGTCGAGGCCAGCTTGCGCCTGGCATTCGAAATATGAAGGTTTACAGTGACCCGCTTGATTCCCATACGATAGGCGATTTTGTCACTTCGAAAACCCCGTGCCAATAGCAGCAGGGTTTCGCGTTCCCGGGGCGTTATCCTCGCCTTTAACGCTCTTTCTTTCTGTCTCAGGGATATAATACAGGTGTGAGCGTAGAGAATGCTGGCGGCGATGGCTGGCAGATAATTTCCGTCTCCGTTTTTGCTGGAAAGCCCCAGGGATGTCTTTTTCGGCGTTTCAGTACTGCCCTCTGGCGGTTCAACAAGCATCCATAAATAGTTTGTGACGCGTATGGTTTGCGGACTTTTCTTGAAAGCCTGATTTTTACCCTCCTCGCGCAACGCAGTGCTTTTTCCGGAACTGTCGACCATCCAGATCATATGCTTGTTAAACTTGTCGGAAATACGAGAGAGAAATCCGGCGGTGAGCTGACTGGCCTCTTTCGCATCTTTCGCCTGCTTTAGTGACGAAAATAACGGGTTCATGATCTGCCTTCTTTCCACCAGTCTTCCTTATTCCATACCATAACTAGAATGGACATTGATGAAATGCAACCTATGCAAATGGATAGGTTGTAGGGCCAATTTGCAGCGGGTAGCGTTTCTGGATAGATGTTAAACCTATATTTGTATTTCGGTTTCTTTTGCCTATGGATCAAAGACTCATCGATTTGCTTTCTATAAAAGCATGGAAAAAGGCCGTAGAAATATGGTCTCAGATTCGAACTGAGTCTGGGACATGTGCTGATGATTGTGTTTTTGGGGGGGCAAAAAGCCCGATGAAATGTGCGCACTGCCTCGAGGGCCGGTTGCGAACTATATCCCTGTCGCGCCACTCAAAGAACGATAAAGAAGATCAATATCTGGAATTTGCCCGCCAATTGAATGCGTGGTCCAGGAAGAAGTCAGATTGAAGTCGGCCAAAAGGTGCCCCTTGATGGCGGAAAAGCCGAATTTTTGTTGACGCCGGAAGGCGCGCTCCCCCATACCTTGCCAGATGAATAATAAACCAGAGGGTCTTTGGCGTATCGAAGTCGCCGCGACGGCGCAAAGCGTTAATGCTTTTGAAGAAGCCCTTGATCCGTTTTGTCAATCAATTTCCTGGTTCGCCACCGACAGCGAAGGTGAATGGCGCATCGAAGGCTTTACAGAATACAAGCCCGAAGGAGCTGCCCTGGCCGCAGCCATGAGCGTTGTCGCGGGTGAGTTTTCAATTGCCGTTCCCGAAGTGACGGTCATTCCGGTTTCTCCCCGCGACTGGGTTGCCGACAGTTTGCGGATGTTCCCGCCGACTGATGCGGGTCGTTTTTTTATCTATGGCACCCATTACGATAGTGATCTTCCGGCGGCTCGTATTCCGATCTGTCTTAATCCCGGCCGGGCCTTCGGTTCAGGCGAACACGCCACGACCATGGGCTGCCTGCTGGCGCTCAGTGATCTTGTCGGGCGGCGAGGCGTTATCAATCCACTGGACATGGGTTGTGGATCGGGCATTTTGTCGATCGCCATTGCCAAGGCGTGGCGGGTGTCTGTGCATGGCATGGATCTTGAAACCAACGCCGTTCTGGTGGCCCGCGAAAACAGCCACCGCAACGGTGTCGGGCCGCTGGTGCGGATTTCGCGTTCCAACGGCTATCACTCACCAGCGGTCAAGCAAAACGGGCCTTACGACCTGATCGTCTCGAATATTCTCGCCAACCCGCTTTGCAAAATGGCCAAGGCCGTCGGCGCGACGTCCAGAAGTCGTGCACTGGGTGGCGGTATTGTCATTCTTGGCGGCTTTTTGGAAATCGACGCCAATCGTGTTTACGCCGCCTACTATCGCCAGGGGTTCCGACTGATTAGATCTTATCATATCAAGGGCTGGCGAACCCTTGTTCTGAGGCGTTGAGAAAACATTGTGTCGAAACGCCTGGCCGTTTCCTTTTTTACGGTTGGGCGCTAAAATGACTGACGGTTGCTTATCCTGTTCCCTAAAGGTGGCGCATAACCGATGACCGAATTCAAGCGCGATCAATATCAGATTCTTTTCGAGCATTCAGCCGATGCCATGCTGATTATCGATCATGAGAAATTCGTTGATTGCAATGATGCGGTCCTGAAGATGCTGGGATATGCGAACCGCGAGGAAATGCTTCAAACGCACCCCTCGCAGTTGTCCCCGTCCCACCAACCCGATGGTCAACCTTCGTTCGAAAAAGCAAACAAGATGATATCCATTGCCCTGTCTTCGGGAAGCCACCGGTTTGTCTGGATTCACACCCGCGCAAATGGTGAAGACTTCCCGGTCGAGGTGTTGTTGACGGCGGTGCCGTTTCAGAAACGAAAACTTGTGCATGTGGTCTGGCGCGATATTTCCAAACGGCTTCGTCTTGAAGAAGAACTTGCCAATCACCGTGACCAGCTTCAACAACTGGTCGATGAACAAACCCGCGATCTTGTCGAGGCCCGGGACGCTGCAGAGGCGGCAACACGCGTCAAATCGCTTTTTCTGGGCTCCATGAGCCATGAATTACGGACACCGCTCAACGCTATTATCGGTTTTAGCGACGCCATGAAGAACCGGATTTTCGGGGCTATCGATAATCCCAAGTACGAGGAATATGTCGATCTTATTTACGGGTCGGGCAAACATCTGCTGCAGCTCATTGATGACATCCTTGATGTGTCCGCTATCGAGGCCGGCGAGCTATCAGTTGATGAAGTCGCGGTCAACATAGAGGACATCATTTCGGCTTGTCAGAGCCTTGTTGAACAAAGGGCTGCCGCTGCTGGTATCAGTATCTACATAAAGGTCCCAAATGCCATTCCACCACTTTTTATTGATGAACGACGGATCAAGCAGATTTTCCTCAATTTGCTGACAAACTCCATCAAGTTCACCCCGGAAGGCGGCTCTGTAACAATCGAAAGTGGTCTGAATGACAAGGGCGACCTGGTTATATCCGTTGCCGATACGGGCATTGGAATGACCAGTGATGATATTTCCATCGCCCTGACCCAGTTTGGTCAGGTCGATCATAGTCTGATCAGGAAGAATGAAGGCACCGGCCTTGGCTTGCCGATAACAAAGTCCCTGGTTGAAATGCACGATGGCAGCCTGGAAATCTCCAGCACTCCCGGCGAAGGGACAAAGGTGTCGCTGACCTTCCCCTCAACGCGTCTTCATCAATAAATTGTTTTGGCCTGTGGTATAAATGGTGGGCACGCGCCAAGCCGCCTTGGCGGCTTGCTTTCATATGTTTCAGTCGTGTCCACAAAAAAAAGCCCAAGCTTTAGGCTTGGGTTTTTTGGTGGGCACGACTGGGATTGAACCAGTGACCCCTCGCGTGTGAAGCGAGTGCTCTCCCGCTGAGCTACGCGCCCTTAGATCCATCCAAGGAAGCCGAGATATACGGTCGCCGCGCGCTGATTGTCAAGCATCCGCAAAGGTGCTGATGGTTGTGGGCAAGTCGTCAAAATGATCGATGATCAAATCACCTCCCAGGTTTTCCGCAGCCCCCTTGGTGTAACCGAAGCGACAAACAATAACCGGGATGCCAGCCCCTTTGGCGGCGTTTACGTCGTTTGCGTTGTCGCCGACCATGACCGCCTCCTCCGGCGCAAGGCCCAGTTTGTCCAGCGCCGCCAGCAAATGGCGAGGGTCGGGTTTTTTTATACCGGGCAGGGTATCGCCGCCGATGATCACGTCAAAGAAGTCCGAAAGGCCTAGCGGGCCAAGAATTTCCAGGGTCGCCACGTAAGGCTTGTTGGTGCAAACGGCGAGAGCATAGCCCTGACCCTGCAAGACCTTCAGGCAATCGATGGTGCCGGGAAAGGCTGTGGTCAAATCGGCGCAGTGGGGTTCATAAAATTCAAGGTAGCGCTTTGCCAAGGCTTCAAGGCCGCCCGCAGGCACAGGGTCACCGGTCGCTTCAAAAGCGCGTTCGACCAGCTTGGGGACGCCGTCACCGATCATATCTGTCAATTCCTGGAGGCTGACCGGGCGGCGGTTCTCTTCTGCCAGCAGCTTGTTGGCGGCGCTGTGCAGGTCCGGTGCGCTGTCAATCAAGGTCCCATCCAGATCAAACAGGATGGCTTTGAGCGGGCTCTTCATATTCATTGTAAAACTCCGTAACAATCTTTGACTTGGCGGGATTCCCGCCATGTGGCAAGTTCCCCACCAAGGAAACGCTTTTTAGGGCAATTCTATCCTAATGACCATGTCAAAAACCGCCGTTATCGTGCTGGCCGCAGGGCTTGGCACGCGCATGAAGTCAAAACTGCCAAAGGTTATGCACCCTTTGGCCGGGCGACCCATGATCAGCCACCTGATGGAAACTGTCGAGGGACTCGACCCTGAAAACGTCTGCGTCGTCGTCGGTGACTTCATGGATTCGGTGTCAGAGGCTGTATCCCCGTTCCCGACGGCGGTCCAGTCCGAACGCCTGGGCACGGCCCATGCGGTGTTGAGCGCACGAGAAATTATCGGCGATTTTGATGGCGACGTGCTGGTGATCTTCGGGGCTGATCCTTTGATCACCCTGTCCACACTAGAGCAGCTTCTTGATGTGCGCAGCCAGGGTGCGGCCGTCGCGGTGCTCGGTTTCAGGCCCGATGATCCGGGACTGTACGGCCGCCTGATCGAAGATGAGAACGGTAACCTTGAGGCCATCGTCGAGGCCAAGGACGCCACCGACGAGCAACTTGAAATTGATCTTTGTAATTCCGGAGTCATGGCCATTGACGGCAAGGTGCTATGGAGCCTGCTTGACCGGGTCGGCAACGACAACGCCAAGGGCGAATATTATCTGACTGACATTATTGGCCTGGCCCGCGCCGACGGGCTGACCTGCGCCGTCTGGGAAGGCGATGCGGACGAACTGATCGGTATCGACAGCCGCGCCGATCTGGCCGAGGCCGAAGCTATATTGCAGGATCGTCTGCGTTTTGAAGCGATGGCCGGTGGCGTCACCATGACCGACCCGACGACCGTATTCCTAAGCTACGACACGGTCATCGGGCCTGATGTTTCGATCGGGCCGAATGTTTTTTTCGGTTCGGGGGTCAGCATTGGCGAGGGCGCGACCATTAACGCCTTTTGCCATCTTGAAGGGGCAATCGTTCACCCCGGGGCGAGCGTTGGGCCGTTCGCCAGATTGCGACCGGGGACAAATCTTGGCGAGGCGGCCAAGATTGGCAATTTTGTTGAAATCAAGAATGCGGTGATAGAACCCGCGGCCAAGATCTCGCACCTGTCCTACATCGGTGACGCGGAAGTCGGTGCCGGGGCCAACATCGGTGCTGGCACCATCACCTGCAATTACGATGGTTTTTTCAAATCGAAAACCGTGATTGGCAAGGGTGCGTTTATTGGCTCCAACACTGCCCTGGTGGCACCTGTCACAATTGGCGAGGGGGCCGTCGTCGGGGCTGGATCAACGCTCAGTAAAGACGTTGACGCCGACGCCCTTGGCCTTACCCGCGCCAGCTACCGGCAAGTCGATGGCTGGGCCAAGACCAACCGCGAGCGCAAAAGCGCCGAGAAGACAAAGAAGAATAAATAATGTGCGGCATTATCGGAATTATCGGGAAAGGCGAAGCGGCACCGTTGCTGCTTGATGGTCTTAAACGACTGGAATACCGGGGTTATGATTCGGCCGGCATTGCGACTTTGAACGAGCACGGCATTGAGCGCCGCCGCGCCGAAGGTAAACTGGTCAATCTTGCCGAGCGCCTGGGCGATGAACCATTAAGGGGAACGACCGGCATCGGCCATACCCGTTGGGCGACCCACGGTGTTCCGAATGAAGAAAACGCCCATCCCCATGCCACCGACAAAGTGGTGATTGTTCATAACGGCATCATCGAAAACTTTCAGGAACTCAAAGACGAGGTCATGGCGGGCGGCGCGGTGCTGGCGTCGGAAACCGATACGGAAGTCGTCGCCCACCTGATCACGGCCTATCTTGACGCTGGCGACAGCCCCAGGGAGGCCACGGCCAAGTCCCTGAAGCGGCTGCGCGGGGCGTTCTCGCTGGGCATCCTGTTTGCTGGCGAAGAAGATTTGATGATCGCGGCGCGGCGCGGAACCCCGCTGGCCATCGGTTTTGGTGAGGGCGAAATGTTTTTGGGTTCCGACGCCTTGGCCCTGGCCCAGCTAACCAAGAAGATCATGTATCTGGAAGATGGCGACTGGGCAATCATAACCGCTGCCGGGGCAACGGTTTTTGATGAAGACGATCATGAAATTGAGCGCCCTGTGCGGCTTACGGAACTTTCGGGTGCGACTGTCGGCAAAGGTGGCTATCGCCACTTCATGCTTAAGGAAATTTACGAACAACCGCAGGTCATTGGCGACACCCTGCATTCCTACGTCAATCCTGCCAGCCGGGAAGTGTCTCTGGGTGACATGGATATTGATCTTGCCGCCATCTCAAAGGTGACGATTATCGCTTGCGGGACGTCATTTTATGCCGCTATCGTTGCCAAGTATTGGATCGAAAGTCTGGTTCGGTTGCCCGTCGAGGTCGATGTTGCCTCTGAATTCCGTTACCGCGCCGCGGCCATGCCTGAGGACGGCTTGGCGTTGTTTATTTCCCAGTCGGGAGAAACTCTGGATACCTTGGCCGCGTTGCGTTATGCGCGCAGCCAGAACCAGAAAATCATGTCCATCGTCAACGTTCCCGAAAGCACCATTGCACGGGAATCCGACGCCGTGCTGCAAACCTACGCCGGGCCAGAAGTCGGCGTCGCCTCGACCAAGGCGTTTACCACCCAGCTGACGGTTCTGGCCTGTTTGACCATTGCCCTTGGCCGCGTCAGGGGAACCCTGGATCATAACAGCGCCGCCGATTTGACCGGTGCCCTGGCGGAGGTCCCGGCCCGGGCTGCGGAAGTGCTCAATCATGACGAGGCCTTGCGCGAACTGGCCCAGGAAATCGCCGAGGCTCGAGACGTTCTTTACCTTGGCCGCGGGGTCAGTTATCCGATCGCCCTGGAAGGTGCCTTAAAGCTGAAAGAGATTTCCTATATCCACGCTGAAGGTTACGCCGCCGGTGAAATGAAGCATGGCCCTATTGCCCTGATTGACGACAACGTCCCGGTCATTGTCATCGCACCCAAAGACAACCTGTTTGAAAAGACCGCCTCAAACATGCAGGAAGTGATTGCCCGGGGCGGGCGGGTTATCTTCATGAGTGACACCGAAGGGGTCAAGGATTTGGGTAAGCTTGCGGCGGCAACGGTTGCCTTGCCGGTCGTCGATCCCTTCGTCACGCCGATATTGTATGCCATCCCGGTGCAGTTGTTGGCCTACCATACAGCCGTCATCAAGGGCACGGATGTGGATCAGCCGCGCAATCTGGCCAAGAGTGTCACCGTTGAGTGAAAATTTTTCACATCTCACGACTATAGAGAAGATGCACAGTTCTGCTTCGCGATGTGCGAAATAATATCTGCGGCCCATGCACGGACGAGCGCAAAAAATATCACACGATAAATCTTGGTAATCCCATAAAGTGCGATTGCAGTTGCGAGAAGCTCGAGCATATTCTCAGGATTGCCAGAAGAATCCTCGAAGATAATTCCTAATTCACCTTCATGCGTTCGGACATTTGTGCGTGGCGCTTGCGGATGTCTTCTGGCCAGCGGCTTTTGATGTAGGCCAGCGAGGCCCAGATATCGCGATCACTGAGGATGTCGCCGAATTCGGGCATGGCGCTGATGAACCCTTCGGGGGCATTTTTCTGGCCGCCGAATTTGGTAATTTCGAACAGCAGTTGATCCGGGTGGTGCCAGGTATGGCCGCTGGCGTCATGGGGCGGGGCGGGAAGCATGCCGTCTTCGGTCTTGGTTTGCCAGTCGGGCTGGCCCTGCAGGTCCTCGCCGTGACAGGTTCCGCACACCTCGTCATAAATAGTCGCCCCGTGCGCGACCAGTTCCGTATTGCCCGGATCAGCCCAGTCGATCACCTGGGGTTCTTCGCCGACACGCAAGACATTGACGTAAGCGCTGCCGATGATGCCGAAAGCGACAATAATGACACCGATAATGATAATATTCGTTTTTCCGGCCATGATCTTGAAGTTCCCTGAATGAAAGGGAATTCTCAGGCTTCCAGCAACGGTAAGGTCAAGGGTGTAAAATTATTCCGGTGGCTTCCAGCCGCTTGAGTCTTTACAGCGGGTGCAGCGAATCAGGGTGAAAATCTGGTTCCAGTTGGCGTCCTTGGCCAGATAATCAAGCAGACAACGCAAGGCCTTGTCCTTACTTGGAAGGCCGTATTGGGTGGCCGCGTATTCCAGCATTCTTTCCGCGTCAGGCTGAATTTCAAAGGTTACCGATATTTTGTCTCCGGCCATGGTTTGTCCTCCCCGGGTGGTTGATGGATCACTCTCACATCATATGGGGTGTCTGGGCTGGCAATCCAGCAATTCCGACTGGCGGAAAGGCGGTTCACTCCCCATATTCCACTGGCTATACTCCGGTTCCTCTTAAAACAAGCGAGATCACCCATGCAGCTTAATGATTCCAGCCTGTTCAGGCAGCAGTGTTATATCGACGGCCAGTGGGCCGATGCCGATGACGGTTCGACCTTTGATGTCCTTAACCCCGCCGATGGTTCAGTGCTGGGGGCGGTTCCCAAAATGGGAACCAGCGAAACCGCCCGCGCCATCGGCGCTGCCCAGGCTGCGATGCCTGAATGGGCTGGCAAAACGGCCAAGGAAAGATCAGCTATATTACGCCGCTGGTACGAGTTGATTCTTGAGAACCAGTCCGATTTGGCGACGATCATGACCGCGGAAATGGGAAAGCCCCTGGCCGAAGCCATGGCCGAGATTGTCTACGGCGCGTCCTTCGTTGAATGGTTCGCCGAAGAAGCCAAGCGTGTCTACGGGGACACCATTCCGGCACCGTCAAACGACCGGCGCATTATCGTTATCAAGCAACCGGTCGGGGTTGTCGCTTCGATCACACCATGGAATTTCCCGACTGCCATGATTACCCGAAAATGCGCGCCGGCCCTGGCGGCTGGATGTCCGGTTGTCATCAAGCCTGCAGAAGACACCCCGTATTCTGCCTTTGCCCTGGCCGAACTGGCAGAACGGGCTGGCATTCCCGCCGGGATTATCAACATTATCAGTGGTGTTCCAGCCGACATTGGCGGCGAATTGACGTCTAATCCAGTGGTCCGAAAACTGTCGTTCACAGGATCGACGCCGGTTGGCAAGTTGCTGATGAAACAATGTGCCGACACGGTCAAGAAAGTGTCCATGGAACTTGGTGGCAATGCGCCGTTTATCATTTTTGATGATGCCGACATCGACGCCGCGATCACCGGGGTGATGGCCTCGAAGTACCGCAACACTGGTCAGACCTGCGTCTGCGCCAACCGGATTCTGGTTCAGGACAGCATCTATGACGAATTTGCTGAAAAGCTGGCTGCTGCAGTTGCCAAGCTGACCGTCGGCCCCGGTTTGACATCCAATGCTACCCAGGGACCGCTAATTAACGAGAAGGCCCTGGAGAAACTCGAAGGACTGGTTGCCGATGCCCTTGAGAAGGGCGCTAAAATTCTTTTGGGTGGTAAACGCAGCGATCTGGGCGCGACTTTCTATGAACCGACGGTTCTGACCGACATTGATCCCGGTATGCGCATGGCCAACGAGGAAATTTTCGGCCCTGTTGCGCCTCTCTACCGCTTTAAAACGGAAGCCGAGGCCATCGCCATGGCCAACGATACCCCGTTCGGGCTGGCGGCATATTTTTTCAGTCGTGATATCGGTCGTGTCTGGCGTGTATCGGAAGCCCTGGAGTACGGCATTGTTGGCGCTAACGAAGGGATCATCTCAAGCGAGGTTGCGCCCTTTGGCGGGGTCAAGGAATCAGGCATTGGCCGCGAAGGCTCAAAATATGGCATCGAGGAATATGTCGAAATTAAATATATGTGCCTGGGCGGCATGTAAGGCAGGAGACAGGCATTGAGCTTACCTCAATACGACTACGATCTGATCACCATCGGCGGCGGTTCGGGCGGTGTTCGCGCCTCGCGGCTGGCCGCCCAAACCGGCGCAAAGGTCGCTGTGATCGAAGAAAGTCGGGTCGGCGGTACCTGTGTGCTCAGGGGCTGTGTTCCAAAAAAATTGCTGGTTTATGCAGGTCACTTCGGTGACGACTTTGAAGATGCTGCTGGCTACGGCTGGGACGTTCCGAAACCCGGATTCGACTGGCCTAAACTGATAGCCGCAAAGGATAAGGAACTTGACCGCCTGAACAGCGTCTATTTGCGCATTTTGGAGGAGAACAAGGTAGAGGTGATTGACGGACGGGCTGTGATCACCGGTGAACATTCCATCGAGGTCGCGGGAAAAAGCCTGAGCGCCAAGAATATTCTGGTCGCCGTTGGTGGCTGGCCGTCTACGCCTGATGTGCCGGGTATCGAACATGTCATCAGTTCCAACGAGGCCCTGGACCTGAAACAACTTCCCAAACGTATTGTCATCGTCGGGGCCGGCTATATTGCCGTCGAATTTGCCGGTATCTTTGACAGTCTGGGCGTTGATGTGACGCTGGTATTGCGCGCCGACACGATCCTACGTGGCTTCGATGATGATATCCGCATGTGTTTGGCCGCCGAGATGACAAAACGCGGCATCACTCTTAAAACAGAATCCGTTATCCGCAGTATTGAGCAACAGGGTGATCAGTATTCGCTGCGGCTCGCTGGTGGTGAAATCATCGAAACCGATCTGGTCATGTACGCCACCGGGCGCACGCCCAACACCGCAGGCCTGGGTCTGGAGGAGGTCGGCGTGGAAGTGAACAAAAAAGGCGCCATCGTCGTCGATGCATATTCGGGGAGCGCCGTCGACAGCATCTGGGCTGTTGGTGATGTTACCGACCGGGCCAACCTGACCCCTGTCGCCATCGCCGAAGGGGTGGCTTTCGTTGAGACAGTATTCAAGGACAACCCGAGCGCTGTCGATCACAGCAATATCCCGACCGCCGTGTTCTCCAGTCCACCCATCGGAACTGTCGGCCTTACCGAGCAGCAAGCCCGCGAGCAATACGGCGACATCGACGTCTACGTGTCTCGTTTCAAGCCCATGAAATACACCCTGTCGGGCCGTGACGAGCAGACCTTCATGAAACTGATTGTCGATGCTGACAGCGATGTTGTTATCGGTTGCCACATGATGGGGCTGGATGCGCCGGAAATTATTCAGGGGCTGGGCATCGCCCTGAAGTGCGGTGCCACCAAGGCGCAGTTCGATGCCACCATCGGCATTCACCCCTCGGCAGCTGAAGAATTCGTCACCATGCGTGAAAAACGCCCAGATCATCAGGTGCCCTCGATATAATAAATGGAATTATTCCAATGCAGGAAAGAAATGGGGTACGCTTAAGAGCAAAGAAATAGGATTTGTTGGCTGAAACCAAAACGGGGAGGAACTCATGACAAAATTCTTGCGCCTGGACTTTATCGCAATGACAACATGTGTGTTGGCCTTGTTGATTACGATGACATCACCATCGTGGGCATCGGACGGAAAAATTCATATCACCTGGCTTGGCCACGCAGCCTTTCAGGTGACCTCACCGGGCGGCACGACACTGCTGTTTGATCCTTTTATCAAGAACAATCCAAAGACGCCTGAAAAGTTCAAGGATTTATCCCAATACAAGCCTGATGCGATCCTGTTGACACACTCTCACGGTGATCATGTTGGTGATGCAGAGGCCATCGCTGCGGCCTCCGGTGCCAAGGTCATTGGCGTGTTTGACCATTTAAAGAGCCTTGAATTGCCTGAAGGTGCGGCCATGGGTGGCAATCCTGGTGGCAAATTCAAAGTTGGCGATGTGACGGTTAATCTGGTTCCGGCGATGCATTCCAGCAGCCCCGGCGGCAGACCCCTGGGATATGTTGTCCAGTTCGCTGACGGGCGTTCGCTTTATGATACGGGCGATACATGGATTTTTGGTGACATGGCGCTGATTGATGAAATCTTCTCGCCCAATATCATCTTTTTGCAGGCTGGCGGCGGACCCTACAACCAGGACCCCAGGATTGCGGCTCTGGGAATCAAGAAGTATTTCAAGGCTGACACGGTGATACCCATGCACTACGGAACATGGCCGATCCTGTCTGGCGAGGACGAAGTTAAGGCTGAGCTTGGCGCGACTGCCGGTATAAAAATCATGCAACCCGGTGACAGCTCTGATTTCTAAATCACAAGGGAGGGAAAAACCATGAGCGGTAAATTTGAAAATATTCTGGGAACGGTCGGTAATACGCCGGTTGTCCGCATTGGCAAGCTGGCACCTGCGGGGATCAATCTTTTTGTCAAAATTGAAGCTTTTAACCCCATGGGCTCGGTCAAGGATCGGCTGGCACTGGGTGTTATCGAGGACGCCGAAAAATCAGGTGCCTTGAAACCCGGGCAGACGGTTATCGAAGCGACCAGTGGTAACACCGGCATTGGCCTGGCCATGGTCTGCGCCCAGAAAGGCTATCCACTGGTTGTCACCATGGCTGAAAGCTTTAGTGTCGAGCGGCGCAAGTTGATGCGCTTTTTGGGTGCCAAGGTGGTGCTCACACCGGCTCCCGCCAAAGGCACAGGGATGGTTTCCAAAGCCCAGGAACTGGCCAAGGCCAACGGCTGGTTCCTGACCAGTCAGTTTGAAAATGAATCCAATCCCGATATGCACAGCCGCACCACGGCGCGGGAAATTATCAGTGATTTTGAAGGTGAAAAACTTGATTACTGGGTTACCGGCTTTGGCACCGGCGGTACCTTAAAGGGGGTTGCGCGGGTATTGGCGGAAGAAAGTCCGGATACAAAAATCATCGTCTGCGAGCCTGAAGACGCGGCGATGTTGACCAGTGGCACGGCCCAGGAAAGAAACGCCGATCACACACCGGCGGCCAGTCATCCGGCGTTTAAACCCCATCCCATGCAGGGCTGGAGTCCTGATTTTATCCCCAAACTGACCGGTGACGCCGTCGATTCAGGTGTTATTGATCGGGTGCTGACCATCGCCGGGGCTGACGCCATCCGTTGCAGCCAGCAGCTGGCATTGGAAGAAGGCATCTTTGTCGGTATTAGCTCCGGGGCGACTTTGGCAGGCGCCCTGAAGGTTTGCGAGGATGCAGCCCCCGGCTCAAACATTCTTTGCATGTTGCCCGATACAGGCGAGCGCTATTTAAGCACCCCGCTGTTTGGCGATGTTCCGGCTGATATGACCGAAGAAGAGCAGGGCATTTCCCGGTCAACCCCGGGCTTCCATCTTGAAGGATGACTTGAGAAATTATCTCTGCCGGGGTATAGCCTTGGGCCGAAATTTGGTTTGAAGGATTTTGTTATGACCAATACGTGGTCGCCCGACAGTTGGCGTGCGAAGACCGCCTTGCAAATGCCGACCTACCCGGACGGCGCAGCCCTTGATGTTGTCGAGGGGCGTCTGCGTACGTATCCGCCTTTGGTGTTCGCTGGTGAAGCGCGCAAGCTCAAGCGTGTGCTCGCTGATGCGGCTAGCGGCAAGGCTTTTTTATTGCAGGGTGGTGATTGCGCTGAAAGTTTTGCGGAATTTCATCCCGATAACATTCGCGATACCTTCCGGGTGTTGTTGCAGATGGCGGTGGTGCTGACTTACGGCGCTGCTTGCCCGGTCGTTAAAGTCGGCCGCATGGCGGGCCAATTCGCCAAACCGCGATCTGACGACAACGAAACAATCGATGGCGTGACCTTGCCCAGTTACCGTGGCGATATGGTCAATGGCATGGACTTCACATTGGAAGAGCGCATTCCTGCCCCGGACCGTCTGGAGCGCGGCTATAACCAGGCGGCGGCGACCCTGAACCTGCTACGCGCCTTTGCCCAGGGCGGTTATGCGGATCTGCACAAGGTCCATCAGTGGAATCTGGGTTTCGTCGCCGACAGTGAGTCCGGTGAGCGTTATCGCGATCTGGCAAACCGTCTTGATGAAACCCTGGCCTTCATGGCCGCGTGCGGTGTGACCTCGAAGACGACTCCGCAAATCCGCGAGACCGATTTCTTCACCTCGCACGAGGCCCTGTTGTTGAATTACGAACAGGCCATGACACGTGTCGATAGCACCTCGGGCGACTGGTACGATACATCGGCCCACATGCTGTGGATCGGTGACCGGACTCGCCAGCTGGACGGTGCCCATATCGAATTCCTGCGCGGTGTTGCAAACCCTGTCGGCGTCAAGATTGGCCCGACCATGCAAACCGACGAGCTGATAAAACTGATTGATCTGCTTAACCCGGAAGACGAGGCCGGTCGCCTGACCTTGATCGTGCGGATGGGTGCGGACAAGGTTGAAAACGAGCTGCCCCCCCTGATCCGCGCTGTCCAACGCGAAGGTCGCACGGTGGTCTGGGCTTGCGATCCCATGCACGCCAACACGATCAAAAGCTCCAACGGTTTCAAGACCCGCCCGGTTGATACCATTCTTGAAGAAGTGCGCGGCTTTTTCGCCGTCCACAAGGCCGAAGGCACACACGCTGGCGGCGTTCATTTTGAAATGACCGGTCAGAACGTTACCGAATGCGTTGGCGGGGATCAGGCCATTACGGAAGCGGATCTGGGTTCGCGCTATCACACCCACTGCGACCCGCGCCTGAATGCCAAGCAATCCCTGGAACTGGCCTTCCTGATTGCCGAAACCCTGAAAGAAGACCGCACGGACAAGAGCGCGCGCGCGGCCTCAGGGGCATAAACACTAAAGGCCCTTAAGCCCGATCATCAGGCTTTTCATCAGGGCGACCATCTCGACGGTTTCCTCGACGCCGTGACGGCGGGTGATTAACAGGCGGCCACCTTCACTTTCAAGCGCCTCGGTCAGGTCCGACATCAGGGCCCTGAAAAACTGCTTGAAGCCTTCAACCGTCAACGTCCACTCCGCCTCGGTCTGCGATGCCTCATCGTCGGTCGGTGGCAGGTGGGAATTGACCATGTCGATGAACCAGATAGCGCGTTTGTCAATATCATCAAAACTGTGGGCGATGTCGACCAGGGCGTCGATAACAATGGCCCGGGCGTCGTCACTTTCATAGATGTCCTCCCACTCGAACTTGTCGCCGTAGGCCTTCTTGACAACCATAACCACGGCCCGGCATTTACCCTGATAGGCTTCCATCTGATCAGCACCCAGAATCATCGACAGGGCCATGAAGAAACCCGGCAAAATCCGCCGCGAGACCGAATCAGAACGCCGTAGTTTGCGGCTGTCGCTTTCCAGCATGTAGGAAAAGGTTTTAACGATCATCCGGTCAAATGGATATTTGCGGGACTGATCCCATGACGCCTTTTCGCGGGCGCTGACATAGTCCTCAAAAGATTTATCCAAAGTCGCTTTGAGTTCGGTCGTCTTCTGTTCGAATTCCTTGTTCAGGGATTCCAGATCCTGAACCGACAGATAGCCACCCTTGGCATTGGCTTCTTCGGTAAGGCGGCTGGTAAAGGAAGAGACCACGGACTGGGCCAGTTGCTGGGTTTGTTCTTCGGGCGCGGGCACTCGTTTTTTGGTTTTCGCCGGAATCTTCCGTCCCGGCACGGGCGGATCCTTTTTTGGTTTCTTGGCCGCCTCCTTTGGTTTCACGTCGGCCTTGATGCCAGTAATTTGCGATGCCGTTCTTTTTTTGGCGACCGGTTTTGCTGCTGGCTTTACCTGTGCCGTGGTAACCCCGCCCTGGCTTGCGGGGCCGTAGGTGTTGCCTTGACCAGGCATAAAAATTTCGGCCCGTTGCGGTTCGGGCTGGCGGGCCTGTCCGACGTGGATCTGTTCAGTTGGTGGGGCTGGCGGTTTGCTCATGATGTCAACAGGTTACGTGTTCCGATTGGAAAATTCCAGTTTTAACCCTCAAGGCTGGCCAGGACGTCCTCAAGGGCGCGGCTACCCTTAAGACCGTAGCGTTCAACGATTGCTTCACGGCCTTCGGGGGTTGCGAGATTATCGCGGAAATTTGAAAACAAGGCATTCAGAAGTAACTGCAAAGTGGCATCGTCCATTTGCCAGTCTTTTACCGACGGGCCTTCGAAGGCGTAATCTTCGGGTGGTGCCAAATGGCTGTTGATCAGGTCAAGCAGCCAATGGCAGCGTTTATCGAAATTTGCGAAATGTGGAACAATGGCGGCGAAGGCGTCGTTGACCAGTTCGTTCGGGGTTTCCTCATTATAGAAGTCGCGCCACAGAAAATTCTCACCCAGGGCCTCTTTGCGCTCGCGGACAAGGGCTTTACAGGCAAGTTGGCATTGTTCGAAAAGCTCCGGCCCCGTCATCATCTCGATGGCGGTGAAAAAACCGGGAAGAATTCTGCGTGACAAATATTCATCGCCACCGGCCAATTCGCCTTCGGACGGGAAAAGGTGGGAGAATCGTTTAACCAGCATGCGATCAAAGGGACGTTTGCGGGTCTGGTTCCACAATTCTTTTTCGTGCTGGACGATGCTTTGACGGATATGATCTCGCAGTTCCTTGCGATAAGTCTCACCATCGACAACGAGGAATTTTTCGCCGGTTGTGCGTACCTCATCGGCACTGGTGGAACCGCTGGCAACGATGCTGTCCAGCAGGCCGTTCAGGGCATCCATAAGGATATTCTCGCAGACTTCGCGTTCATCGGCGCGTGGATTGGCTTTGCTTTTCTGGTTGGTCATTTACGGTCCTTATTTTGAAAGTAAATTTTCCCCTATCAGGCCCGTCAGTGCAAGCGGTCATCGCCTCGTTGACAGGCATGAGGCTGGCCCGTAGGCTCCGCCAACCAGAACGGATATATTGTTTAAATGACAAAGACGCTCAACATCGCTTTGGCCCAGTTGAACCCGACTGTCGGGGATCTGGAGGGGAACCTGGAACTGGTCCGCACCGCAAGGGCGCAGGCCGGGTCTGCCGATCTGTTGGTGACAGGGGAACTCGTGCTCAGCGGCTATCCGCCTGAAGATCTGGTCCTCAAGCCATCGTTTCAAGAAGCACTGGAACAGCGTGTCCACGCCTTAGCAAAGGAAACAGCGGGGGCTGGCCCGGCTGTCCTGCTGGGCACACCCTGGCGACAGGATGGCCGACTTTATAACGCCGTGCTGTTGATCGAGAATGGCAAGATCAGCGCCGCCCGCTTCAAGCATGAGTTGCCCAACTATGGGGTGTTTGATGAAAAGCGGGTCTTCGAGGTCGCTGACAGGCAACAGCCCATATCTTTTGGCGGGGTCCAGCTGGGTGTGATGATCTGCGAGGACATGTGGTTCGAGGCGGTCACGGGCACACTTGCCAAAGCCGGTGCAGAGCTTTTGATCGTGCTAAACGGATCGCCCTTCGATATTGAAAAAAAGACAACCCGTTTTGATTTTGCCCGCGCTCGCATCACCCAATCCAGCCTGCCGCTGGTTTATGTCAATCTGGTCGGCGGTCAGGATGAACTGGTTTTTGATGGTGACAGTTTCATCATGGACCGGGGCGGCGACGTGGTGGTTCGCGCCAACTCATGGGAGACCGACGTTATTGAAACCCTGTGGCGTAAAGAAGCCGAGGGTTGGATTTGTGAGGCTCAGAAAAAGGTCGAACACCCCGGTGATCTGGAGCAGATATACCGGGCGATTTGCTTAGGGCTTCGCGATTACGTCAACAAAAACGGCTTCCCCGGTATTCTGATCGGCCTGTCGGGCGGCATCGACAGCGCCCTCAGCGCCGCCGTCGCCGTTGATGCCATCGGGGCTGAGCGGGTCCACTGCGTGATGATGCCCTCGCCCTATACCTCACAGGAAAGTCTGGATGACGCCGCCGAAATAGCCAGCCTTTTGGGATGCCGACTGGACAGCATCTCCATCGAACCGGCAATGGCGGCGTTTGAAACAATGCTGGAGCCTTCCTTCAAGGGCACAAACCCCGATATCACCGAGGAAAACCTGCAGGCCCGGGCCCGCGGCGTTTCATTGATGGCGTTATCGAACAAGTTCGGTAACATGGTCCTGTCGACTGGTAACAAGTCGGAAATGTCGGTCGGTTATGCGACTCTTTACGGTGATATGTGTGGGGGTTACTCGGTGCTCAAGGACATTTACAAAACGACCGTATTCGCCCTTTCAGAATGGCGAAACAAGAACGTCCCGGCAAACGGGCTTGGACCCACAGGCCCGGTCATGGGGGGGCGGGTCATTTCCAAACCGCCTTCGGCTGAATTGAAACCCGATCAAAAGGACGAAGACAGCTTGCCACCTTATGACCAACTCGATGATATTCTGCATGGCCTGATCGAAGCTGAACTGTCGGCTGATGAAATCGCCGGGCGTGGCCATGATCCGGCGACAGTGGACAGGGTCTGGCGGATGCTGGACCGGGCTGAATACAAGCGCCGTCAGGCACCGCCGGGAGTCAAGATTTCGTCGCGCGCTTTCGGGCGTGATCGTCGTTACCCCATAACCAATGGCTTTTCCGGGGGTCAATCATGACCATCGTTCGTTTTGCGCCCAGCCCAACCGGCCAACTGCATGTGGGCAACGCCCGTATGGCCCTGGCCAACTGGCTTCATGCGCGGGCCAAGGGGGGGACGTTCATTCTTCGTCTTGATGACACTGACAGTGAACGCTCAACCGCTGAATTCGCAACCTCGATTGAAAACGATCTGACCTGGCTTGGTCTTCAGTGGGATCAGCTGGAACGTCAATCGGCCCGTATGGAGCGCTACCGGGAAACACTGGAATCCCTAAAGCAATCAGGGCGTGTTTATGGCTGTTACGAAACGCCGGAAGAACTGGACTACAAGCGCAAGCGTCTGATGGGCCGTGGCAAACCGCCGATTTATGATCGTTCGGCGCTCGACTTAAGCGATGAAAAACGCGAAGCATACGAAGCCGAAGGCCGCAAGCCCCACTGGCGCTTCAAGCTCAACCACGCCGATATTAATTTTGATGATCTGGTCCGTGGCCCGGTTCACTTTCATGGGCAAAATCTGAGTGACCCGGTGCTGGTGCGCGGTGACGGCACCTATCTGTACATGCTGCCTTCGGCCGTTGACGACATCGATATGGCTGTTACTGATGTTATTCGCGGTGAAGACCATGTCGCCAATACGGCCGTGCAAATCCAGATTTTCGAGGCACTGGGCGCGCCGCCGCCGGTTTTCGCACACACCCCGTTGTTGACCGATATCGGCGGCAAGGGATTGTCGAAACGGCTGGGCTCGATGACGGTTTCTTCGCTTCGCGAAGATGGTGTTGAGGCGATGGCCTTAAACAGCTACCTCGCCCACATCGGCACCTCGGACGCGATTGAACCACGCGCCAACCTTGCCGATCTGGCCGCCGATTTTGATATCAGCCACACCGGGCGCGGCACCCCCAAGTTCGACCCCGACCACTTGAAAACACTGAACGCGGCCTTGTTGCATGGTACTGATTTCGCCGCCGCCGAACCACGCTTGCAAGCCCTTGGTCTGGATCAGGCCGACGCAGCGTTTTGGCTGGCGGTTCGTCCCAATCTTGAACGCTTCGACGATGTCGCCCTGTGGCATAAGGTTTGTTTCGGGGCTATTGATCCGGTTCTCGAAGATGCCGGTTTCGCCAGCGCCGCCGCCGATCTGCTTCCCGGTGGAGTGTGGGATCAAACAACGTGGAAGGACTGGACCGGTGCGGTAAAGGAAGCAACGGGCCGCAAGGGTAAGGAGCTGTTCTTGCCGTTGCGTCTGGCTTTAACCGGCCTTGATCACGGCCCGGAACTGAAACTTCTGCTGCCGCTGATCGGGCGGGCGCGGGCCATGCAACGGTTGGCGGGGGAAGGCCAATGAAAATGATCAAATATGTGATGTTTCTCTGTGTCGTTCTGGCCGCTCTGCCGGTTCAGGCTATCGAGCGCACGATCAGTATAGATGGTGTCGGCAAAGTGTCAGCGAAGCCCGACACGGTGGAATTGCGTGTTGCTGTTATTGGCAATGCGGCGAGCGCGGCTGCGGCAATGGCCACCGCCTCCAGCAGGCCGCCGCAGGGGTTGAGTTGGGTCAGGTGATCTCCATAACCGCCCCTGCCGCTGGTGGCCCTGTTCCCCAACAACGCATGATGGCCGTCAGTTCCGCCCGCGCCGGGGCACCGGTGATGCCCGGCGAGATTAGCGTGATGGCGCGGGCTCACATGGCCTTGGTAATCAGGTAATCAAAGGTTCGAAATCTTGACACTTAAATTGCACAATACCCTGTCCCGTCAGAAGGAAATTTTCGAGCCCATCGATAAGGACGATATCCGCATGTATGTGTGCGGGCCGACGGTTTATGACCTGGCCCATATCGGCAACGCCCGCCCGGTTGTTGTCTTTGATGTTCTTTACCGCTTGCTCAAAAGCCTTTATCCGAAGGTCACCTACGTGCGCAACATCACCGACGTTGACGACAAGATCAACGCCAAGGCCGCCGAAACCGGCGTCGATATCCGCACCATTACTGAAGGGACGGCCGCCGTCTTCCGTCAGGATATGGCGGCGCTGAACGCGCAGGAACCTGACGCCGAGCCACGAGCCACAGATCATATTCCTGAAATGATCGCGATGATCAAAACCCTGCTTGAAAAGGGTCATGCCTATGAAGCTGAAGGGCATGTGCTGTTTTCCGTCTCATCATGGGACGACTACGGCAAGTTGTCGGGCCATAACCGTGATGAAATCATCGCCGGAGCCCGGGTCGAGGTGGCCCCTTACAAGCGCGATCCGGCTGATTTTGTGTTGTGGAAACCTTCAAGCGGTATAGAGCCCGGATGGGAAAGCGACTGGGGTTTCGGGCGCCCCGGCTGGCACCTTGAATGCTCTGCCATGAGTGAGAAGTTTCTGGGCGACGAATTTGACATCCACGGCGGTGGTCAGGATTTGATTTTCCCGCACCACGAAAACGAAATCGCCCAAAGTCGTTGCAGCCACGGCACCGCGCACATGGCCCGGCTTTGGATGCACAACGGCTACCTGATGAGCGAAGGCGAGAAGATGTCGAAAAGCCTCGGCAACTTCTACACCGTCCACGACCTGTTGAAAGAATTCCCCGGCGAAGCGATCAGACTGGCGCTGCTGAAAACCCACTACAGAAAGCCATTGGATTTTACCAGGGCGGGGATTAGGGAAGCGAAGGCTGAACTGGATGGATTTTATAGAGCGATTCAGCATTTATCAGATGTTGAGTCTATTGAACATATTGAACCCATACATGAAATTGAAGTGCCAAACACCGTTGAGTCGGCCTTGTTGGACGACCTGAATACTCCATTGGCTATTGCTTGCGTACATGTACTAGCTGACTACGCTTTAAATCCTAATTCTGGGGTTCATCATCCTACCGGGGCACCGACAAATGTTGAGATGGGTTGGGTTAAATATAGATTGTTAACTCAAGCTTCTCTTCTGGGCTTCTTGCAGCATGATCCCGAACAATGGTTCAAGGGGGTCAGTGGTGACGGCCTCGACGAAGCCGCGATAGATGAATTGGTGGCCAAGCGGGTTGAAGCACGCGCCAATAAAGACTTCGCAGAATCTGACCGTATTCGCGACGAGTTGGCGGAGCAGGGCGTCATTCTTGAAGACGGCGCTGGCGGCACCACCTGGCGGCGGGAATGAGTCTAAGAGTATCTGCCCCTCAGTCGCCGGGCGCTCACTGCGTTCGCTTGGCTAGGCCTCTGGAAGTCAAAATAAAAAAGGCGACAGGAGCCATCTTCCGTTGCAGGGAAACTGGGTTCCCCAAGTCCGCGACTGCGGGCCGCCGCCATTGCGGCGAGCCAAGAGGTCGGAGACCTCGCCCGGCGCTTGAGGGAAAAATAAAATGACCGAAATCTACATCGACGCCGATGCCTGCCCGGTTAAGGAGGAGACCCTTAAGGTCGCCGCACGCCATGGGCTGATGGTTCATATGGTCAGCGATGGTGGTATCCGCCCCGATGCCAATCCCAAAGTCCGTATTGTCGTGGTTAGTCAGGGCGCGGATGCCGCCGATGACTGGATTGTCGAACACATCGAACCCGGCGATATCGCTATCACCAACGATATTCCCCTAGCTGATCGTATCCTGAAAAAAGGTGCCGGGGCCATTCGCCCCAACGGTCAGGCTTTTAGCGAGGATTCCATCGGCATGGCCCTGGCGACCCGAAACCTGATGGCCGATCTGCGTGAGAGCGGCGCCGTTACCGGTGGCCCGGCACCGTTTTCCAAGCAGGACAGGTCACGTTTTTTGCAGGCGCTGGAAACGGCTATTCAGGCAGGCCATCAGAATGGTTCAAAATAACCCGGACATGCTCTAGCCGATCATGATATCGATTTCCGACTGTTCCATGGTCTTGGCGCTGCCATTAATGATACCGCCTGCAACATCCATCAATTGTTGAATGATCTTCGATAAGGCCGTCGCGTTTTCACGAACCAGATCCATGTTCCCTTGAGCCAGGTCACCTTCGATGCGGTCGATGGTGGTGGCGATCAGATTATCGATCTGGGAAATCGTCTGTTCAAACGGCGCACGGAATTTGTTCGGCACATGGTTGTAGGCTTCCGCCGCCAGTTCGCGGTCAGAAAAAGTACTCTGCAGCATGTGCTCCTGGTAGCCTTTGGACTGCCATTCCTTGGCGTCCTCCAGCAGTTCCGGCATATCAGGTACCATTTCCAGGGTCATGACGATTTCGTTGAAATGGTTCAAATAGTCAGTTGCCAGCAGGGTTTGCTCATTAATGTTGGTGTCGCGGACTTTTTCCTGGAAAGCCAGAAAGTCTGCGCGTTCCTCTTCACCAATATCGCTCAGATCAGGACTGTCAGTCATACTTTCTTATATCAAGAAAACCGCATTGTGGAACCTTCAAACCACTGTTTGGTGCCGGAAAGCCTTGAGCAAAGTGCTTAAATTGTTCATTCTCCGGCATTCGGCTCGTTATATTATTAAAATTACATTCCTGGGATCACTTGAGATCATGAGCGACAACCGCGTTTATTTATATGACTGCACCTTGCGTGACGGGGCCCAGACTCAGGGCGTCGATTTCAATGTCTCTGACAAGATGTTGATCGCCGCCGAACTGGACAAGCTTGGCGTTGACTACGTCGAAGGCGGTTGGCCTGGCGCCAATCCAACCGACGATGCCTTTTTTAATGCCCCACCGACGTTCACGCGGGCTCGTCTGACGGCCTTTGGCATGACCCGGCGGGCCGGTCGTTCCAGTGATAATGACCCGGGACTTAACGCTTTGCTCGATTGTGGGACCGACGCCATTTGCATGGTCGGCAAGACCTGGGATTTTCATGTCGATGTGGCCCTGGAAATTGAGCATTCCGAAAACATCGCCATGATTTCAGACTCCATCAAACATGCCCGCACCAAGGTCGAAGAAGTGATGTTTGACGCCGAGCATTTTTTTGACGGCTACAAGGCCAACCCGGAGTTCGCGATGGCTTGCCTGACGGCAGCTTTTGACGCGGGTGCCCGCTGGATCGTGTTATGCGATACCAATGGAGGCACCCTGCCCCATGAGATCGAGGAAATCGTCAACGCCGTGTGCGAGCAGATTCCGGGCTCTAATCTGGGCATCCACTGCCACGATGATACCGGAAACGCGGTCGCCAATTCATTGGCTGCGGTTCGTGCCGGGGTGCGTCAGGTGCAAGGCGCCCTGAACGGCCTGGGCGAGCGTTGTGGCAATGCAAACCTGATAACGATTATTCCTTCGCTGATATTGAAAATGGGCTTTGATACCGGTATTTCAGCTGCCGATCTGACCCATTTGTCCCATGTCTCACGGGTTCTTGATGAACACCTGAACCGCTCGCCTGATCGCAGCGCGCCGTATGTGGGGGAGTCCGCCTTCGCCCACAAGGGCGGTTTGCATGTGTCGGCGGTCGAAAAAGATCCGCGAAGCTACGAGCACGTGGAGCCTGACTTGGTTGGCAATAAACGCCAGATTGTTGTTTCTGATCAGGCGGGCAAGGCCAATATACTGGCCCGGTTTCGGGAAATCGGCATTGATGTCAAAGCCGATGATCCCAAGGTTATTCGCCTTGTCGAACAGGTCAAGGAACGGGAATTTGACGGATATTCCTACGATGGTGCGGAAGCCAGCTTCGAGCTATTGGCCCGGCGCGCCCTTGGCAAGGTGCCTGATTATTTCCACTGTAACCATTTCAGGGTTCTGGACGAGAGGCGCTGGAATTCCAAGGGTGAACTGGTGATCGTGTCTGAGGCCACCGTCAAGTTGACGGTCGATGGCAAGGAGCACATGACGGTGGCCGAAGGAAACGGCCCAGTCAACGCACTGGATATGGCGCTCAGAAAAGTCCTGATACCGGTTTATCCGGTCCTTGAGGATTTGCGTTTGGTCGATTTCAAGGTCCGCATCTTGCGTTCCACCGATGCCTCTGCCGCAATGCCGCGGGTGATGATCGAATCCGCTGGCGCCCACGGCGAGCACTGGTCGACAGTCGGGGTTTCGACAAATATTATCGAGGCTTCTTATGAAGCGCTGCGCGATAGCATCGTCTACAAGCTGTATCGCGACGGTGTGACCTAGAATCCAATGACTGGAAGAAAGAAACCCCGCAGGCCGCCAAAATCAAGCGCGACGGCGTCCCTGGGTGCCCCGGCGATTATCCTGATTAATCCGCAACTGGGTGAAAATATCGGCATGAGCGCCCGGGCCATGCTCAACAATGAGCTTGGCGATTTGCGCCTTGTTGCCCCGGTTCATGGCTGGCCCAACGAGAACGCCATCAAGCCCTCCGCCGGTGCCGAGGTGGTTCTTGATGCAGTTCGTGTCTTTGATACAACGTCTGAGGCGCTGAGCGGCTTAAGCCATGTTTACGCAACCACGGCCCGCGATCGGGACATGACCAAGCGGGTGTTGAGCGCGCGGGCGGCGGCACAGGAAATGCGCGACGTCATCGCCTCCGGTGGTACCCCCGGTGTGATTTTTGGGCGTGAAGCCTGGGGCCTAAACAACGATGATGTGGCCCTGGCCGATACCCTGGTCACAATCCCCATGAACCCGGCTTTCAGTTCTCTCAATCTGGCCCAGGCGGTGCTGTTGATCGGTT
This sequence comes from Rhodospirillaceae bacterium, assembly GCA_014382375.1. GTDB lineage: Bacteria > Pseudomonadota > Alphaproteobacteria > Rhodospirillales > JABHCV01 > JACNJU01. The sequence continues at coordinate 85,747 of JACNJU010000086.1, forward strand.
ATGAGTGGTTCCAGTCCGGCGACGCCACACCGGCTATTGACGATCGTATCCCCAAGAACACGCGCCTTGCCGACAAGGCCGAACTGGTTGGCATGTTTGAACACCTGGAAGCCGAGCTGGACGCCTGTGGATTCCTAAGGCCGCCTGAAAAACGCCCGGCCATGGTCCGCAATATCCGCAATATGTTCCAGCGGGCAAACATGACCGAACAGGAAGTTCGCACTTTCCGCGGCATCATTTCAGGGCTTATTCGCAAGCACGAGCGATAATTAAATGCGTTCCGACAGCCAGATGGCCAGACGCGATCCGGTTTTAATCAGGGCGTTTAAGCCTTCGTAACCGGCGGTTTTCTCGGCACCGTTCTGAAGGGCGGTGTCGCGGTGCTCAAGTTCTTCAAGGCGGAATTTCTCGCAGGTTTCGCTCAGTTCCTGCTCCTCACCGCCCATGGCTTCGAGTTTTTCGACCTGGGCTGCGTAGTGCTCATCGATGACTTCCTCGACGGCGACGGTGCAGGCCATGGCCGCCTTCTCGCCCAGCAGCGCCGTTCCTGCGCCCAGCGCGAAGCCAGCCAGATGCCACAGAGGCAGCAGGGCGGTTGGCCGAACCCGGCGCTTGCCGATCATTTTTGAAAAAGTATCAAGGTGGACTTCTTCCTGGGCCAGCATGTGACTGATGAGCGGGCCACTTTCTGATTTTCCAAGCACGCTCATTTGTCCTTCATAGATACGAACAGCACCATATTCGCCAGCCTGATCGACACGAATGAAGCGTTCGATCAAGGCCTCACGGCTGGGATCGCCGGGCAGGCGACCGTCTACTGATGAATAGGTTTTTTGCTCTTCGCTCATGTCTTCCTTGTCTTTGACAATTGTATGCCCATCGTAATGCTGGCCAGCCCAAGCACGCTTGATCCGAACACATTATAGGTCGCCATGCTGATTCCAAAAAGGGTCCAGTCCACCTCATCACAGGATTTTTCCGGCTTTTGCATCAGGCTGGCGCGAATATCCTGTAGGCTGACGCTGTCAGACAAGGGGGCCGTACATCCCGACAACCACCAGTGCTGCTCAACCCCGACGTGGTAGACGGCAATGCCCGCGCCGACAATATAGACCAGACCGCAGAGGATGATAATCAGCGGGATGAACGCCGATGATGTCTTCAGGCGCAGCGCCAAAACAGCCAGCAGGCCTGTGACAATGAAGGGAATACGCTGGTACAGGCACAGGATGCAGGGTTCCAGCTGATAAACATGCTGGGCCGTCAACGCCAGCGACAGGGCGCCAAGGGTGACCAGAAAAATAAAAGCGGGGATCAGGCGATTTAAAGACATCAGCTTAAACTAGTGCAGGAACTTGATCAGCACAAATCCGCCAAACAGCAGGACAAAAAAGGCGGTTGCAAGGAGACCCAGATTTTTTTCGATAAAGGCCCTGATCGGTTCGCCAAAATACCACAGTAGCCCTGCGACCAGAAAGAACCGCAAGCCTCGCGAAAGTAACGATGCGACGATGAAGACGATCAGATTCAGGTCGGCGACACCACTGGCGATGGTGATGACCTTGTAGGGGAAAGGCGTCAACCCGGCACCGCCGACGATCCAGGCGCCCCATTCGTGGTAATAGCTTTGGAACTGGCTGAATTTGTCTGCGTAGCCGTAGAAGTCGAGCAGCGCCTTGCCAATGGATTCATAGAGGAAAAAACCGATTCCGTAGCCGGCAATGCCGCCCAGCACGGAAGCCACCGTGCAAATCAGGGCAATGCGCCAGGCTTTTTCGCGGGCCGCCAGAACCATCGGGATAATCAGGATATCGGGGGGGATGGGAAATACCGAACTTTCGATGAACGACACCAAAGCCAGTGCAGCCAAGGCATTGCGGTGCTCGGCCAGCTTCATGGTCCAGTCGTAGAGTCCCTTGATCACCTGAATATTCTCCGCCATAAAAGATTGTCGTGGCGGAGGTTTAGCAGTCCCATGGCCGATCTGCAATATCACGATTGACCCGGCCCAAGCCTTGGCTATGATGGCCGCTTCCAACGCAGTGCCCCTGTGGCGGAACTGGTAGACGCGCTGGATTCAAAATCCAGTTCCCGCAAGGGAGTGGGAGTTCGATTCTCCCCGGGGGCACC
>JACNJU010000090.1 GCA_014382375.1 Rhodospirillaceae bacterium
CCCATAGGTTTCATCATGGCACAACGTGCCCGCCCCCGACGCAGCTTCCTTTATATGCCCGGTTCCAACGCCAGGGCCCTTGACAAGGGCCGCAACCTTGCCGCCGACGGGCTGATTCTGGATCTGGAAGATGCCGTCGCCCCTGATGCCAAGGAAGTGGCCCGCACCCAGATCATTGATGCCTTGAAAACCGGTGGATATGGAAAGCGTGAACTGATCGTTCGGGTCAATGCCATGGATACGGTCTGGGGTCGCGATGACATCACCGCCATGGCCAAATCCGGGGCCGATGCCATCTTGCTGCCAAAAGTCGATAGTGCGGCAATGGTTCAGGATGCCGAAAAGCTGATGGCTGATGCCGGTGCACCGGATGATTTGGCTATCTGGTGCATGATGGAAACGCCGCTGGCGATACTTCACGCCGAAGAAATTGCTTTTTCGAGCAGGCGACTGGTTGGCTTCGTTCTTGGCACCTCGGATCTGGGCAAGGATTTGCACGCAGCCCACACAAGAGACCGGCTGCCGATGATCACCAGTCTTGGCCTATGCCTGCTGGCGGCGCGCGCCGCTGGCATCGCTATTGTTGACGGCGTCCATCTTGATCTTGATGACGAAGAAGGTTTTAGGCATTCCTGCATCCAGGGGCTGGAGCTGGGATTTGATGGCAAGTCCTTGATCCATCCCAAGACCATTAATTTGGCCAATCAGGTTTTCGAACCTTCATCCGCAGAGGTGGAATGGTCCAAAACAATCATCGCCGCCCACGCTGAAGCTGATAGAGAAGGCAAGGGGGTGATCGTCGTGGAAGGGAAACTGATTGAAAACCTGCACGTGGAAAACGCCCGGCGGTTGGTCGCCATGGCTGAGGCGATCGCTGAAAAGGACAGTGAATGAGCAACAAAACAAATCCCGGTAATTATTTTGAAGATTTTTCTCTGGGCCAGGAGATCGTTCACGCCACGCCGCGGACCTTAAGCGAAGGCGATGCCTCACTCTATACGGCTCTTTATGGCACCCGTTTCCCGGTCCATTCATCTGATATGTTTGCCATCTCCATAGGGTTTGAAGCCGCACCCATCGATGACATGCTGGCGTTTAATGTGGTCTTTGGAAAAACTGTCCCAGATATTTCGTTAAACGCCGTTGCCAATTTGGGCTATGCGGCGGGACGATACGGGGTTCCCGTTTATCCGGGTGACACGCTTAGGGCATCATCGCGGGTGATTGGACTAAAGGAAAATTCCAATGCCAAAACCGGTATTGTTTATGTTCATTCCGTGGGTCTTAACCAGCGTGACGAGCCGGTGCTTGATTTTGTCCGCTGGGTGATGGTCAATAAACGCGATCCGGCCAGCCCTGCCCCCGAGCCCGTGGTTCCTGAGCTACCCGTGTTTGTTGCCGATGAAGAGTTGATTGTTCCCGACGGACTGGAAATGGCCGCCTTTGATACCATGCTTTCCGGAAGCGACATGCTTTGGGACGATTATAAGGCTGGCGAAAAAATCGATCACGTCGATGGCATGACCATTGAAGAGTCCGATCATATGCTGGCGACCAGGCTCTATCAGAATACGGCCAAGGTTCACTTCAACCAGCACACCCAAAAGGAAGGCCGTTTTGGGCGTCGTATTGTTTACGGCGGCCATGTTATTTCGCTGGCCCGGGCGCTGTCGTTTAATGGTTTGGGAAACGCCTTCAAGGTCGCAGCCATCAATGCAGGCAATCACGTGGCACCGACTTTCGGCGGCGACACAATCTATGCCTGGAGCGAAGTTCTCGGCAAATCCGCAGTGTCCGGCCGCGATGATCTGGGCGCCTTACGTCTACGCACGGTGGCCAGCAAGGACCAATCTTGCGAGAACTTTCCGGGCAAGGAAGAAGATGGCAAGTACGATCCATCAGTTGTTCTTGATTTTGATTACACGGTGCTAATGCCCAAAAGACCTTAACGAAGACGTTAGGGAAAATGAAAGAGGCGTCAGGTATACAGATCCTGGGAAACCTGCATAACGCGCCGCCAAAGCAGCGCACCTGACGCCTCTAATTGGAGCCGGCCAGGCTCCGTGCATATGAAAAGCGGGCTTGTCGCCATCATCACCATCGGTTCATGGACGAACCCTGGGCAGAGAACCGTCCTTGACCGTTGGTGGTGTGAACTGCCTTCCCCCAACAATCCTTCATTCCGGTTTGCACCAGCATGAAAGACCCTTAAGTTTCAACAATTCTCCGACACGCTATCGCCGTCCTCAGTGCTGCGGACTAAAAGCGGGTGCCCTAAAAATAAAGAAGCCGAAACTTCTCGATCCTCAGGTAACCCTGGAAGGCAAGGCCTTCCGGAACGACTGGTGTTCTGGCTGCATAACAGTCTGAACCTCCCTGTCCCCTAGCTCTCCCGTCGTTCCGGCCGAGACCGGAATTTGAGGTTTGCTCTTTCGCCAAGGCACGACCGGTCTCCACCAGGGAAGAGCAGCCTACCAGCGAAAGGTCCGCCTCACTTTAGTGAGGTCAGTTATTTCGCGGCGCCCTCAAAATGGATATCCAGGCCGAAGCGCGGAAAATCCTTCATAAGGACACTGTCTCCTGAACGCTCTACAGCGCGAACACCGCAGATATTCAAGAGGCAGTAAATTTCTCAATAAAACGCCCATCAGGTCCCGAAGGACGATCAGAAAGCAATGTCAAAATTTACTGCATCGGCACTTTTACATACGCGATACATGGTCTGAAAAATCGTTTATGGCTTCAATATAAATATCTGTGAAAAAACAACATTTCTGTGAATAAGATTCCAACATGCACACATTTGACACACATGTTTTCCACAACTGTGTTCACATGTCTTGGTAGGTTTTCTTTGGAATCAACAGATTAGGGTTTCGCGGCTAAATCTTAATTTAGAAGAAACTAATGTAATAAGAGTGTTTATTTTATTTCCCCTCGGGTTGAGGTTGTGAAAGTTGACTTGCCCGAACTGAGCGTTTAAACGGGTTGGGAAGCTTGTTTATAATCATTTGGACTTCTTCATGACGTCAGAGAAATCAACCACCGGTGCTGCAAAGGCGCGGCCACTTTCGCCGCACCTTCAGGTTTATAACCCACAGATAACATCTGTCCTGTCGATCTTGCACAGGATGATGGGCGTCGCTCTGTCTTTTGGCAGTGTATTCCTGATTTACTGGTTGTCGTCAGCGGCTTATGGTCCTGATGCGTATGGTCGCGCACAAGATTTTTTTGGCTCTCCTATCGGCCAGCTCATCTTGTTGGGTCTGACTTTTTCGCTGTTTTATCACCTAGCCAACGGCATCCGTCATTTGATTTGGGACGTCGGTCTTGGTTTTGATATGCCGATGTTGCGGGCCACGGGAATCGTTGTTGTTTTCACGGCCTTTGGACTAACGGCGCTAACCTGGATCGTTGCCTATGTGCGCGCCGGGATCATTTAAAGGAACAACGAGATGGAAATGCGCACACCTCTCGCCCATGCCCGCGGGCTCGGTCCGGCAAAAAGTGGCTGTACCAGTCATTGGTGGGCTCAACGGCTGACATCGATGGCGCTGCTGCCGTTGATGTTGTGGTTTGTTGTTTCTGTACTCAGTCTTGTTGGCGCTGACCATGGTGATTATGTGTTATGGGTTTCGGACCCGGGCAATACCCTGCTTCTGGTGCTGACGGTGGTGACGATTTTTTATCATTCCGAACAGGGCCTGCATGTTGTTGTTGAAGATTATGTTCATAGCGAAGTCGGTAAAATAACCGCCCTGATCGCGGTTAAGGCCTTTGCGTATCTTGGCGGGATTGCCTCGTTGCTAGCTATTTTCCGCGTTGCTTTCGGAAGTTAATTCATTCATGTCCACTGCTTACGAAATTACCGATCACATTCATGATGTCCTGGTTATCGGGGCTGGCGGGGCCGGTCTTCGTGCGACCCTGGGAATGTCGGACGGCGGCCTTAAAACCGCTTGTATTACCAAGGTGTTCCCGACCCGCAGTCATACGGTTGCCGCCCAGGGCGGTATCGGTGCTTCGCTTGGCAATATGGCCGAAGATAACTGGCGCTGGCATATGTACGACACGGTTAAAGGTTCGGACTGGCTCGGCGATCAGGACGCCATCGAATATATGTGCCGCGAGGCGGTGCCGGCGGTTTATGAGTTGGAACACTTCGGGGTGCCGTTCTCGCGTAACGAAGAAGGCAAGATCTACCAGCGCCCTTTCGGCGGCCACATGCGCAATTTCGGTGAGGCCCCGGTGCAGCGCGCTTGCGCCGCCGCCGACCGGACCGGTCACGCCATCCTGCATACCCTCTATCAGCAATGCCTGAAACGTGGCGCCGAGTTCTTTGTTGAATATGTCGTTATCGACTTGCTGATGGATGACGAGGGCGATTGTTGCGGCGTTCTGGCCTGGAATCTGGATGACGGGTCCTTGCATCGTTTCCGCGCCCACAAAACCGTGCTGGCGACCGGTGGTTATGGCCGTGCCTTCTTCTCGTGCACGTCGGCCCATACTTGTACCGGAGATGGCAATGGCATGGTGGCGCGTGCGGGGTTGCCCCTACAGGATCATGAATTTGTCCAGTTTCATCCAACCGGCATGTACGGTTCAGGTTGCCTGATCACCGAAGGGGCACGCGGTGAGGGTGGTTATCTGACCAACAGCCAAGGTGAGCGTTTCATGGAACGCTACGCGCCGACGGCCAAGGATCTGGCCTCGCGCGATGTGGTCAGTCGGGCCATGACCGTTGAAATACGCGAAGGCCGGGGTGTTGGTGACGAGGACGATCATATCTTCCTGCATCTTGAGCATTTGGGAGAAGACTTGCTGCTTGAACGTCTTCCGGGGATTACCGAGTCGGCGCAAATCTTTACTGGCGTTGACGCCACCCGCGAACCAATTCCGGTGCTGCCAACGGTTCACTACAACATGGGCGGTATCCCGACCAATTATCACGGTGAAGTCCTGCGCCCCACTGAAAGTGATCCCGACGCCGTCGTCGGTGGCTTGATGGCGATTGGCGAATGCGCCTGTGCCTCGGTTCATGGTGCCAACAGACTGGGCACCAATTCGCTTCTCGATATTGTCGTTTTCGGCCGTGCTGCGGCGATCCGCGCGGTCGAAACGATCAAGAAGGGCTCGAAACCCAAACCGTTATCCGTGGATCAGTCAGATCGCGCCCTGGGTCGCCTGGACGTCTTGCGTCATGCCGACGGGGCATCGAAAACCAGCGAGATCAGGGGTGAGCTTCAGCGTGCCATGCAGCGCGACGCCGCCGTTTTCCGAACACAGGAAACCATGCAACAAGGTCAAAAAAATGTTGACGCGATTGTCAACTCAATGGACCAGATCGGGGTCTCGGACCGTTCCATGATCTGGAATTCGGATCTTGTTGAAGCGCTGGAACTTGAAAATCTTTTGGCCTGCGCCCAGGCCACCATCCATTCAGCTGTCGCCCGCAAGGAAAGCCGCGGTGCCCATGCCCGCGAAGATTTCCCCGATCGGGATGATGAGAACTGGATGAAACATTCGCTGGCCTGGATTGATGAGAACGGCAAGGTCACTTTAAGTTACCGTCCGGTCCATACCTGGACACTCAGCGACGACGTCGATTACATCGAACCGGCAGCGCGGGTGTACTGACATGGTAGAATTCAACCTTCCGGCGGATTCCAAAGTCGGTACTGGCAAAACCCACAAAGCACCCGATGGGGCGACCCGGATCAAGACCTTCAAGGTCTACCGTTTTGATCCCGACAGCGGTAATAATCCGCGTCTCGACAGCTTCGAGATCGATCTCGATAAATGCGGACCGATGGTTCTGGACGCCCTGATAAAAATCAAGAACGAGCTCGATTCAACCCTGACCTTCCGGCGATCCTGTCGGGAAGGTGTGTGCGGGTCATGCGCTTTTAATATCGACGGCACCAATACGCTGGCATGTACCAAGGCGATTTCCGAGATCAAGGGTGACGTTAAAATTTACCCGCTGCCCCACATGCCGGTGATCAAGGATCTGGTCCCCGACCTGACGGTGCCCTACGCACAATATACATCAATCAAGCCGTGGTTGAGCACCGACTCCGCAGCTCCCGACAATGAAAGATTGCAGAGCCCCCAAGAGAGAGCCCGGCTGGACGGCTTGTGGGAATGTATTTTGTGTTTCTGCTGCCAGACCAGTTGCCCCAGTTACTGGTGGAACGGTGATCGATATCTGGGCCCGGCCGTGTTGTTGCAGTCTTACCGGTGGATTGCCGATAGCCGGGACGAGGCAACAGGCGAGCGCCTTGACGATCTGGACGATCCGTTCAAGTTGTACCGCTGCCACACCATTATGAATTGCACCAGCACGTGTCCCAAGGGCCTCAATCCCGGCAAAGCCATCGCCGAGATCAAGAAGGCGCAAGTAAAACGATTATAGTTTAGGGTAAGCCCCATGAACTTGTATGCCATGCTTCAAGCGAGGGCCGAACAGGGCATGCCTTTGCGGGTCGGCCTGATCGGTGCTGGAAAATTTGGTGCCATGTTCTTAAGTCAGGCCTTGCACACACCGGGTTTGCATATTCTCGCCATCGCCGACCTTGATGTCGGCCGCGCCCGCGAACAACTGGCGACCACCGGTTGGCCGCCTGAACGCTATGGTGCCACGTCGCCCGCCAAGGCCCTGGCCGACGGCTCCACTTACCTTACCGATGATGCAGACGAATTGATAAGGGCCGGCGGCATCGAAGTCGTAATCGAGGCGACCGGGGTGCCCGAGGCCGGTATCGCGCACGCCCTGAAATGTTTCGAACGCGGTCGCCATGTGATCATGGTCAACGTCGAAGCCGACGCCCTGGCGGGGCCCCTGCTGGCGCGCCGGGCAGCGCAGGCCAATGTTGTTTATTCCATGGCTTACGGCGATCAACCGGCGTTGATTGCCGAACAGGTCGATTGGGCAAGGGCTTGCGGTTTCCAGGTTATTGCAGCGGGCAAGGGAACCAAGTATCTGCCCCAGTATCATGCCTCGACACCCGAAACGGTTTGGGATTATTACGGACTGACGTCCAAGCAAGCGGCGGCGGCGGGCATGAATGCCAAGATGTTTAACTCGTTTCTGGACGGCACCAAATCGGCTATTGAAATGGCGGCGGTGGCCAATGCCTGCGATTTAACACCGCCCGATGACGGTTTGCAGTTTCCGCCGTGTGGTATTGACGATCTGGCTCAGGTTCTGCGCCCCCAGGCCGATGGCGGGGTTCTGCCCGAGAAGGGCATGGTCGAGGTGATCTCAAGTCTTCACCGGGACGGACGGGAGGTCGAGCGGGATTTACGTTGGGGCGTGTTTGTATCCTTTGAAGCGCCATCGGATTACGTCCGCGACTGTTTTGCCCAATACGGCGTCACCACCGATGACAGTGGACGCTACTGCGCGCTCTACAGGCCGTTTCATCTGATCGGGCTGGAACTGGGTATCAGCGTAATTGCCGCAGGGCTTACCGGCCAGCCGACCGGTGTGGCGCAGCATTTCCGGGGTGACGTGGTGGCAACGGCAAAACGCGGACTGGAATCTGGCGAGGTGCTTGACGGTGAGGGCGGCTTTACTGTGTATGGCACCTTGATGGGGGCTGCCAAATCCTGTCACAACGGCTACCTGCCAATCGGCCTTGCCAGTGGCGTTACCTTAAAAACCCATATTGCCAACGGTCAGGCGATAAAGTTTTCAGATGTGGAAATTGACGAAACGACCATGGCGTTTCAGTTCCGCCGTCAAATGGAAGCAACATTTGATCCGGTCGGTGGCTTGATTTAGACTGCTATCAGTTAATTCGTCAACATAAGGTGGCTAAACTGGAAGGTCCGCTTAACGATTACCGTCGCATGATACTGGCCGGGGAATTGCGACCCGATTCGGCCCAGAGTCTTGCCGTGGAAAAACTGCAAAGCCTTCATCATGCCCTGGCCGCTTACGAACCATCGAGCGGAAGCAAAGGCTGGAAGGACCGTTTCGGCCTTGGCCGCAGACGTGAACAGCCGCCCCAGGGTCTGTACATGTTTGGTGGCGTCGGGCGTGGCAAATCCATGCTAATGGACATGTTTTTCAAAACCGCACCGGTCCGGAACAAGCGGCGTGTCCACTTCCATGCTTTTATGCAACAGATTCATGCCCGCCTGAATGAGTACCGCAAATGGAAAGGCCGTGGCGATGACCCGATCCCGCCCATCGCCAAACGCCTGGCTGAAGAGGCAACCCTTTTGTGCTTCGATGAATTTCAAGTTCACGACATTGCCGATGCAATGATTTTAAGTCGCTTGTTTAAAACCCTTTTCGATGAAGGTGTGGTTGTTGTGGCGACATCGAACAGGCCGCCATCCGATCTTTATAAAGATGGTTTGCAGCGCGCCTTGTTCTTGCCGTTTATCGACCTTCTGGAAGAAAAACTCGATCTGCTGATGCTTGACGGGGCTTTGGACTATCGCCGGGAAACTATTCGTCAGGCCGGTGTCTATCTGACTCCGCACAGCAAAGAATCGGAACGACACCTTGGCCAGTTATTCGAGCGCCTGACCAGCGAAGCCGAAGAACTTTCCGAACCGATTATTGTTAACGGTCGCGAACTGAATATTCCAATGGCCGCTGACGGGGTTGCCATGATCGGTTTTGATGATTTGTGCGGAACCGAACTGGGTCCGGCGGATTATCTGGCCGTCGCCGGTCGTTATCACACGCTGCTGCTTTACGATATTCCGCGCATGGGGCCTGAAAACCGCAACGAGGCCAAGCGCTTCGTGACGCTGATTGACGCGCTCTATGAAAGCGGCAGCAATCTGGTTTGTTCAGCCGCCGCCCAACCTTCGGAGCTTTATACGAAGGGTGACGGGTCTTTCGAGTTTGAGCGGACCGCATCAAGGTTGATGGAAATGCAATCCGAAGAATATCTTGGCCAAGACCAGGCCGCCTGACAGGGTTTGCCATAGCCCTTGTGCAATCGGTTCCATACGACTAAATCAGGGGGGTAACCCCCATTCAGTGGAGACTCTCGTTGAGCGATAGCGTCGTATTACCGGATTTTCAAGTAACCAGTAACATCGCCCCAGGCATTGATCTGAAGGCCGAGATCAACCGGTTGCGTGCGGACAAGAATGCGATCATTCTGGCCCACTATTATCAGGACTACGAAATTCAGGACATTGCCGATTTTGTCGGCGATAGCCTTGATCTGTCTCGCAAGGCAGCTGAAACAGACGCTGATGTGATTGTTTTTTGTGGTGTGCGTTTCATGGCCGAGGTCGCCAAGATCGTCAACCCGACCCGCACCGTGCTGTTACCTGATGGCGATGCCGGTTGTTCCCTGGAAGAGGCGTGTGGCCCACAGGAATTCCAGGCCTGGCGCGAGGCTCACCCGGATCATATCTCGCTGACTTATATCAATTGCTCGGCTCAGGTTAAGGCGCTTTCTGATATTATTGTGACCTCGTCAAATGCCGAGGCGATCATCAATCAGCTGCCCAAGGACCAGCCGATCCTGTTCGCCCCTGATCGTCATTTGGGACATTTCCTTAACAAGAAAACCGGTCGCGACATGGTTCTGTGGCCGGGGAGTTGCATCGTCCACGAAGAATTTTCCGAAGATCTGCTTTTGCAGCTAAAGGCAGAGCATAAGCAAGCCCAGGTCGCCGCACACCCCGAATGCCCCGATACGATCCTTGAATTGGCTGATTATATCGGCTCGACCAGGGGTATCCTCAATTTTGTCGCCACTGACCCGGGCCAGGAATTTATCATCGCCACCGAACCCCACATCATCCACCAGATGCAGAAGGATAATCCGGAAAAAACCTTCATCGCCGCACCAGGGGTCAGCGAAGCACGCGATGTCGATGCCTGTCCGTGCACCAATTGTCCCTACATGGCCCTGAACACCATGGAGAAACTCTATCAGGCGATGAAGAATGATGGCCCCCGTATCGAGCTGGACGAAGATTTACGCCTGCGCGCCCTAAAGCCCATAGAGCGGATGCTCGAGATGTCGCCGAAGGGCACTGCTGCGGCGTCGCAAGCGGCAGAATAAAAGCGTGACCACTCTTGACCAGCGAACCATCGAGCGCCTGATCGACGATGCCCTCAAAGAAGACTTGGGGAGCGGTGACCAGACATCTGCGGCAACCCTCGGAGAGAAGACGCGCCTGCATCTGGTGATGGCGACGCGCGAGGATATCATCGTCGCCGGTCTCGATATTGCGGCTCAGGTCTTTAAGCGCCTTGCCCCCTATGCCCATATTCAGTGTTTGAGTGAAGACGGCGCGCGGGTGGCAAGGGGTGGCCAGTTGATGAAGCTGGAAGGACCGGCGCGGGCGCTTTTAAGCGCCGAACGCACGGCCCTGAATATTGTTCAGATGCTTTCGGGCATCGCCACCGAAACGGGACGCTTTGTCGATGCCATTGCTGGCAGCGGCGCTACCTTGCTCGATACCCGTAAAACCATTCCCGGATTGCGGGCCCTTTCCAAGTACGCAACGCGCATGGGCGGGGCGACCAATCACCGTATGCGTCTCGATGACGGGGTGCTGATCAAAGACAATCACATTGCCGTCGCAGGGTCAGTAGCCATGGCCCTTAAACTGGCGCAGGAAGCGGGCTTGAAGGACATCGAGGTGGAATGCGACACGCTTGAGCAGGTTGCCCAGGCTCTGGCAGCGGGGGCCGATAAAATCCTCCTCGATAACATGAGCATTGAAGAGCTTAAGCAGGCGGTTGAAATGTCCGGCGGACGCATCCCCCTTGAAGCTTCTGGGGGAGTCAATCTCAAGACCATCGGAGCGATTGCTAAAACCGGGGTCGATTTTATTTCCGTCGGTCACATCACTCAATCTGCAGGGGCCGTCGATATTGGTCTTGATATTATAGAACCACAATAAATCTAACGATATCCAGCAACCCATTCAGGTAGGTTCCCCTTGCCCTTGGGTCTAATTAGCGTTACAAAAAATTGATGTTTGCGCTGCAAAATCAATCGTTGCGGCGACATTTTAACGAGGTTTTACAATATACGAGGGGATGGATTCATGGCACGAAACAAGATTGCCCTTATCGGCGCCGGAAATATCGGCGGAACACTGGCGCATCTGGCTGGACTGAAAGAGCTAGGGGACATTGTTCTTTTCGACATTGTCAACGGTGTGCCCCAGGGCAAGGCGCTTGATCTGGCGGAATCTTCGACCATTGAAGGTTTCGATTGCGGGATCAAGGGAGCCTCCAGTTACGCCGCCATTCGTGGTGCCGACGTGGTTATCGTAACCGCTGGTGTACCGCGCAAACCGGGCATGAGCCGCGATGACCTGCTTGGCATCAATACCTCGGTGATGGAGTCCGTTGGTCAGGGGATCAAGGAGAATTGCCCCAAAGCCTTTGTTATCTGCGTTACCAATCCGCTCGACGCGATGGTCTGGGTGTTGCGCGAGGCATCCGGTTTGCCCCACAACAAAGTTGTCGGCATGGCCGGGGTGCTTGATTCAGCGCGCTTCAGTTATTTCCTGTCAGAAGAATTCAAGGTTTCGGTGGAAGACGTCTCGACCTTTGTGCTTGGTGGACACGGCGATACCATGGTTCCACTGCCACGCTATTCAACAGTCGGCGGCGTACCGCTGCCTGACTTGGTCAAGATGAAGTGGACAACCCAGAAACGCATTGATGAAATTGTCCAGCGCACCCGTGACGGCGGTGCTGAAATCGTCGGCCTGCTTAAAACCGGTTCGGCTTTTTATGCCCCGGCCAGTGCCGCCATTCAGATGGCCGATGCCTACTTGAATGACAAAAAGCGTGTGCTGCCGTGTGCCGCATTTCTTAAAGGCCAATACGGGGTCAAAGATATGTACGTTGGCGTTCCGGTTGTCATTGGTGCCAAGGGTGTGGAGCGGATCGTCGAGATCAAACTCGACAAGGAAGAAAAAGCCGGCTTCAACAAGTCGGTGCGCGCCGTCAAAGGCTTGATCAGGATCATCCTGGGCCTCAAGAAAAAAGCTGCAAAGAAAGCCACAGTGAAAAAAGCACCCGCCAAAAAGAAAGCTGCGGCAAAGAAAAAACCCGCCGCGAAAAAAGCGGCGGTAAAAAAGGCTCCAGCCAAGAAGAAGGCCGCACCTAAAAAGGCTGTCAAGAAGAAGGCCCCGGCCAGGAAGAAGGCAGTCGCCAAGAAAAAAGCGGTGAAAAAAGCGGTTGTGAAAAAAGCTCCTGCCAGGAAAAAAGCAGTAAAAAAAGCGCCAGCAAAGAAAAAGCCCGTCCGTAAGGCTGCTGCCAGAAAGAAAAAGTAATTTCAGCTGTGATCTGAATGGTCCGCAAGGCCCGTAACGCAAGGGAACTTTAAGGAAACCGATGAATATTCACGAGTATCAGGCCAAGCAGTTGCTGGCCAAGTTCGGCGTCACTGTACCCCGCGGGGGTGTCGCCTACACACCGCCGGAGGCTGAAACCGTTGCCAACGAGCTGGGCGGTCCTGTGTGGGTCGTCAAATCACAAATTCATGCCGGTGGACGTGGTGCCGGACGTTTCGCCGATAACCCGGATGGCAAAGGCGGTGTCCGCGTCGTCACATCCATGGACGATGTTAAAGAAAGCGTCGGTGAGATGCTTGGCCATGTTCTGGTCACCAAGCAGACCGGCCCGGCGGGTAAGGAAGTCAAGCGAGTCTATATCGAAGAAGGCTGCGACATTGCTCGCGAGCTCTATTTGTCCATACTGGTTGATCGTTCGACGTCAAGGGTGACCTTGATGGCATCAACGGAAGGCGGTATGGAAATCGAAGAAGTCGCCGAAGCGACTCCGGAAAAAATCCTTAAAGTGTCCATCGATCCTGCCACCGGCATGTTGCCGTTCCACGCCCGTAAACTGGCTTTCGGTTTGGGCCTGGAGGGCAAGCAGGTCGGCACGGCGACCAGGTTCATGCTGGCGCTTTATGACGCGTTTATAAAACTGGACGCCTCAATGATGGAAATCAACCCGCTGGTGGTTACCGGTGATGGCGACATTATTGCGCTGGACGCAAAAATGAACTTCGACGACGACGCCCTGTTCCGCCACAAGGATGTGGAGGAACTGCGCGACGAAGACGAAGAAGACCCCGCCGAACTTGAAGCGGCGCGTCATGAACTCAATTACATCAAACTTGATGGCAACATTGGCTGCATGGTCAATGGTGCCGGGCTTGCCATGTCGACCATGGATATCATCAAGCTTTACGGTGGTGATCCGGCCAACTTCCTGGATGTTGGCGGCGGGGCGACCAAGGAGCGGGTAACCACCGCTTTCAAGCTGATCTTATCAGACCCAAATGTCGAAGGCATTCTGGTCAACATCTTCGGCGGAATTATGCGCTGTGATGTGATTGCCGAAGGCGTTGTCGCCGCAGCCCGTGAGGTTAGCCTCAACGTGCCGCTGGTTGTTCGTCTTGAAGGAACCAATGTTGAACTGGGCAAGAAGATTCTGAGCGAGTCAGGGTTAGCCATTGTTTCAGCCGACGATTTGGCCGAAGCGGCCGAAAAGGTCGTCCAGGCCGTGAAGGAGGCTTAAGAGCTATGGCTGTACTTGTCGACTCAGATACCAAAGTCATCTGTCAGGGTTTCACCGGAGCCCAGGGCACATTCCATTCCGAACAGGCGATTGCTTATGGCACCCAAATGGTTGGTGGCGTAACACCCGGCAAGGGTGGTGCCCGCCATCTTGACTTGCCGGTGTTCGACACCGTTGCCGATGCGGCCAAAGCGACCGGGGCGACAGCTTCGGTTATTTACGTACCGCCGCCGTTCGCCGGTGACGCCATTGTCGAGGCCATTGACGCCGGACTTCCCCTGGTTGTCTGCATTACTGAAGGCATTCCGGTGCTTGATATGGTCAAGGTCAAACGTGTCCTTGAAGGCTCATCAACGCGCCTCGTCGGTCCCAATTGTCCCGGTGTTATTACCCCCGGCGAATGTAAAATTGGCATTATGCCCGGCCACATCCACACCCGTGGCAAGATTGGCATTGTTTCGCGTTCGGGAACCCTGACGTACGAAGCGGTGGCCCAAACAACGGCCGCAGGCCTCGGTCAATCAACTTGTATCGGCATCGGCGGCGATCCCATCAACGGCACCAACTTCGTTGATTGCCTTGAAATGTTCCTGGCCGATCCACAAACCGAAGCCATCGTCATGATCGGTGAAATTGGCGGCACCGCCGAAGAGGAAGCCGCCGACTATATCAAGCAGTCGAAAACCAAAAAACCGGTGGCCAGTTTCATTGCCGGGATGACCGCCCCCCCGGGTCGCCGCATGGGCCATGCCGGGGCGATTATTTCGGGTGGCAAGGGAACCGCAGCCGACAAGATTGAAGCGTTAAAAAGCGCCGGAATTTTCGTCGCTGACTCACCATCTGCTATCGGTTCGACCATGGTCAAGGCGATAGCCGGGTGACGATCTAATCATCAAAGGGAGGGGAGACGGATCAGCTGAAATCCGTCCATATGAACATCATGTCTTCGTCAATTGATAATTTCCTGACCGGTGCCAATGCGACCTATGTTGCAGAGCTCTATGCCCGCTTTCTTGAAAACCCGACACTGGTCGATCAGACCTGGGTCGATTTTTTCAACGGGTTGACCGATGACTTAAGCGATACCAGAAACGATTTCAGGGGTGCCAGCTGGGCCCCGTCGGAATCCGGTGTTATAGGTACCAATGGTGGCCTGATCGCAGAAGAAATTGGGGCCTCCATGGATCAGTCCCCGGTGGCTTATGATGGTGGTTCAGCCGCTGAAATGATGGGCGGCGGCCTGCCGACCATGGCCCGCGGCCTTGATGGTCGCGCCGATGCCGGCAAGATCCGCCAGGCAACCCTGGATTCGATCAGCGCCTTGATGATGATCCGTGTTTACCGGGTGCGCGGCCACCTGAATGCCAACTTTGACCCCTTAGGTCTGGAGGGCATGGATCTTCATACGGAGCTTGATCCAAAGACCTACGGTTTCCACGAAGAAGATATGGACCGGCCGATCTTTATCAATAATGTGCTCGGCCTGGAAACGGCGACACCCAGGGAAATTCTCAAAATCCTAAAGGAAACCTACTGCGGCTCCATTGGTGTCGAATTTATGCATATCCAGGAACCCGAAGAGCGCGCCTGGATTCAGCGTCGTATCGAAGGTGCTCACAACCACACGGAATTCACCTTCAAGGGCAAACGCTTTATTTATCAGCGCCTTGTCGAAGCCGAAGGATTCGAGCAATTCCTCGACAAGAAATACACCGGCACCAAACGCTTTGGCCTGGATGGCGGCGAAAGCCTGATTGCGGCCCTGGAGCAAATCATCAAGCGCAGCGGTCAGCTAGGCGTCAAGGAAGTGGTCCTCGGTATGCCGCACCGTGGACGCCTGAATGTGCTCGCTTCGATCATGAACAAGCCCTATCTGGCAATGTTCGCCGAATTCATGGGGTTGGCCTCAAAGCCGGATGACATTATGGGTTCGGGCGACGTTAAATATCACCTGGGAACATCAGCCGATCGTATTTTCGATGGTAATACGGTGCATTTGTCGCTGACCGCCAACCCGTCCCATCTGGAAGCAGTCAACACCGTCGTTCTGGGCAAGGTTCGCGCCAAGCAGGCGCAAATCGGTGATGAGGAACGCAAGTGCATTATGGGTCTTCTGATGCATGGCGATGCCGCTTTCGCCGGTCAGGGACTGGTCCCTGAAACCCTGGACCTGTCACAACTGAAGGGCTACCGGACCGGCGGCACCGTTCATTTCATCGTTAACAACCAGATCGGGTTCACCACCGCGCCGTCCAAGTCCCGCTCCTCGCCGTATCCGTCTGATATCGCCAAGGGCATTCAGGCACCGATTTTCCACGTCAATGGTGATGACCCCGAAGCGGTTGTCCATGTTGCCAGGATCGCCGCCGAATTCCGCCATGAGTTTAATCGTGACGTGGTCATCGACATGTTCTGCTATCGCCGTCATGGCCATAACGAGGGTGACGAGCCGATGTTCACCCAGCCGATTATGTACAAGGCGATCAAGAAGCATCCGACGACCCGCGACATCTATGCCCGGCAGCTTGAAAAAGAAGGCGTGCTTGGTGAAGGCGAAGCCCAGCACATCATGCAGACCTTTGACAGCGAGTTGGAAAAGGAATTCGCTGCGGCAAATACTTACAAACCAAACAAGGCTGATTGGCTTGAGGGCAAGTGGAAAGGCCTGATCCAGTTAACCGGCGAAGAAGAAATGCAGGATGATGACACCTCGGTGTCGATGGAACTGCTTAAAGAAGTCGGCTTGTCGATTGCGAGAATTCCGGAAAATATTGAACTGAACAAGAAAATCGCCCGCCAGCTTGATGCCAAACGCAAGATGATTGAAGAGGGCAAAGGCATCGACTGGGCGATGGGGGAAGCGTTGGCTTTCGGGACATTGCTTGTCGAGGGTACGGGTGTCAGGCTTTCCGGTCAGGATTCCGGGCGTGGCACGTTCTCTCATCGGCACTGTGTTCTGGTCGATCAGAACAACGAAAACCGTTATTTTCCGTTAAGTGAAATTCGCAACGAGCAGGCCCAGTTCGAGGTGATGGACAGCCCGCTTTCGGAAGCCGGTGTGCTTGGTTTCGAGTATGGTTATTCGCTCGCCGATCCGCAAACCCTGGTTTTGTGGGAAGCTCAGTTTGGCGATTTTGCCAATGGCGCCCAGGTCATTATTGATCAGTTTATTTGCTCCGGGGAGTCCAAGTGGCTCAGGATGTCGGCGGTTTGCATGTTGCTGCCTCATGGTTTTGAAGGCCAGGGACCGGAACATTCATCGGCCCGGCTTGAGCGCTATCTGCAATTGTGCGCCGAAGACAACATGCAGGTCGTCAACATCACCACTCCGGCCAATTATTTCCATGTGTTAAGGCGGCAAATGCGGCGAAACTTCCGCAAACCGCTGATTGTGATGTCGCCTAAGTCGCTGCTGCGACACAAACGGGTGATTTCCAACCTCGGTGAAATGGGCCCTGATACCCGCTTCCGCCGTGTATTGCCCGAAACGGATAATCTGGAATTGGACAAGAATATTCGCCGGGTCGTGGTCTGCACCGGCAAGATCTATTATGACCTTTTGCAAGCCCGTCGGGATGCGGGCACAAAGGATGTAGCGATTATTCGCGTCGAACAACTTTATCCGTGGCCGCGCAAGTCGCTTTATCAGCAATTGAGTCGCTATCCCAATGCTGAAATCGTCTGGGTTCAGGAAGAACCGGCAAATATGGGTGCCTGGTTCTTTGTCTATCCACGCTTTCTGTCCATGTTCGACAAGCTGGATGGCAAAAACAAACGACCGACCTACATCGGACGCACGGCGGCGGCATCACCGGCGACCGGCTTTGCCAAGGTTCATAAGGCCGAACAGGATGAAATTGTCGAACGCGCCCTGCATGTGGCGATTGAAGAGCTACCGCAACCGTTTACGCGTAGCGGTTATTAATTTTTATTATTTGATTTAACTCTGACATTGAGGATGACATGGCGACGGAAATAAAAGTACCAACATTGGGAGAATCCGTAACCGAGGCCACAGTTGCCAAGTGGATGAAATCGGTTGGCGACGCGGTTGCCCTTGACGAACCACTTGTCGAGCTTGAAACCGATAAGGTAACGCTTGAAGTGAACGCGCCGACGGCGGGCACCCTAAGTGCCATTAGTGCCGATGAAGGGGCCGAGGTCGAAGTCGGTGCACTATTGGGCATGTTGGAGGAAGGTGCTGGCGCCCCGGCAGCCAAGCCTGCAGCCAAACCCGAACCGGCCGCAGCCGCCCCGGCCCCTGAACCAGCCCCCGCTGCCGCCCCGGCACCTGCCGCAGCCGCAAGTGCCACATTGTCGCCAGCGGTCCGCAAGCTGGTCGAGGAAAACAATCTCGACCCCGCAGCCATTCCCGCCACCGGCAAGGATGGCCGTCTGGTCAAGGGCGATGTGCTGGCCTTTATGGAAGGCGGCGGTGCCGCAGCCCCCGCCGCAGCCCCTGCCGCCAGCGCGCCCGCTCCGGCGGCGGCAAGTTATCCGGCCCGGCCAGCTGGCCCGCGCGAGGAAAAAGTTCGGATGACGCGACTGCGCAAGATGGTCGCGGCGCGCCTTAAGGAAGCCCAGAACACGGCGGCCATGCTGACCACCTTCAACGAAGTTGACATGACCGAAGTGATGGCGATGCGGGCCAAGTACAAGGAAATTTTCGAGAAGAAGCACGGCGTCAAGGTCGGCTTTATGTCGATTTTCGCGAAAGCCTGTGTCGTCGCCCTGCGCGAGTTTCCGGGGGTCAATGCGGAAATCAGCGGTGATGAAATTATCTATAAAAACTATTACGACATCGGTGTCGCCGTCGGCTCGCCGCAAGGCCTGGTGGTGCCGGTGCTGCGCGATGTCGATGCCGCAAGCTTTGCTGATATTGAAGCACAAATTGGTGATTTCGGTCGTCGTGCCCGTGATGGCAAACTGACCATGGACGAAATGCAGGGCGGATCGTTCACCATCACCAATGGCGGTATCTTCGGCTCGTTGCTATCGACGCCAATCCTCAACCCGCCCCAATCGGGTATTCTTGGAATGCACAAAATCCAGCAACGGCCGATGGTCATGGCTGATGGTTCTATCGAGGCCCGGCCGATGATGTATCTGGCGCTGTCCTACGATCACCGCATTGTTGATGGCCGAGAGGCGGTGTCGTTCCTGGTTCGCGTCAAGGATTGCATCGAAGACCCGCAGCGCATCATGCTGGACACCTAAAAGGAATAGTAAAAATGAGCGATCCCTATGACGTGATTGTTGTCGGCGGTGGTCCCGGCGGCTATGTGTGCGCCATCCGCGCAGCCCAGCTGGGCCTGAAAGTCGCCTGCGTCGAGAAGCGCGGCACCCTTGGCGGCACCTGCCTGAATGTCGGCTGTATTCCCTCGAAGGCTTTGTTGCAGTCGTCCCATCATTTTGAAGCAGCGTCTCATGAATTCGCCGCCCATGGGGTGAAGACCGGCAAGGTCGCCCTTGATCTTGAAACCATGCTCGGGCGCAAGGACAAGGTTGTCGATGACCTGACCAAGGGTATTGAGTTCCTGCTCAAGAAAAACAAGGTCGATTACATTATTGGCAGCGGTACCATCAAGGAAGCAGGTACCCTTGAGGTGACATCGCTGGATGGCGGGAAACAGGTTCATAAAGCCAAGAACATCGTTATCGCCACCGGCTCCGATGTTGCTCCGCTTCCCGGCGTGACCATTGACGAGAAGCAGATCGTCAGTTCGACCGGCGCGCTGGCCCTCACGAAAGTGCCTAAATCCATGGTCGTCGTTGGCGGCGGGGTGATCGGTCTCGAGCTGGGGTCTGTCTGGCGGCGGTTAGGAGCGGAAGTCACCGTGGTTGAATTCCTCGACAGCATTCTGCCGGGCATGGACGGTGAAGTGGTCAAACAAATGACCCGGACCCTGAAAAAGCAGGGCATGAAGTTCAAGTTGCAAGCCAAGGTTACGGCGGCCAAGGCATCGAAAGCCGGTGTCTCTTTAAGCGTCGAGCCGCGTGATGGTGGGAAGGCCGAAAAAATCAAGGCAGACGTGGTGCTGGTTGCCATCGGTCGCAGGCCCTATAGCGACGGCTTGGGCCTTGAGGAGGTCGGTGTCGCCATGGACCGTGGTTTTATCATCACGGATCATGACCTGCAGACCAATGTAGCGGGTATTTATGCCATCGGCGATGTGATCGGTGGCGCCATGCTGGCCCACAAGGCCGAAGAAGAAGGCGTCGCCGTGGCCGAACATCTGGCTGGTCAGTCAGGGCATGTTAACTACGACGTGATTCCGGGCGTTGTTTACACCTGGCCGGAAGTGGCGGCGCTGGGAAAAACCGAGGAAGCCCTGAAAGAGGAAGGAGTCGCGTACAGCGTCGGTAAATTCCCCTTCAGCGCCAATTCACGGGCCCGCGCCAATGCCGATAGCGAGGGTTTTGTGAAGATTTTGGCTGACGCCAAGACCGACAAGGTCCTGGGTGTTCATATCGTTGGACCGGCGGCTGGTGATTTGATTGCCGAGGCTGTTTCGGTGATGGAATTCGGCGGCTCGGCTGAAGATATCGCGCGCACCTGTCATGCGCATCCTGGACTTTCCGAAGCGGTTAAAGAGGCGGCCCTTGCGGTTGGTGGCCGCGCCATCCATATGTAATGTGTAAGCTTTACCAAAATGAGGGGAGGCAAGCCCCGTGTTTGAACTATTATCAGGCAGCAAAGGAAAGGTCGTTGGCATACACGCCAGCGGACGCCTGACGGATTTCGACTACAAAACCTTCATGCCCAAAATCGAAGAGCGGATCGACGAATACGGCAAAATCAGGCTATTGGTCGATATGGAAGGGTTCGCCGGTTGGGACCTGTACGCCGCGTGGGACGATTTTACTTTCGGTATGACCCATTGGCACCATTTCGAGAAAATGGCCCTGGTCGGCGACGCGACCTGGGAACGGTTGGCGGCCAAGGCGGCCGACCTTCTGATTCGGGGCGATGTTCGTTATTTTGATTTGTGTGATCGCGATGCGGCCTGGGACTGGATTAAGGAATAGGTGTCCATTTCGGCCTCTCCCTTACGCCTGAGCGTAATTTTGTGCCTGGCTGAGATTGTTGGTATGACCGGTTTTTCGGTCTTTCCCGCTCTGTTGCCCGGATTTATCCATGAGTGGTCCTTAACCAATACGCAAGCGGGCTGGATAAACGGCATTCTTTACGGCGGCTATTTGGTCTCTGTGCCGGTTCTGGTCAGCCTGACCGACCGGTTGCCGCCCAAGCGTATTTACTTCCTGTCCATGGCTCTAAGCGGCATCGCCTGTCTTGGTTTTGCCTTGTTTGCCGAAGGCCTGTGGACGGGATTGCTTTTTCGCGCCCTTATCGGCATCGGCCTTGCCGGTACCTATATGCCGGGGCTGAAGATTATCAGCGATCATATTGAAGGCCCCATTCAAAGCCGCGCCATTGCGTTTTATACGGCCAGTTTCTCTATCGGTGCGGCGCTTTCGTTTCTGATGGCTGGCGAAATTTCCAGCCTTTATAACTGGCAATGGGCATCGATTGTCGCCGCTGGCGGGCCTTTACTGGCGATGATGCTGGTCTCGCCGGTGCTGCCACGGGAACTTCCCGCAGATCATGAGGAACCGGACACCCACCTGCTTGATTTCAGGCCGGTGCTGAAGTGCCGCGCGGCAATGGGCTATGTTCTGGCTTACACGGCCCATAATTTCGAGTTGTTTAACTTGCGCTCGTGGATGGTCGCTTATCTGGTTTTCGCGCAGGGGCTGGTTGAGCCGGGTTATGAAATGTGGAGCGCTACGGCGGCGGCGACCTTTGTCACGCTACTTGGGTTACCATCAAGCGTTATCGGTAACGAGTTTTCCAACCGTTTCGGCAGGAATCGGGTGATCACCGTTGTCATGTTATCGTCCGCGGTGCTTTCGGCTGTTATCGGCTTTCTTGCCGGAAACGTTCCCTACTGGCTGATTATCGGGTTCTTTATTGTTTACGGAATTACGGTGACGGCGGACTCGGCGTCGATCACATCAGGTGTCGTCGCCGCAGCCCCCAAGGGATACCGCGGGGCGACCATGGCGGTCCATTCCTGCATCGGGTTTTCAGGTGCTTTTTTGGGTCCGCTGGTGTTCGGGGTGATGCTTGATGTTGGTGCCAGCACCACGTTTGTGTCGCCCTGGGGGCTGGCTTTTGTTGTTACCGGACTAGCCGTCGCCATGGGACCGGTGGCTTTAAGGTTGTTTCGGGCTGACCCCAATCTCAAGTGAAGACCGGGACCAGCTCTGAAACGCTATTTCTTCGCCCAAACATCGCCGGCGACACTGATCAGCGCCGCTTTGATGGTGTTGGGGCTGTCCATGATATTCATGAAGCTGTTGTCACCCATCATCGCCAGATCAGGGAAGCTGATGGCGATGCGGAAACGCGCAGACAAGGCATAGACACGGTTGCCGGTAACCAGCATTTCATAGGGCAAATGGGCTGAAGAGCGGATGTCCTTGAAGTCGATCTCGCTCATCAGGAATTTGTCATCCTGTTGATCGCCGGCACCCTTGGCGCCGTTCATGGCGACACCGAAAAGGACCTCTTCCTTGCCCGGAATATCAATCCGGTAAACTTTGGTGATACCGCTGGTACCTGCGGCAAGGCCTTTTTCGACGGCGGCGACGGCGTCGGTGTGGTTCAGAAAGCGTGACAGATAGTGCGGGTCGGTAAAGTATTCCATACCAAACATGTAGTGGTAATCGCGCAAGTCACTGTCGCTCATGCCGTCGCTCATGCCGTATTCTTCTGTCTTGCCTAGCGCACCTTCAAGGGTCTTGGCGGCGAAGTCCAGATTGCCATCCATACGGTACGCCCCGGCCATGTAATAGGGATTGGTGTAGGAGACCTGAATCTCACCTCCCTGATCAGTTATTGAAACCCGCTGGGCGGCACCGAAGCCGCCACGCTCTGACTTGGCGGCGGTTTGTTTCATGGCGTCATTGGTGACAACAAGAATGGTGGCGGTTGGGTACGGGCTGTGAGTGCCGACAATTTCCAGTCCTGCGGCAGTCAGTTTGGTGCTGACTTCGGCGACAGTGGCGGCCATTTCACCGGCCCCTTTTGAGGCCAGAACGAACGGTTTGTACTTGGGTTTCGATACGGCGGATGCATCGGCAAGGCTAAAATTAATAGCGATTATGGCCAACAGGGCCACCTTTAGAATTCTCTTCATTGGACGTCCTCCCCTTACTTTACAAGTTGCTAAAGTATAGAAGGCTGGCGCTGGAAGATAGGTAGTATCATGCGCACACAGAAAAAGCATTAATTTCAACTACTTAGGTTTAATGCCGGTTTCTGGCCCGTGGATGGGCTTGTTTGTAGACGGCGCTCAGACGTCCCGCATCGACATCCGTATAGCGCTGGGTTGTCGATAGTGAAGCATGTCCCAGAAGCTCCTGAATGGTGCGCAGGTCACCACCACCGCTTAACAGATGGGTAGCAAAGCTATGGCGCATGGCGTGTGGTGTCGCTGATTCGGGCAGACCCAGAAGGTGGCGCAGATTGCGCACCTGTTTCTGGAACACGCCGGGGTTCAGTCGCTTGCCACGGGCACCAACAAACAGGGGGCCATCGGGTGCCAATGTAAAGGGGCAGGCATCGATATAGGCCTTAACCGCCTCGACGACGACCGCAAGCAAGGGCACAACCCGTTGCTTGTTGCCCTTGCCGGTAATCACCATGGCTTCACCGCTCGGTGCCTCGTTGCGATTCAGGTCCAGAGCTTCTGAAATACGTAAACCACAACCATAAAGCAGGGTCATCAGGGCGACGTCGCGTTTGCCAATCCATGGTTCAAGCGCCAATTCATCAATCGCCGAGACCGCTTCCAGGGCGTCTTCTTCAGTTAAGGCCTTGGGAATCGATTTTGGTAATCTGGGGGTACGCAGCCCATTGATGGCCGCATTATGGGCAAGCTCGCGACGTTCCAGGAACCGAAAGAAATTGCGGAGTGTTGACAGTCCGCGCGCCATTGAAGCACGGGATAGTCCGTCGGCGTTGCGGCGGGCCAGAAAGCTTCTGAAATCGGCGGTTTTTAACTTTTCCAGATCCTTTAACCCGGCAGGAAAACCCAAGTGATCATTCAGGAAGGATAAAAAGAAGCCCAGGTCGCGCCCGTAGCCATCGATGGTATGACGCGAACAGCGTCGCTCATGGATCAGCCAGTCGCGCCAGCTTTCAATGGCCGAAAGGACGCCCGGTTCGGCTTTTAGTAAGTTTAGTTCTTTGTCGCCAGACATTTGTCGATACACCGCTCCAAAACCCTGGCCAGAAAGCCGATCAGTTCTGTGCCCTGACCGGGGTAAAAAGCGCTTCCTCTGGAACCAAGGGCGAGCAGACCGGGTGGCGTTTGGTGTCCAGGTCTGAGCCTGGCCAGCGCTGCAGAATGGACAAGTCCCGCCCCTTCGCCAAACAGGCCGCCATCGTCGGCGACATCGCGCATTAACAGAACATCCTGATCGGCTCCCAGATGGCGTTCGACATCGCCCGGCAGGAAGCGGATGACTCCGGTTGACATTAGTTCTGTACCCGGTGCATTGGCCGGTTCAAAACCGATTTTGGCGACATCAATATCCAAGAGCAGGGGGAAGTCTTCGGAAATGACCCTGAAAAGCTGGTTGAAATTGGTCGCTGACAACAAAGCCAGTACGGCGGTATGGGTGCGGGTCTGGATAGACATGTTGGTGCGGCTGGTTTCGATGACGTCCTGGGCGCAGTCGCGCAGGTTATCGATTTCGCCGCGCAGTTGCTCAAGCATGAATTGCTGCATGTCAGCAACACTGTCGCCGCTCCAGCGGGACGGAGCCACCATGTTTTTTAAAATTTCAGGATTGCGGGTCAGATAATCAGGGTTTTCGGAAAGAAAGTCGCTGACCTGCTCTTCACTCAAGCCGCTGCTGGTTTCACTGGCGGCATCATTTTTAAGTCCACTCATCTTCAGGTGTTCCTGTCCTCTACTAGATTCGCTTAAAGTGTACCCCATGCCCGAGTCTCCTGCCAAACACTGTCATCTTCCCGGTTCGCGTGTCGCCGTGCTGCTGGCCCTTCCCCTGCCTGTGCCGTACGACTACCGGGTCGCTGAAAACATGACCCTTGAAGACGGCGATTTCGTCCGTGTACCACTGGGCAGACGCGAAGTCAGCGGGGTCGTTTGGGCTGCGGGTAGCGACGCCGTCGCAGAGAGCAAGATCAGGGAAGTGCTGGAAAAGCTGGCGATAACGCCCTTGAACGGGAATTTCAGACGCTTCCTTGATTGGGTCGCCCATTATACCGTCTCGCCCCCCGGTGCGGTTTTGAAAATGGCGATGAGCGTGCCTGCGGCCCTTCAACAACCAAGGCCGGTTATTGCTTACGAACTGAACCCGGTCATGCCTGACATTAAAATAACGGCGGCGCGGCAGCGGGTGCTTGATATCCTGAAAGATGGTCAGCCACCCAGAGCAGGGGCAGAACTGGCACGTGAAGCGGCGGTCGGAACGTCCGTCGTCAGTGGCCTGGTCAAGGCTGGTGCCCTGTTTTCTGTAGAGATCCAGCCAAATTTTGCCGTCGCCAGACCGGATGGTGAACATCCGGGCCCTGACCTGTCGCCGACTCAGGCTGAAAGCGGAACCATCCTGGCCGGGGATGTGAGCAAAGGCGGTTTCGCCGTCTCGTTACTTGATGGGGTGCCGGGATCGGGTAAAACGGAAGTCTATTTTCAGGCTATCGCCGAGGCCCTGAAGCAGGGCCGACAGGCTTTGGTGTTGCTGCCGGAAATTTCCCTGAGCGCCCAATGGCTGAACCGCTTTAAACGTCGTTTCGGCACCGCCCCAGCCCAGTGGCATTCGGATTTGACACCGGCCACCCGTCGCGACACCTGGCGCGCCGTCAGTGAAGGCCGCGCCAGGGTCATCGTCGGGGCGCGTTCGGCCCTGTTCCTGCCTTTCAGGAATCTCGCCCTGATTGTCGTCGACGAGGAACATGAAGGGGCGTTCAAACAGGAAGAAGGGGTTATTTATAATGCCCGCGACATGGCCGTGGTCCGGGCCAGTCTTGCCGATATCCCGATCGTACTGGCATCGGCGACGCCGTCCCTTGAATCGGTGGTTAATGCGAAAGCCGGAAGGTACCGTTTGTTGCATTTGCCTGAGCGCCATGGCGGTGCCGAATTGCCCGATGTTTCGCTTATTGATATGCGGGCCGAAGCACCTTCCGGCGGGCGCTGGCTTTCTCCGGTGCTGGTAGGGCAGTTGAAGGAAACATTCGCCGCCGGTGAGCAGGCAATGTTGTTTCTTAATCGCCGCGGCTATGCACCGCTAACGCTGTGTCGCACCTGTGGCCACCGCTTCGCCTGTCCCAACTGCAGCACCTGGCTTGTCAGTCACCGTCGCGGGGCAGGGAAGATGCAGTGTCATCATTGTGGTTATGTGACGCCGATGCCTGAAACCTGTCCGTCTTGCCAAAAGGATACGCTGGCCGCCTGTGGCCCAGGTGTTGAGCGTCTGGCCGAAGAGGTTGCCGACTTGTTTCCGACGATCCGCACCGATATTGCCGCCAGTGATTCCATTTCCGGGCCGAAGGCGGCGGCGGAACTGGTGGCGCGAATTGAAGCCCACGAGGTCGATTTAATCATTGGCACCCAGATTATCGCCAAGGGTTATCATTTTCCGCTTTTGACGCTGGTTGGGGTGGTTGATGCGGATTTGGGTCTTTCAGGCGGCGATTTACGCGCCGCCGAACGGACATACCAGTTACTCTATCAGGTCGCAGGAAGGGCCGGTAGGGCCGAGCACCCGGGCCGGGTGGCGCTGCAAACATACATGCCCGATCATCCGGTCATGCAGGCGTTACTATCGGGCGAGCGTGAACGCTTTATTGAAACGGAAACCAAAGCCAGAGAACAATTTGATATGCCGCCGTTCTCAAGGCTGGCGGCGGTTATCGTTTCGGGTCCTTTTGAGAGCGAAGTGGATAAGGTTGCAGCCCAGCTGGGCCGTAGAGCGCCTGACTATAAAGACGTTATGATTCTGGGCCCGGCGACGGCCGCGCTGGCCAGGATCAGGGGACGCCATCGCAGACGGTTTCTGGTCAGGGCGGCAAAACAGGTTGATATTCAGGGGTTGCTTAACGACTGGTTGGCGCAGGTCCCCGGAAGCGGCAAAGTCCGTATCCAGGTGGATATCGACCCTTATAGTTTCCTGTGAGCCGGATTATACAGGGTTACTCTTCAGTTTGCTAATATGCGGATGCCTGATTTCCATTGGAATTCCGCCATTTTTCTGCAGTATATAAGTACTTATGAGTCATCTTGCATGGCCCAGATGAGTATGATAGATAACAGTCAAATCGCCGGGCGCTTTAAAGCGTCTGTTTTAATAAATTAACGACTTTCGGACTTAAGGGATTTCCCAGTTGTCATCCGACAAATCAGGCACCAGTGGGCTGGCAGGCCGATATGCCTCCGCCATATTCGACTTGGCTGTCGCCAACAAACAGCTTGATGCTGTAACCGGCAACCTCGAACAGCTCAGCGCCATGATTGGCGAAAGTGAAGATTTGCGCGTGCTTCTTGGCTCGCCGGTGATTTCACGTAACGATCAAAACAAGGCCATGTCGGCACTTGCCGAAAAAGCCGGTTTTGATGGGTTGACCCGTAATTTTATCGGCGTTGTCGCCGATAACCGTCGTCTATTCGTACTTCCGGCAATTATCGCCGCTTTTCAGGAAATTCTTAAAAGCCATCGGGGGGAAGCGACTGCTGAAGTCGTCTCTGCTTCCGCACTTTCAGACAAACAGGTTAAAGCCCTTGGTGATCAGCTTAAAAAAGCGATAGGCACCAAGGTAACCATAGACACTTCTGTTGATCCCGAACTGCTTGGCGGCCTTGTCGTCAAGGTTGGTTCGCGTATGATTGACAGTTCTCTTCGCACCAAGCTGCAACAGTTGCGGTTAGCCATGATAGGGGTTGGATAATGGACATCCGGGCGGCGGAAATTTCCGCTATTCTCAAGGATCAGATCAGCAATTTTGGGACCGAGGCGGAAGTCGCCGAAGTCGGACAGGTTCTTTCAGTCGGTGACGGTATCGCCCGCGCCTACGGACTGGACAATGTTCAGGCCGGTGAAATGGTTGAATTTCCAGGTGGCATCAAAGGCATGGCCTTGAACCTGGAATCCGACAACGTCGGTATCGTTATTTTTGGTGATGATCGCACCATCAAGGAAGGCGATACGGTTAAACGAACCGGCGCTATTGTTGATACACCTGTCGGCAAGGGCTTGCTCGGCCGTGTCGTTGACGGCCTTGGCAACCCCATTGACGGCAAAGGCCCGATTGTCGATGCCGAACGAATGCGTGTTGAAGTCAAGGCGCCGGGTATTATCCCGCGTAAATCCGTGCATGAACCCATGCAGACGGGCCTTAAGGCCATTGATAGCCTGATCCCCATTGGCCGTGGTCAGCGCGAATTGATCATTGGTGACCGCCAAACGGGCAAGACCGCCATTATCATGGACACCATCATCAACCAGAAAGTAACCAACGACGCGGCCAAGGATGAAAGCGACAAGCTGTTCTGTATCTATGTCGCCATCGGCCAAAAGCGCTCGACCGTTGCCCAGATTGTTAAAACCCTTGAAGAAAACGGCGCATTGGAATATTCCATCGTCGTCGCCGCCACAGCGTCGGAACCGGCACCGCTTCAGTTCCTGGCCCCCTACACCGGTTGCACCATGGGTGAATACTTCCGCGATAACGGTATGCACGCGGTTATCTGTTATGACGATTTGTCCAAACAGGCCGTTGCTTACCGGCAGATGTCGCTGCTGCTTCGCCGTCCGCCGGGACGTGAAGCTTACCCAGGTGACGTTTTCTACCTGCATTCACGCCTTTTGGAACGCGCCGCCAAGATGAACGAAGACAATGGCTCTGGTTCACTGACTGCATTGCCGGTTGTTGAAACCCAGGCCTCGGACGTTTCGGCCTATATCCCGACCAACGTGATCTCCATCACCGATGGCCAGATCTTCCTGGAAACGGAACTGTTCTATCAGGGCATCAGGCCAGCCGTGAACGTTGGTATTTCGGTGTCTCGTGTTGGTTCTGCCGCTCAGGTCAAAGCCATGAAGAAGGTTTCAGGCTCAATCAAACTGGAACTGGCCCAGTACCGTGAAATGGCGGCTTTTGCGCAATTTGCTTCCGATCTTGATGCCTCGACCCAACGTTTGCTGGCCCGTGGTGCCCGCCTGACTGAAGTTCTCAAGCAGGGTCAATTCGTGCCTTACCCAGTTGAAGAGCAGGTTGTTGTCATTTTCGCCGGTGTTAATGGTTATCTTGATGGTATCGAGACGGATGAAGTCACCCGCTTTGAGCAATCACTGCTTGATGATGTGCGCGCCAACGGCCTCGACATCCTTGCATCCATTCGCGATAGCGGAGACCTGAGCCAGGAGACCGAAGACAAGCTCAAGGAATTCCTCGCAAAATTCACCAAGGCTTTTGCTTAAACACCGGATCGGACGCACAGTCTTATGGCAAATCTGAAAGACCTGAGAATCCGGATCACCAGCGTCAAGTCGACGCGGAAGATCACGTCGGCCATGAAAATGGTTGCCGCATCCAAGCTCAAACGGGCGCAGAACGCGGCGGAACAAGGTCGCCCTTATGCCGAACGAATGGAACGCATGTTGGGGGAATTAACCTCAAGCCTGTCGACCATGGACGGAGCGCCGAAATTGCTTTCAGGTAGCGGTGCGGATGACACCCATCTGATCGTCGCCATTACCGCTGATCGTGGCCTGTGCGGCGGTTTTAACGGATCGATCATCCGTGAAGCCAAGCGTCGGGTTTTGGATTTGCAGGCACAAGGTAAAAAGGTCAAAATTCTTTGCCTTGGTCGTAAAGGCCGCGATGGCCTGAACCGTGATTTCCCGAAAGATATAATCGATACCCTGGAAGGTCTGACCAAGACCGGCGTCGAGTATGAAATGGTTAGTGATGTGGCGGGTAATCTGGTCGAACGTTTCGAGGCCGAAGAATTTGACGTCTGTACAATCATCTACAACCGTTTTGTTTCAGCGATTTCTCAGGATGTTACGATCCAGCAAGTGATTCCGTTCCCGGTTCCCGAAGCGGACGAGAAAGACGACGCTTCTGATAAATCGCAGAACGCCATGTATTTGATGGAACCCTCGGAAGAAGAAATCCTTGATGAGTTGCTGCCGCGTAATTTGTCGGTGCAATTATTCAGGGCGCTTTTGGAAAGCAATGCATCGGAACACGGTGCCAGGATGAGCGCCATGGACAATGCAACCCGCAATGCCGGCGATATGCTCGACGATTTGACCATGACCTACAACCGTACCCGTCAGGCCGTCATAACCAGCGAACTGATAGAAATCATCTCCGGCGCAGAGGCCCTTTAAAGGTCGCGCTGGCAAAGTTAATTAAGAAGGCATTTTTAGGAGCCTGAACAATGAGTAAGAAAAATGTTGGAACCATTACCCAGGTTACGGGTGCCGTCGTCGACGTTCACTTTGACGATGAACTTCCCAATATTCTAAACGCGCTTGAAACCGATAACGGCGGTAACCGCCTGGTTCTTGAAGTCGCTCAGCATCTGGGTGAATCGACGGTCCGTACCATCGCCATGGACACCACCGACGGCCTGGTCCGCGGCCATGAAGTGACCGATACGGGCGAGGCGATTTCAGTTCCCGTTGGCCCCGAAACACTGGGTCGTATCCTCAACGTTATCGGTGAGCCGGTCGATGAACGCGGCCCGGTCAATGCCAAGAAGCGCTTCCCCATTCACAGGAGCGCGCCGGAATTCATCGAGCAATCGACGGAAACGGAAATTCTGGTTACCGGCATTAAAGTTGTTGATCTGCTGGCCCCATATGTGAAGGGCGGCAAGATCGGCCTGTTCGGTGGTGCCGGTGTCGGCAAGACGGTTTTGATTATGGAACTGATCAACAACATCGCCAAAGGTCACGGTGGTTATTCGGTGTTTGCCGGTGTTGGTGAGCGAACCCGTGAAGGCAACGACCTTTACCACGAAATGATTGAATCCGGGGTTATCGACCTCGAAGGCGATGGCTCAAAGGCGGCGCTTTGCTACGGCCAGATGAACGAACCTCCGGGAGCCCGTGCCCGTGTCGCCCTTTCGGGGCTTTCCATGGCCGAATACTTCCGCGACGAAGAAGGCCAGGACGTGCTGTTCTTCATGGATAACATTTTCCGCTTCACCCAGGCCGGTTCAGAAGTGTCGGCGCTGCTTGGTCGTATTCCTTCAGCCGTTGGTTACCAGCCCACCCTGGCCACCGACATGGGCACCTTGCAGGAACGCATTACATCGACCAATAAGGGTTCCATTACCTCGGTGCAGGCGATTTATGTGCCTGCCGATGATTTGACTGATCCGGCCCCTGCCACGTCGTTCGCCCATCTGGACGCAACGACGGTGCTCAGCCGTCAAATCGCCGAGCTTGGCATCTACCCGGCTGTTGATCCGCTCGATTCAACTTCGCGCATTCTTGAACCGCGTGTTATCGGCGACGAGCATTACAATACGGCTCGTGAAGTTCAGCGTATTTTGCAGACATACAAGTCGCTGCAGGACATCATTGCCATTCTGGGTATGGACGAACTTTCCGAAGACGACAAACTGACTGTCGCCCGGGCCCGTAAAATCCAGCGCTTCCTTAGCCAGCCGTTCCATGTTGCCGAAGTCTTCACCGGAACACCGGGCGTCTTCGTTAACCTGGAAGACACCATCAAGGGCTTCAAGGGTATCGTCGATGGCGAATATGACCACTTGCCTGAAGCGGCCTTCTACATGATTTCGACTATTGAATCGGCTGTTGAAAAAGCCAAGAAGATGGCCGAAGAAGCGGCTTAGGTTAGGATTGTTCGATGGCCGAAGAAAAAATAGAACTGGAAATAGTTACTCCGGCCAAGCTGCTGTTCAGCGGTGTTGCGGACATGGTTGTCGTTCCCGGTGGGGAAGGCGATTTTGGTGTGCTGACCGGTCACGCGCCGATGCTCTCAACCGTGCGGGCCGGAACCATTGATATTTATGAAGATGACAAAATCACGGCCCAGGTATTCGTTGAAGGCGGCTTCGCCGAAGTGACGGACGAGCGATGCACGGTGCTTGTCGAGACGGCGATGATGGTTGCCGACATTGACAAGGCGGCAGCCGAAAAGCGTTTGAACGACGCCAAAGCGGCTCAAAGTGCTGACAGTGATCATGTTGATGGTCTGGACAGCCCTGAAGTCACAGCCGCCGAAGCGATGGTTTCTGCCGCCGATTAATTTTATCAATAAAGTAGAGTGCGATCATGACGCTCTATCTTGTTCAGCATGGTGACGCCCTTGGCAAAGCCCAGGACCCTGAGCGCCCTTTAAGCGACAAGGGCCTGCGGGACGTGCGAACCATGGCCTCGTTCCTGGCCGAAAGTGGGGTCAGGCCCAGGCGTATCATCCACAGTGGCAAAACCCGGGCTATGGAAACAGCGATGCTGCTCTACGAAGGTATTGGTGATGGAGTCGTCGAGGAAATTGATATTGGTCTATCGCCTAACGATCCGACAGGGCCCCTGAAAGATTTGGCCGAAAGCTGGGACGCGGATATTATGGTCGTTGGCCACCTGCCGTTCATGGGTCGCATGGTAGCGCATCTTCTCGGCGCAGAGTCGGGACCCGCTCCTGTGGCCTTTGAACCTGGATCGGTGGCCTGCCTTCAAATGGTTGAAGATGGAAACTGGAGAATACAGTGGATGATCAGGCCGTCACTTCTTCAAACGTTGAGGAACGGCACGTAAGAGCGGTCTGTGCGCATAATATGGTTGATCAGCCAGTTTTTTAGAAATTTCATGACATCATCAATATTGATAGCATCCGGGTCGGCGGCGTACTGGTCCGAGATACCGCGCACCACCTGTTCGATTTCCCGGTGCTTTTTCATATGCGCCTGGCCATCGGGGTAGTCACTTTCCTGAAACAGACTTTCCTCGCGCTGGAAATGTAGTTCGACGTAGTTAATCAGGTATTTGATAACTGTCGAAATTTCTTCAGTGCTGAGGCCTTTGTCAACGCAAGCGAACAACTCATTGGTGATGTTAACCAGTGTTTGATGGTCGTAATCGATCAGCGCGTTGCCGACACAATATTCATCCTTCCACTGGATATGCATTGCGCTCATTTTCAACGGGCCCCCACCCAAGATAGTTTCCAAATTACCTAGTGTGGCCCCTGGAATGTGATCAAAATACAATAATGAAGTTAAGAGTCAAGGCGTCCCCTATCCGCAGGGATGGTGAAGAAAAATCTTACGATTTGCGCCGTTTCCAGGACTTTGTTGTTTTTGCCTTGGCCTTCGAATCCCAACCACTTCGGGCTGCTGCTTTGGGCGCGATACCGGCTTTATTCAAGCCCAGCTCGCTGGCCTCAAGCCTTCGCACTTCATCGCGCAATCTTGCCGCTTCTTCAAATTCAAGATCGGCGGCGGCGGCTTTCATACGCTCTTCAAGATCCTTTATGTGGCCGCGCAAGTTATGCCCGACAAGGTGCTTGTCACCGGAAACACCGGTATCGACAGTGACATAGTCTTCTTCGTAAACGCTGCCCAGAACATCAGCTATTTTTGATCGGATGCTTTCGGGGGTAATGCCGTTGGCGGCATTGTAGGCCTGTTGCTTCTCGCGCCTGCGGTTGGTCTCGCCAATGGCGTAATCAAGACTATCGGTCATCTTGTCCGCATAAAGAATAACCCGTCCCTCGACATGGCGGGCGGCCCGGCCAATGGTCTGAACCAGAGATGTTTTGGAGCGCAGAAAGCCCTCCTTGTCGGCGTCGAGAATGGCGACCAGGGCGCATTCGGGAATATCCAGTCCCTCGCGTAGAAGGTTGATGCCGACCAGCACATCAAAAGCCCCCAGACGCAGGTCACGGATGATCTCGATACGCTCCAGAGTATCGATGTCCGAATGCATGTAGCGAACACGGACCCCGTGATCATGCAGGTATTCGGTCAGGTCTTCGGCCATCCGCTTGGTCAGGGTGGTGACCAGCACGCGCTCGGCCCGGGTGGCGCACTGTTTGACTTCCTTGAGAAGATCATCAACCTGGGTTTCGACCGGGCGGATGATGCACAAGGGATCGATAAGGCCGGTCGGGCGGACCAGTTGTTCAACAAAAACACCACCGGTGCGCTCCAGTTCCCACGGTGCCGGAGTCGCCGAAACGAAAACACTTTGCGGCCGCATGGCGTCCCATTCTTCATATTTAAGCGGTCTGTTATCCATACAGCTAGGCAGCCGGAAACCGTATTCGGCGAGGTTCGCCTTGCGACTGCGATCACCCTTGTACATACCGCCGATCTGGGGGACCGAGACATGACTTTCATCGACGAACAGCAGGGCATTTTCGGGCAGGTATTCAAACAGGGTTGGCGGTGGTTCGCCGGGGTTGCGTCCACTCAGGTAGCGGGAATAATTTTCGATACCGCTGCAAAACCCTGTGGTTTCCATCATTTCCAGATCGAAGGTGGTGCGCTCCTGTATACGCTGCGCCTCAATCAGGCGGCCTTCGCCGGTCAACTGTTCGACCCGGTCTTTCATCTCTGCCTTGATCTTGGGCAGGGCCTGCATCAGCGTCGGCCGGGGTGTGACATGGTGACTTGAGGGATAAACGGTGACGCTTTCCATTGAGGATACTTTTTCGCCGGTTAGCGGGTCAATTTCCCAGATCGATTCCAGTTCGTCACCGAAAAGTGACAGGCGCCAGGCCCGGTCTTCGAAATGGGAAGGAAAGATTTCGACGACATCGCCACGAACCCGGAACGAGCCACGGGAAAAATCCGCATCATTGCGCCGGTACTGCAATTCAACGAAACGTTTGAGAAGGTCATTTCGATCGATGCGGGTACCAGCAACCAGTTTTTCGGTCATTTCGGCGTAAGTTTCAACATCACCGATGCCGTAAATACAGGAGACAGAGGCGACGATGATGACATCTGGGCGCTCCAGCAGGGCGCGAGTTGCGGAATGACGCATTCGGTCAATTTGCTCGTTGACGGAGCTGTCTTTCTCAATGTAGGTGTCGGTCCGCGCCACATAGGCTTCCGGCTGGTAATAATCATAGTACGAGACGAAATATTCGACAGCATTTTCAGGGAAAAAACTCTTCATTTCGCCATAAAGCTGGGCCGCAAGGGTCTTGTTATGGGCCATCAACAAAGTTGGGCGCTGCAGGTTTTGAATGGTATGGGCAACGCTGAAGGTTTTTCCCGAACCGGTAACACCCAGCAAAACCTGATCACGTTCGCCTTCTTCGATGCCTTTGGTAAGCGCTGCAATGGCTTCGGGTTGATCCCCCGCCGGTGTGTAATCAGAGACCAGCCGGAAGGGGTTGCCGGGCTTAAGGGCCGGTCGTTTATTGGGGATAAAAAGGGGTTTTGTCAGGGCGCTGTTCATCCTTGTTTTATAAGCGCGGGTCGCTTGAGATGCGAGTCCCATGTGGGTCAAACAAAATTATTAAAACAATCTTATAAAAAAAGTTATCATTTAATACTTGACTAAAATACTATGGGATAAGATGATCTTGAATAGGATCGACGTCCGGGTTTTTGCTCTTATTAGCAGGGGCCTCCGGAAGGGATTCATACTCCCGCCCCCTTTCCCCAAATCCCTTCCGGCGTCATCCTGAATTTCCAAAGAAAATATCCTGTGTTACTGTCTGGTCATGGCAGAGAATGTTCTATTCCCGGCAACATTGATGCCCAATGACGATTGGTGGCAGGCGTTGTGGCCAGATCCTATGGACATCCTCGCCAAGATAGGCATTGTTTCTGGTATGACGGTTATCGACCTGTGTTGTGGTAGCGGTTATTTCACGGCCCCACTGGCTTGCCTCTCCGGGCCAGAGGGCAAGGTTATCGCCGTCGATCTTGACTCCAACATGCTGGAGAAGGCGCGCCTGCGGGTCGAGCAGGAAGAGGAAGCGAGGCCCGTGGCGCCCTGTGTATGGGTCGCGGCTGATGCTTGCAAACTTGATCAGGTTTTAGCGGCAAATACCAATGTAGATTACTTGGTTATTGCTAACACGTTTCACGGGGTCCCTGACCAAACGGCACTGTCGGCAGTCGTCGCCCGGTTGCTTAAGCCCGGCGGCACATTCACGATCATCAACTGGCATGCCCGAGCGCGCACCGAGACGGTTGTTCTTGGTCAGGCGCGCGGCCCAAAGGATGAGATGCGGATGTCCCCGGCAAGTGTAGAAGCGGTGGTCACCGTTGCCGGATTTACTTTTGTTCAGACTATTGAGTTGCCGCCGTATCATTACGCTGCCGTGTTGCAGGTTGCGTAACGGGTTTTCAAGGCGTAGATTGCCGCCGGATTTATAACCAAGTGTTTTAAGTGGAACAAAAAATGCCCTTTATTGCTGCCCGTCTGTCACGTATCAAACCGAGCCCGACCATTGCCGTTGCCACCAAGGCCCGCGAGCTTAAAGCCGCCGGTCGCGATGTTATTGGCCTGGGCGCCGGGGAACCGGATTTTGACACTCCCGACCACATCAAGGAAGCTGCCAAAGCAGCCATGGACCGGGGTGAAACAAAATACACCGCCGTTGCCGGGACGCCTGAATTGCGCCAGGCCATTGTCGACAAGCTGAAGCGCGACAATGATTTGGATTACACCACAGAGCAGATTTCGGTAGGTTGCGGCGGCAAGCAAAATATTTACAACGCCCTGATGGCAACCCTTGATCCAGGCGATGAAGTGATCATCCCGGCACCATACTGGGTGTCGTACCCCGACATCACCTTGTTGGCTGAAGGCACCCCTGTAATCGTTGATTGCCCGGCGGAGGCTGGCTTCAAGCTGACCCCGGAAGCCCTGGAAGCGGCGATCACGGCAAAAACCAAATGGTTGATCCTGAACTCGCCGTCCAACCCGACCGGCGCCGGATACAGTCGCGCTGACATGAAGGCGCTGACTGACGTGTTGGTCAAGCACGACCATGTCTGGGTGATGACTGATGATATGTATGAGCATCTGGTTTATGACGATTTTGAATTCGTCACCCCGGCCCAGGTTGAACCGGCCCTTTTTGGTCGCACTCTGACTCTGAACGGGGTCTCTAAGGCATATTGCATGACCGGCTGGCGCGTCGGTTACGCCGCCGGACCTGACGAAATCATCAAGGCCATGAACAAGATCCAGTCACAAAGCACGACCCATACGGCGTCGGTTAGCCAGGCTGCCGCCGTTGCCGCCCTGAACGGACCACACGACTTTATCGCCGAACACAACGCTATTTTCAAGGAGCGCCGTGATCTTGTTGTGTCCATGCTTAATCAGGCCAAGGGACTGTCCTGCCCAACACCGGTCGGTGCGTTTTACGTTTATCCGTCCTGTGCCGGCATGATCGGCAAGACGACACCGGAAGGCAAAACCCTTGAAACCGACGAAGATGTTGTTGGTTATTTCCTGGAAAGCGAAGGTGTTGCCGCCGTTCACGGGGAAGCGTTTGGTTTGTCACCGCACTTCCGGGTCTCCTATGCGACCTCGACGGAATTGCTCAAGGAAGCCTGCATACGCATTCAGAGGGCATGTGCCGCCCTGACCTAATCGATATCTTTTGAATGATTAAAAGAAAAAGGAGGGCCCATGCCCTCCTTTTTTCTTGGACTCCCTTAAGCCAGGGTCTTAACCTTCTGGGTGACGCCTTGATCTAGGGCGCTCATAAAAAGCGCCTGAGAGCTACCTGCGTTTCATTAAACGCAGTTCATTTGATCTAAAGCGTCCAAAGTGGTTGAGACAAATTAAACCTGGGAGGCGCAGTCGTGACTAAAACTCCATCCGGACCCCGCGTGGCGGCCCTTGTCGGCCCTTACCTGAGTGGTAAGACGGCACTTCTTGAAAGTATTCTCGTAGCCTGCGAGGCCATAAATAGAAAGGGAAACGCCAAGGAAGGCTATGCTGTTGGCGATGGCTCAGCAGAATCAAAATCCCGCGGAATGGGTACGGAATTGAGCGTCGCAAACGCAGAATACATTGGCGAAAAGTGGTCATTTATTGATTGTCCAGGTTCTGTCGAACTGATTCAGGAAACATATAACGCCCTGATGGTGGCTGATTGCGCGGTCATTGTTTGCGAACCCGAACTCGACAAGGCGCTGATGATTTCTCCGTTATTAAAATTTCTAGACGATCACCAAATCCCCCACATTATTTTTATCAACAAAATGGACAGCGCCTCTGTCGGCGTCAAAGCGACACTCGAGGGGTTGCAGGCGGTTTCCGAACGACCACTGGTTCTTCGCGAAATTCCCATGCGCGATGGTGACACGGTCAGTGGCCATGTCGATCTGGTTAGTGAGCGCGCCTTTCAGTGGAAAGAAGGCAAGGTTTCCGACCTGATGCAAATTCCCGAGTCCATTGAAATGCGCGAAGTAGATGCGAGAACCGAAATGTTGGAAACCCTGGCTGATTTCGATGACACGTTGCTCGAGGAACTGCTTGAAGACATCACCCCTTCAAAAGAGGAAATTTATCAAAACCTGACCCGTGATTTTCAACAAGATAGCATTGTTCCGGTATTTTTTGGTTCCGCCGAAAACGACAACGGCGTCGTGCGCTTGCTAAAAGCCCTGCGCCATGAAGCACCAGAGGGTGACCAGACGGCCACGCGGCTGGGCCTGGATAAAACCACCCCCAGCGCGCAAGTTTTCAAGACCATCTACGCCGGGCACGCAGGCAAACTTTCTTATGTGCGGGTTTTTTCGGGCACCATCAAGGATGGATCGGACCTGGACGGGCAGCGCGTTAGTGGCGTTTATGGCCTTCTGGGTCAAAACCAAATCAAACAGGCCCAGGCCACGGCCGGTGAAGTGGTCGCTCTGGGGCGTCTGGATAATGCCGAGACGGGGAAATGTTTAAGTGAGAAGGGCACCTGGATGACCGAATCCTGGCCTGCACCGCTTACCCCCTTGTTCTCCTTGGCGGTTCACGCGGAAAATCGATCTGACGAGGTCAAGCTTTCGGGTGTTCTGGCCAAGCTGGTCGAGGAAGATCCCTCCCTTGCCATCGAACAAAACCAGGATAGTGGCGAGTTGTTGCTTTGGGGGCAGGGTGAAATGCATCTGTTGATCGCCATTGATCGTATGGACAACCGCTTCAATATGTCGGTCACCGTCGCCCGTCCTGAAGTTCCATACAAGGAAACCATCAAAAAACCCATATCCCAGCACGCCCGCCATAAAAAGCAAAGTGGTGGCCATGGTCAGTTTGGCGATGTCCATCTGGACATCAAACCACTGGCCCGCGGATCGGGCTTTAACTTCAATGACACCATCACCGGCGGTGTCGTACCCAAGCAATACATTCCCGCCGTTGAAAACGGTATTAACGATTACATGAAGCGCGGGCCGCTGGGGTTCCCGGTTGTCGATATTGCCGTTACCCTGACCGATGGCCAGTTTCATGCCGTCGATAGCTCTGAAATGGCGTTCAGGGCAGCAGCGCAACTGGGGATGCGCACGGCCATGCCCAATTGTCAGCCGGTACTGCTGGAACCCATCTGCAAGGTTGAAATTTCCATTCCCAATGAATTTACCTCGAAAATTCAGCGCCTTGTCAGCGGCCGTCGTGGCCATATTCTGGGCTTCGACGCCAAGCAAGGCTGGAAGGGCTGGGACGAGGTTTCTGTGCAGTTGCCGCAGTCGGAAATGCATGACCTGATTATTGATCTGCGTTCGATGACACTTGGCATCGGCACCTTTAGCTGGAGCTTCGATCATCTGCAGGAATTTGTCGGCAAGCAAGCCGACAAGGTTGTCGCCGCCCAGGCCGATCGAACTGGTTGAGAGCGCAAAAAAATGCCGGACCCTAAGGCCCGGCAAGTTCAACAGAGGAGGCTTTACGTCTAAAAGACGAAGGGGCCGGTTATCAGGGGGAGAGAAGATGCCCGGTCCCGGCATCGAATTCATGATGTTTTTCTAATATAATGAAATTCTAATATATGTCCAGTGAAAAAACACTGCTGGGCAAAAAAAAGCCGGACCTAAAAAGGTCCGGCGAGTTTAACAGGGAGGTTTCGCGTCGGGGGGGGACGCAAGGGGCCACATGTGGTGGTCCCTTTTTTGGGCGTTAAGCCCAAAACTCTGTGTGATGCTGCACTGCAACATCGCATTTTGTGAATATAGGGAGGGAGTTTCGGTAGCGCCATGAACAATTTGGCATCGCAGCCATGCATAAAACGCATGGGTTATAAAAATATATTAAACTCAACAAGTTAAGCGGGTGAATTAATTGATTTCAAAATGATATATTCATGATTTATTGTGCATGTAGCCGTCTTCGGCAATGCGACGGATCAGATAATCACGAAAAACAGCGATGCGTTTCATGTTTTTGAGTTCCTCAGGATAGACGAAGTAGGCGTCAATATGCTGACCTTTCATTTCCGGAAGAACCTCGACCAGTCGCGATGATTCCCGCTGCATGTAATCGGGCAGGGCGCCAATGCCCAGACCCCCCTCAACGGCCCTGAAGATGCCGTAGATGGAGTTAACCCGAAGGGTGGCAGGGCGTGGCTTCTGATTTTTTTTCAGGCCCACTTCAAGCAGCCAGTTAACCTTTTCAATAGGCGGTTTGGCATCTTCGCCGTAGACGATCAGTTTGTGCTGGTCCAGATCCGAGGTGTTTTTGGGTATGCCGTGACGCTTCAGGTAATCGGGGTTGGCAAAGTTCTTGAAGGGCATGTTCATCAGGTGGCGCTGGATCAGGTCGCCCTGGGTCGGTGGCGTCATACGGATGGCGACGTCGGCCTCACGCATGGATAGATCAAGGTCAACATCCGAAAGCACCAGCGAGACTTCGATGCCCGGATAAAGTTTCAGAAACTCCGCCATTCGGGGGGTTAACCAGACCGAACCGAAGGCGACAGTGGTGGTTATTTTCAAGGGCCCTTCAGGACTTTGCTTGGTGTCATTGATACGTTGTTCGACGAGCGACAGCCTGTTGAATACCTCATGAGCCTCGCCGAATAAAAGCTCGCCTTGTTCTGTCAGCAACAGGCCACGGGCGTGGCGATGAAACAGGGAAACATTGAGACTTTCCTCCAGGCCGCTGATTTGCCTGCTAACGGCCGATTGGGACAGGTTCAAAACATCACCCGCATGGGTAAAACTGCCAGCTTCGGCGACGGCGTGAAAGACGCGAAGTTTATCCCAGTCCATAGCGATATTATGTCTCCTGTTCAGCTAGAAATTTTTCAACTTCAAGGGCAGCCATGCAACCGGTACCGGCAGCAGTGACGGCCTGACGGTATATCTTATCCTGTACATCACCCGCAGCATATACTCCGGGGATGTTTGTCTGGGTGGTGCCTGGGGT
Organism: Rhodospirillaceae bacterium; assembly: GCA_014382375.1. Taxonomy (GTDB): domain Bacteria; phylum Pseudomonadota; class Alphaproteobacteria; order Rhodospirillales; family JABHCV01; genus JACNJU01. The sequence continues at coordinate 40,946 of JACNJU010000090.1, forward strand.
GGTCAGAATGTAATTTTCATTATCCATGTCGACCTGCCCTTTAAACAGTTCTGTATTGGGACTGTGACCAATGGCGACGAAGACGCCGTCCAGATCAAGCTCGGAGAAATCACCGGTTTTGACATTTTTGACCCGCACGCCGGTTACTCCCGGCGGGCTGTCCTGACCCAACACTTCTTCAAGGACACTATCCCACAGGATCTCGATCTTCGGGTTGGCCATGGCCCGCTCTTGCAGGATTTTTTCAGAGCGAAGCTCATCACGACGATGGATCAGGGTAACCTTCGTGGCATGATTGGTCAGATAGATGGCTTCCTCAACAGCCGTATTGCCGCCGCCGATAACACAGACTTCCTTGCCGCGAAAGAAAAACCCGTCACAGGTGGCGCAAGCCGAAACGCCCATCCCCATGTACTTTTCTTCCGATGGCAGGCCCAGCCAGCGGGCCTGGGCGCCGGTGCAGATAATCAGGGTGTCGCCGGTATAAACCGTGCCTGAATCACCGGTCAGGGTAAACGGACGTTTTGATAAGTCGGCTTCGACAATGATATCGTCAAACATCTCGGTGCCCACATGCTCGGCCTGGGCCTGCATGGCAATCATCAGGTCGGGGCCCTGCACCGCCTCGGCAAAGCCCGGATAGTTTTCAACATCGGTGGTGATGGTCAATTGTCCGCCTGGTTGCAGGCCTTTGACCAGAATTGGTTGCAGGCTGGCGCGGGCGGCGTAAATGGCGGCGGTATAACCGGCCGGGCCGGAACCCAGTATAAGGGCCTTGGTGTGGTGGCTATCAGACATGGCGTGGAAACTTCCGATATGAAATAAAAGATTCTCTAAAATAGAAAGGGTTTGCTGGTGACGCAAGAGAAGCCATTTAATCTCTGTTTGAGTTTGAGTGTTCTTTGACTTTAGCAGCGTCCATTGTAATATAATTACCCAAATTGGAGGGTGCCCTGAACAACAAAGAACCAAAAAAGGTCAAACTTGACCAGATTGACCAGCGAATCCTGCACGATTTGCAGGCCGACGGCCGCATTACCAACGTCAAGCTGGCCGAAAATGCCGGCATTTCCGCACCGCCCTGCCTACGCCGGGTGCGGGCCCTGGAAGACGACGGTTTCATTCTTGGCTATCACGCTGAAATTGATCCGACCCGCCTGGACTTCAAGGAAATGTTCTTCGCCCTGGTCGGGCTTTCCTCGCAAGCCCAGTCCGTTTTGCAAGGATTTGAAGATCAGGTCGCGGCCTGGCCGGAAGTTCGCGAATGTCACATGATCAGGGGCGGCGGGGACTTCCTGCTTAAAATCGTCGCCCGTGACAAGGAACAGCGTGACGCCCTGACCATGAAGCTGACGGCGGCTGAAAACGTCATCAAGGTGACGACTCTGGAAACCATCCGCACCTCCAAGCATCAACCGGGCGTTCCAATTGATATTTCCCGTGGTGGTTCGTGAAAGCCAGGTGGCCGACACTGCCAAACGGGTCGGTGGACTGGGCAAGCGTCTTCCAACACCCTGAAAGCGGCCTGATGGTCAATGTAGAGCGTGCCGATAGCACCGAAAAACTGCAAGCTTGTATGCATGTCATTATTGGCGCCCTGTTTTCACGCGACAGCGACGCTGATGTCAGGCGCTCGTTTCTTGCTTCCATCGAGGAACTGTTTTCCCGTGGTGGCGGCAATCTGGTGTCCCAGAAGGCCAAGATCAATCTGCTGCTCAGTCGCATCATGTATGACCGGGAAGAGCGCGCCCACCTGTATGCCCAGCAACAGGCAAACAAGCAGGCCGGAAAGGCCGAAGCGCGCCTTAAAGAAGACGACCCCTTGCAGGCGCTAAAGGAGATTTAGCCCCTTATTTATAATCGACCTTGATGATCTCGTAGAATTTTGAGCCGCCGGGGCTGACCACTTCGATGCTGTCGCCCAGCGACTTGCCGATCAGGGCGCGGGCCAGGGGGGCGGTTATCGACAGGCGGCCACTGTTGACGTCGGCCTCGTGTGTGCCAACGATCTGATAGGTGGACTCGGCGTCGGTTTCCTCGTCGGCAAGCTCAATGGTGGCACCAAAGCGCACCACATCGCCGGACAGGGCGGCAGGGTCGATGATTTCGGCAAGCGAGATGATTGACTTCAGTTCGGCCAGGCGGCCTTCGACAAAACTCTGGCGTTCGCGGGCCGCGTGGTATTCGGCGTTTTCGGAAAGATCACCATGTTCGCGGGCGCTGGCAATAGCCCGAATGATCGCCGGGCGTTCTTCTTCCAGCAGGCGGCGCTGCTCTTCTTCCAGTCTGACCACGCCTTCTCTGGTCATCGGTAATTTTTCCATGGACTTAAACTCTCTTCACTGCGAACAAAAAACTCAACCCGCGCCCTCCACCTTTTGAAGGCCGCGCTAACAATCATCAAAATGAAAATTAGAACGAAGGGCTAAAATAGGACTGTAACGGCGCAACTTCAAGTCCGCCTTCACTTAATGCCTCAATCCCGCCAACCGCCGCCGCCGCTCCGGCCATGGTCGTGTAGTAGGGAATGTTATTGGTCAGGGTTGAACGACGGATCGAATAGCTGTCCTCAATGGCCTGCGCTCCTTCGGTGGTGTTAAGGACCAGTTGCACCTCGCCTGACAGGATCGCATCGACGCAGTGGGGACGGCCTTCGAGCACCTTGTTGACGTGCTTAACGTCCAGCCCCTGTTCGCTCAGGTAAGCGCTGGTGCCGCCGGTTGCCAGCAAGGTGAAGCCCTTTGCCGCCAGACGCCGGGCCAGTTCGGCAGTCGCTGGCTTGTCTTTGTCCTTAACTGAAATAAAGACCGTGCCTGAGTCCGGTACATGCATACCCGCACCCAACTGTGATTTGGCGAAGGCGCGGCCGAAGTCCGTATCCAGGCCCATCACCTCGCCGGTCGATTTCATTTCCGGTCCTAAAATAATGTCGACGCCGGGGAAGCGCTGGAACGGGAACACCGCCTCCTTGACCGCCACATGGGCCCGTTTTGGGTTTTCATGAATGTCGAAGTCGGCGAGCTTTTCACCGGCCATGACACGGGCCGCGATCTTGGCAATCGGTATGCCGGTCGCCTTGGCGACGAACGGCACGGTGCGGCTGGCCCGCGGATTGACTTCCAGAATGTAAATATCTTCGCCCTGAATCGCGAATTGCACGTTCATCAGGCCGACGACTTTCAGGGCCAGCGCCAGTGCCGTGGTCTGAACCTTGATTTCCGCGATCATCGCCTCAGACAGGGAATAGGGCGGCAGCGAGCAGGCGCTGTCGCCCGAATGAATGCCGGCTTCCTCGATATGCTGCATGATACCGGCGACGTAAACCTGTTGGCCGTCAGAAAGCGCATCGACATCAATCTCGATAGCGTCCTGCAGGTAGCTGTCGAGCAGCACCGGGCTGTCGCCCGATACTTTTACCGCCGTCGTCATGTAGCGGTGCAGGGACTGGTGATCGTGGACGATCTCCATGGCCCGCCCGCCCAGCACATACGATGGCCTGACAACCAGCGGGAAGCCGATGGTGTCGGCGACAGACACCGATTCCTCGACCGAACGGCTAATACCGTTGGCCGGTTGTTTGAGTTTCAGCTCGTGTAGCAGTGCCTGGAAGCGCTCACGGTCTTCGGCCAGGTCGATGGCATCCGGCGAGGTGCCCAGGATCGGAATATTGGCGGCTTCCAGCGCTTCGGCCAGTTTCAGCGGTGTCTGCCCGCCAAGCTGCACGATAACCCCCAGAAGGGTGCCGTTTGATTGCTCGACCCGGATCAGCTCGATCACGTCCTCAGCCGTCAGCGGCTCGAAATAGAGCCTGTCAGAGGTATCGTAGTCGGTGGAGACGGTCTCCGGGTTGCAGTTGACCATGATCGCCTCGTGTCCGGCTTCCTTGGTCGAATAGGCGGCGTGGACGCAGCAATAGTCAAATTCGATGCCCTGGCCGATACGGTTGGGACCACCGCCCAGAATAACCACTTTCTGGCGCGCCGACGGCTCGGCTTCGCACTGCGGCGGGTTAACACCGTCGCCTTCGTAGGTTGAATACATGTAAGGGGTCTTCGCCGGGAATTCGCCGCCGCAGGTATCAACCCGCTTGTATACCGGGTGGACGTTCAGGGTGCCGCGAATGCGGGCGATGTCGCGGCCCTTGCAACCGATCAGTTCGGCCAGCCGGTCATCGGAAAAGCCCATCTTTTTAAGTTTAAGCAGGGTCGGTGCATCCTTGGGCAATCCGTCCTGTCTGATCTTCTCCTCGGTGGCGACGATGTGTTCGATCTGGGCCAGGAACCAGGGATCGTATTTCGATGCGGCCCGGACTTCCTCAAGGCTGAGGCCATGACGAAAGGCTTGGGCGATAACCAGCAGGCGGTCCGGGCTGGGAATTGTCAGCGCCAGCTTGACCGCGTTCTTGTCGCCGCCTTCGGCCCCTTCGATGATCACTTCGTTTAGCCCGGTAAGATCGGTCTCCATGGAGCGCAGGCCCTTTTGCAGGGACTCTGCAAAGGTGCGACCAATCGACATGGCCTCGCCGACCGACTTCATGGCGGTGGTCAAAAGGGGCTCGGTGCCGGGAAATTTCTCGAAGGTGAAGCGCGGAATTTTTGTGACCACATAATCAATGGTCGGCTCGAAACTGGCCGGGGTCACGCCGGTGATGTCGTTCATCAGCTCATCAAGGGTGTAGCCGACGGCAAGCTTGGCGGCGACCTTGGCGATCGGGAAGCCGGTCGCCTTGGAAGCCAGTGCGCTTGAGCGCGAAACCCTGGGGTTCATTTCAATGATAATCAGCCGCCCGTCCTCGGGGTTGACGGCGAACTGCACGTTCGATCCACCGGTATCGACGCCGATCTCGCGCAATACCGCGATCGAGGCATTGCGCATGATCTGGTATTCTTTGTCGGTCAGGGTCAGGGCCGGGGCGACGGTAATGCTGTCGCCCGTATGCACACCCATGGGGTCAACGTTTTCAATGGAACAAATGATGATGACGTTGTCGGCGTGGTCGCGAACCACTTCCATCTCGTATTCTTTCCAGCCTAGCACCGATTCCTCGACCAGTACCTCGCTCACCGGGGATGCGTCCAGTCCACCGGCGACGATGTCTTCAAATTCGGCCTTGTTATAGGCGATGCCGCCACCGATGCCGCCCATGGTGAAGCTTGGCCGGATAATCATCGGCAGGCCAATATCACTCATTGCGGCGCGGGCCTCATCCATATTGCCAACAACCTGGCTTTTCGGGCAATCGAGGCCGATTTTCTCCATGGCGTCGCGGAACTGCTGGCGGTCTTCGGCCTTGGCGATAACCTTGGAATTGGCACCGATCAGCTCGACGTCGTATTTTTCAAGAACCCCCGCAGCTTCAAGATCCATGGCCGCGTTGAGGGCTGTTTGCCCACCCATGGTCGGCAGGATCGCGTCGGGACGCTCCCTGGCGATGATTTTCTCCAGCATATCGACCGTGATCGGCTCAATGTACGTCGCGTCGGCCATCGCCGGGTCGGTCATGATGGTTGCCGGGTTGGAGTTCACCAGAATCACCCGGTACCCCTCTTCCTTAAGCGCCTTGCAAGCCTGCGCCCCGGAATAGTCAAATTCACAAGCCTGGCCAATAACAATGGGGCCGGCACCGATGATCATGATCGAGGAAATGTCTGTTCTTTTGGGCATTAGTCCCCCCCCATCATCTCAACAAACCGCTCGAACAGATAATGGCTGTCCTGCGGGCCGGGGGAGGCTTCCGGGTGGTATTGGACGGAGAAGGCTTTTTTGCCTTCGATGCGGATGCCCTCGAGGGTTCCGTCGAACAATGACGTGTGGGTTTCGATGACTCCGTCCGGCAGGCTGTCGCGCTCGACCACGAAGCCGTGGTTCTGTGACGTAATCTCGACGCGGCCGGTGGCCAAATCCTTGACTGGGTGGTTGGCTCCCCTGTGGCCCATGTGCATCTTGCTCGTCGTCGCACCCATGGCCAGCGCCATCATCTGGTGGCCAAGGCAAATGCCGAACAGCGGCATGTCGGCGTCCAGTATGGCCTTGATCATCGGCACCGCGTAAAGCCCTGTCGCCGCTGGGTCGCCGGGGCCGTTGGCGAGGAAGACGCCGTCGGGCTTATGGGCCAGGATTTCTTCGGCACTGGTCTCGCCGGGTACGACGGTGACCTTGCAGCCGCTTGCGGCAAGGCAGCGCAGGATGTTCTTCTTGGCCCCGAAATCGACGGCGACGACGTGGTATGTGGGGGCATTTTGGGTGGCGTAACCGCTTTCGATGGACCACGCCGCCTGATCCCAGGAATAGCTCTGGGTGCAGCTGACTTCCTTTGCCAGGTCCGTGCCTTTCAGGCCGGGCCAGGCCAGCGCCATGGCTTGCAGGGCCTTGATGTCGATGTCCTCGTCCACTTCGGGCAGGTGGATCAGGGTGCCGCGCGGCGCCCCGTTATCGCGGATGTGACGGGTCAGCCTGCGGGTGTCGACGCCGGTCACGCAAACCAGCTGGTGTTTTTTCAGCCAGTCGTCCAGATGCCCCACCGCCCGCCAGTTGGCCGGTTCGGTGATGTCCGCGCGCAGGATACAGCCACGCACCGCCGGGGTGTCGGTTTCGACATCCTCGGCGTTAACCCCGACGTTGCCGATATGGGGGAAGGTGAAAGTGACGATCTGCCCTGCGTAGCTGGGATCGGTGAGGATTTCCTGATAACCGGTGAGGGAGGTGTTGAAGCAGACCTCGGCGATGGCGACGCCTTCGGCCCCGGCCCCCAGGCCCCAAAATACCTGGCCGTCCTCAAGAACAACAGCGGCGTTGACTCCCGGCGGCCGGGCGTCGTGGTGCGGCTGCGCTGTGGAATCGGCCTCAGACATGGGGTTAGCTATCCTTTTGATTAGAGTTGGAAGTGTTTAAGCAATACGCTCCGCAACGTCAAGTGCTCCGGTCGCTACATATAAGTTTCTTTGTTTTCAATGGCTTAAAATATATCAAGGAGTTGCCTTTTTTGTCCGATTTCTATAACGTCTGCGCTTCTGAACATTGCAGGAAGATTCTAGTATGCTGCGCACGCGCATAAGCGACGCTTTGAAGACGGCGATGAAATCCAAGCAGACCCATACCGTCTCGACCGTTCGCCTGATTATGGCCGCTCTCAAAGATCGTGACATCGCCGCCCGCTCGAAAGGCAACGCCGAGGGCATCGGCGATGATGAAATTCTTTCGATGTTGCAATCGATGATTAAACAACGCCGCGAAAGCGTTGAAATGTATGAAAAAGGCGGTCGCGCCGAACTGGCCGAACAGGAAGCCAGTGAAATCGAAATCATCCAGACTTTCCTGCCTGAGCAGATGGATGATGCGGCCCTAAGCGCCGCCGTCACCGAGATCGTTAAAGAGGCAGAGGCGACATCATTGAAAGACATGGGCAAGGTGATGGGGCTTTTGAAAGAACGCTACGCCGGTGAAATGGACTTCTCGAAAGCCAGCGCCCAGGTCAAAAACCAGCTTTCTTAAACAACTTTATACCGGCTTCTGTGGATGAATCTCTGCATAAGTTGGTGGATAATTTCACCATCTAGGCAATTGGATAGCGACGCCAATCGGTTTAGAATCGCGCCGTCCGTCCACGTGCTTCCCGGGATCACCCGACCATGGCTTTTTCGCCGCAGTTTCTTGATGAGTTGCGCCTTCGCACCGGCCTTGCCGATCTGATCGGCAAACGGGTGCGCCTGACCCACAAGGGCAACGAACATCAGGGCTTGTGTCCCTTCCATAAAGAAAAGACGCCGTCGTTCACCCTTAACGAGGAAAAGGGCTTCTATCACTGCTTCGGCTGTGGCGCCCATGGCAGCGCCATCGACTTTGTCATGAACATGGACGGCCTGTCCTTTCCCGAAGCCGTCGAGCGGCTGGCCGGGGACGCCGGTATGGAAGTCCCCGTTGACAGCCCCGAGGAGCGCGAAAACGCCAAGAAGCGCCAGACCTTATATGACGTTGTCGAGGCGGCTGCTGCCTACTTCGAGCAACAACTGCGGATGCCCGAAGGCCGGACGGCGCTGGATTACCTGAAAGGCCGTGGGCTTGATGACGGAACAATCGCCAAATTTCGCTTAGGCTTCGCCCCCGATGGTCACGGCGCCTTAAAGACGGCACTCAGACGGTTGAAAATCAGCGACGATCAAATGGTCGCCGCTGGTTTGCTTATCCAGCCCGAAGACGCCGGGCGCGAGGCTTACGACCGCTTCCGCAACCGGGTTATTTTCCCGATTACCGACAAACGCGGTCGGGTTATCGCCTTCGGTGGCAGGATTATGGCCGGGGACGATGATAAAAAGCTCGCCAAGTACCTGAATTCACCGGAAACAGCACTTTTTCATAAAGGCAATGTTCTTTACAACCTGGCCCTGGCCGCAAAGTCCGCCCGTCAGCAGGGCACGGTGATCGTCACCGAAGGCTATATGGATGTCATCGCCCTGGCCCAGGCTGGCTTCGAGCACGCCGTCGCACCGCTGGGCACGGCGCTTACCGAACAGCAGATCGTTGAATTATGGAAGTTGGTGCGCGAACCGGTGATGTGCTTCGATGGTGACAATGCCGGTATGCGGGCGCAAGGCCGCGCCGCAGAGCGGGCACTGGCGCTGCTCAAGCCCGGCTATGCCCTGCGTTTCGCCACCCTGCCCCAGGGCGAGGATCCGGACAGCCTGATCGCCAATCAAGGCCGCCAGGCCATGGCCAACCTTATTGAAAAGGCCGAACCGTTATCGGAAGTGTTGTGGAAAATCGAAACCGGCGGTCGTTTGCCGAAAACCCCCGAGCAACGCGCGGCCCTGCAAAAAGCGTTGGAAGATCACGCTCGCTCCATTACCGACCCGACCGTGCGGGCCCATTTTTCAAAAGATTTTAGGGATCGGGTGTGGGCCGCTTCGGGTCGAAGCGAGAAAGCAGGCAAAAGAGTTAAAACAATGGCCCCGACCATGGGTATTGGCGCAGGTGCAGCGACAGGTGCCAAAATAGACGCCCATGCCCTGCGTGAAAGGATTTTACTGGCTACCGTTTTGGGCCACCCGGGGCTCTATGACACGGTTGGAGAGCGCCTGGGCGGGGTGTCATTTTCGGCTCCCGGCCTTGACAATCTACGTCAGGAAGTTCTAAAGACCTTGGCCGGGGAACCGGACCTTGACTCTGAGGGTGTGAAACGCCACCTCAAAGAGAATGGGTATTCGGAAATTCTGGATTTTGTTTTGATGCCTGAGGTTATTGCCAACGCTTTTTTTGTCAAACCAGGGACGGATATTGAAACGGCTCTGGAAGGCTGGGAAGAAACTTACGCTCTTTATAGAAACACGGATCTGGGAATTGAAATTGAAGAGGAGCGTGATCGCCTGAAAGATGATATGTCTTCTGAAAATTTCAATCGGTTCAACTCTTTATCCGAACAGAAGCTGGAAGCTGCGAAGGGCATTGAAGATGAACAGGCTGGACGCACAAAGAATTAAAGTCTCAACGTAAATCGTTTCGATGGCGCTGTTCTTGGGTTGTAAGACGGCGACAGTCTGGACAGGGGTTGTTGACCCCTTGAAGCAAGTATTTAAGAAGGTATAGATGGCGACCAAATCAACCGCCACAGCGGAAAAAACCACCGGGCAGGAAGAAAGCACAGACGGTCCACTTCTGGATACGCTGGGCGCTGCCGTAAAGAAGATGCTGGCCAAGGGCAAGGAGCGCGGTTTCGTCACCTATGACGAGCTTAATACGGCGCTGCCCCCTGAACAGGTTTCCTCCGAGCAGATCGAAGACACCATGACCCAGCTTTCGGAAATGGGAATCAACGTCGTCGAAAGCGAAGACAGCGAGGAAGCGACCAAGGACGAGCCCGCCGAAGAAGATAAGGAAAAAGCCAGCGGCAATGTTGACGAGAGTGATCTTGGCCGCACCGATGATCCGGTGCGCATGTACCTGCGCGAAATGGGCTCGGTTGAACTGCTGTCGCGCGAAGGTGAAATCGCTATCGCCAAGCGCATCGAGGCCGGCCGTGAAATGATGATCGGCGGTATTTGTGAAAATCCCCTGACCATCCGTGCCATCGTCGAATGGCATGACGCCCTGCTTGATGAAAAGATGTTGCTGCGTGATATCATCGACCTTGACGCCACCCACGGCGGTGGCCCGGGCCAACCGGTTAAAACCCCCGCTGCCACAGAAAATGGCGAGAGTGCCGAAGTCGTCGAGGGAGCTTCGAAAAAAGAAGATGCCAAGGAGGCCAAGCCCGCCAACGACGACGAAGCCAAAGAGAAAGACGGCGAGCAAGGTGACGCTGAAAAATCCGAAGATGAAAAGGCCGCCGACGCCGAAGATGAAGCCGATGAAGAGGTAAACCTGTCACTGGCCGCCCTCGAGGCAAAGCTGATGCCGGAAGTTATCGAAACCTTCGAAGTGATCGCCAAGACCTACAAAAAATTACATCGTCTGCAATTGCAGCGCATGGAAGCGTTTTCAACCGGCGACACCATCAAGACGCCCCAGGAAAAGCGCTATGGCAAATTGCGCCATGAACTTGTTGTGCTGATGGACGGTGTTCACCTGAATAACGCCCGTATCGAACAACTGGTTGAGCATCTTTACGGGCTCAATCGTCAGCTGCTCGGCTTTGAAGGCAAACTGCTGCGCATGGCGACCACATCGAAGGTCAAGCGCGAGGACTTCCTTGAGCACTATCATGGCCATGAACTGGATCCGCGCTGGCTCAAAAAGGTAGAAAAATTACCGGGCAAGGCATGGGAGCGTTTCGTCAATCGCTTCGGCGACGAGGTTAAGGAAATCCGCAAAGAGATTGGTGAAATTTCCAACGAGGCAGGGCTGCCCGTTGGCGAATTCCGCCGCATTGTCGCGGTCGTCCAGAAAGGCGAGCGCGAAGCGGCCAAGGCCAAAAAGGAAATGATCGAGGCCAATTTGCGGCTGGTCATTTCCATCGCCAAGAAATACACCAACCGCGGCTTGCAGTTCCTCGACCTTATTCAGGAAGGCAACATCGGCCTGATGAAGGCGGTTGATAAATTTGAATACCGCCGCGGTTACAAGTTCTCCACCTACGCGACCTGGTGGATCAGGCAGGCGATAACCCGTTCCATCGCCGATCAGGCCCGGACCATCCGCATTCCCGTCCACATGATCGAAACCATCAACAAACTGGTTCGCACCTCGCGTCAGATGTTGCATGAAATCGGTCGCGAACCGACGCCCGAAGAACTGGCGATCAAGCTTTCCATGCCCCTTGAAAAAGTGCGCAAGGTGCTGAAGATCGCCAAGGAACCGATCAGCCTTGAAACCCCGATTGGTGACGAGGAAGACTCACACCTTGGTGATTTCATCGAAGATAAAAATGCCGTCCAGCCGCTCGATGCGGCCATTCAGGCCAACCTGCGCGAAACCACGACGCGGGTACTGGCAAGCCTCACCGCCCGTGAAGAACGGGTGCTGCGTATGCGCTTTGGCATCGGCATGAACACGGATCACACCTTGGAAGAAGTCGGACAGCAGTTCTCGGTTACTCGAGAACGAATACGTCAGATCGAAGCCAAGGCGTTGCGCAAACTGAAGCATCCCAGCCGGTCGCGCAAACTCAGAAGCTTCCTTGATTATTAAAGGCGCGACTGAGAAGAACGTTTAAAAAGGCCGGGGTAAAAATTCCCGGCCTTTTTCATTTCATCCCCGCCGCATGTAGCAAGCGGGGAACACGGTGGGCCTGTAGCTCAGCTGGTTAGAGCCGGCCGCTCATAACGGTCTGGTCGCAGGTTCGAGTCCTGCCGGGCCCACCACCCCATTTTTAAGTCACTGATTTATTTGACTTAATCGCCAAAAGTCCCAAACTTTATATGGAGTTTGGGACTTTTTGTTCTATTTTTGTCCATCAATACGCTCCCGAACCCGCTCTGCAAGTTGCTTCTGTTGGGCAGCTTTCGTGTATCGCTGGACCTCTGTAATGGTGTCATGTCCGGTGATGGACATGATCTCATGGATCGTGCAACCAATGTCGGCTAGGTGTGACGCTGCGGCTTTTCTCACTCCGTGGGCTGAACATTGAGGTAGCCCAGCTTCATCGCATCTATCACGGAACCAGTTTCCAAATCCGTTGCCCGTGAATGGCTTTCCATGCTCCGTCACCAAGTAGGTCAAATCGCCTGTCTTGCTGGCATCAATGACACTTTGCAAATTGTCCAGAACTGGGATTTCGATGCGCTTGCCTGTTTTCTGCTGAATGACAGTCATCCAAGCGTCCTTGACGTGCTGCCTCCCCATTTTAACGATGTCTGAACGCCTCTGACCGGTGTACAGGAGAATGGCAAATGCCAGCCGTGCTTTTGTGCCGATGGGGTGCGTGGATTCGAACTGCGCTATTTCTTCAAGTGTCCAAGCATGGAATCCATCTTTGTTCTTTGTCTTTAATCTTTCGACTGCGATAACGGGATTGATATCGAGAAGATCATAGTTCACCGCGTACTTGAAGACCTGCCGCAACCCCTTGAGGAGGTTGTTGGCTGAACCTGGGCGATCCATCATGGCATCGCGGAACTTCCGAATGTGGCGTGGGCGAAGTTGCGTGTATCGTTTATCACCATGCTCCTCGCAGAAATTATCCAGAATCCCTCGGCGGGTTTTTCTGTATCCATCGCCAATTTCTTTGAATGCGGAGGATTGGTAATACTGCTCGACGAGCCAGCGCATGGAATCTGGTTGGGCACGTTTGAAACTTGGTTTAACCTTCGTGACGCCATTCAGGGCGTTGTTATAGTCCTCCCAGAACTCAGGTGATCCCGATGGCCCTCGAAGAGGAATGCGTTTCCCCTGACCTTTCCGGAAATAGAACCGTTCCTTGCCGTAGCGGTCCTTCCAGTGATCAACGTGATTAATCTTCACTTTCATCATCGTCCCAATCATTCTTGTCGTGGTTGGTTTGGGGACGTGGTAGGTCAGCGAAGAACTCATCCAGTTCCTCTCTATCCCAGACTTTCTTTTTGCCGATCAATCGGGGGGATGGCATATCGCCATTTTTGACCATGCCGTCGAACATGCGCGGGGAACACCCTATGTAGAATGCTGCATCCGTTCGGGGCAGACCGCGTGGGGCGAGGAGCCTTGCGGTTCGTAGCTGGATTACATTGTCTTGTGCTGGAGAGGACTGGTCGGAGATGTGGTCGGAAGTGACGATGGCAATATTGGAATTGCCTATGCGCATGTATCTGACCTCGAGTGTTTGTTACACTGTATTGCGTACTCTTTCTGCGATGGCGTTATGTTTGGGACAATACCTCGACGTCGATAATCGTCAAAGGTTTCGAGGGTGATACCCCAGTGCGATGCCTGTTGCCATGTTGAACGATGATGGCTTTGCAGCGGCAAAGGGTCGATATATTTGGTGGGGATGGTGGGGGCGGAGCAGTGGTCTCGTAATGTACGGGCGGAAACTATCCTACCGCCGTTGTTCATTGTTAAAAAATAGCACTGCCATGCACTCCCAATTAAGTGTTTCATTATTTAACCATAGTATACTAAAAAGTGTAAAAAGTCAAGTTTTACATATGAATAATATACAGGCGGTTTTTCCAGAATAAGGTAATATTAGATATCAAATTTTATTTCTTTGTCTCGATCCTTAAGGTGAACAAACTCACGGAATTCTTCTTCCTTAATTACCCCTCTTATTTTTCTTACAGTTTCATCGGTCCACCGTTTGCCGTCTACGGTTAGGTAAGCTTCGCGATCCAATGCCCAAGCAATACGTTTGTTCGTGAGCTTAGGAGTTTCCTCCAAAATCTTCTCGATAACCCTATAGATAGGCTCAACCCCATGATAAAGGTGCTCGAAACCTTTTAGGCGACGGCGACCTATTTTGAATTTGGTTTTCCACTTCTCAATTGGGGAGGGTTTTTCTTTCTTTTTCTTTATGATTTTTTTTATGGGGCGACGTCGTGATTCAAATTTTTCCAATCTTGCCTGACGTTCAATTGCCTCCATGATTTTTCTATCAGGAGGAATTGCCACAAACTTCCAGTCCCTTATTTTCTTAAGTCTTTCGGCTTGTTCGAGGAAACTATTCAGCACTACGTTTGGTCTCCAGTTTCCAATATCTACGTACAAAAATGTTGCCTTATGTTTGTTGCAAAGTTCGGCTAGCTCCATCAGTACTTTGAATCCGGTTTTGCGACCTAATGAGAATTTTTGTTGCTCACCACCGTATTTAATAACTTCGTATTCATTCTCTTCTGCGTACTCCGCAATTCGATTGCGCTGCAACCTTGCATCAGGGGCCCATTTCCCTTTCCAGAGTCTGCCACGCATATAGCCTACGGCCTTGCCACTTCCACGCTCTGCCATCGTTCCTCTCTTTAAAAAAACAGACAAATAAAAAGATTTATCCGATTTATTATCAATAATGTCAATATTTTGCAAAATGAGATAGTAAAAATAAGCCGGATTAAACTGGTATTTTGTTGGTGTAAAACTGGCAGATTAAAAGGGCTGTAGGCAGTACTAAGTAGTTTCGAAAAACCGCATTATCGAAGTTGGGTACCTTTCTGGCGTCACGAGCAATCAAGCTCACCATTTGAAAGGAACCTCAAAATGTCAAAATCTACCCTCACTAATACCCCCGTTGCAGCCAACGATTCCAACATTGCAGCAACAAAGCCTTCCACCCTACTTGCCCAGTACCGGGCAGCTAAAGATGCCATCACCAACCTTAGCAGCATCGTTGGCAACTTGCTGAATGGGCAGGGTGGTGCCGGGCGCAGGGCACATCTTGCGGCTTACACTTTTGTTTCCGCTTGTATGGATAATCCAGCCGAAGCAGCCAAGTTGCCCGGCTGGGATGATGCGGCGGTGCAAGCTGGTACAAATCCCTGCTATCAACCGATTAAGATGCTGGCGGCAGATATGAACCCCGCAGTTCAATCTAAAATCAGCATGATGGCAAAAGTGTACCAACATGCCCATAAAGCCAATATTGCCCCAGAACACTTTCTTGAACATCTGAAACGCAATCATGGGCTACGCCGCTGGTACGATGGCATCAATCTTGCCGAAAAGGCTGCGAATGGGAACACGCCAAAAGCTGGCACTAAAAAATCATCTACCGGCAGCACGGCACCTGCCAAGCCTAAAGTCCCACCACCGGCACCCATCGATATTGTGCAACGGGTGGCTGATACCACCCAGATTGCCTACGCCATCATCGATAAAGAATTGTTGATCTGCGATAGCGATGCCAAAGGTGATCTGGAATCTAACCCAGCATTTCTTGGAATTGTGCAGGTGGCAAACGATGATTGCATCACTTTCCTGAACGATAACGATCCACGCTTTGCCATGAAAGGAGCAGCATAATGTATACGCCAGTACCAACTATCAAATCTGATTCATTAGCGATTGCGATGAATCCTGAACTTGGCTTCCAGCACGTAAGCCCCCTTCAATATATGGGCGGCAAGGCAAGGCATATTAGATACTTATCTACACTAATGCCTGCCAACATTGATTACCTGTTCGATGCCTTTATGGGCGGGTTAAGCACAACCATTTTTCTAATTAAAACGGGGCGGGTTAAGCCGGAACATTGTTATGCGGGCGATGTTTCAACCCACCTGCTAAATTTCTACAACGTGCTTAAAACGCAATATGAACCCCTAACCTTGAAATTGGCTAGTGATAGCATTTTCCATTCAAATGGTTCCCGTCACCTGTTCAACAAGGCAATCGATGTATTACGTGGATCAGATGATGAATTTGAACTTGCACGCGCATTTTACATATTTAATAAAATTCGCATGCCCCATGTTTGGGATTTTGAATACACGGCATTTTCGCCATCAAAGGTCGGGCCGAATGCCGGAATTACAATTCCGCAAATTTTAAGATTGCCATTGTTTGCTGCTCTGGTTCAGCGGGTTGCGTTCAGTGAATGGGATTACACCGATGCCCTAAATCAGGCGGCGGCAATTGGCAAGAATGCTTTTGTATTCCTGGACCCACCATATGAACTGGTTGGCGATGAACTTTATGGAGTTGAATTTGATTTTGATGAATTTGCGGAACAGTGCCACGCGGTGGCTGGAAAATGCACTTTCATGATTACCATCAATGATAGCCCTGAAAACCGCATGCGGTTTAGTGGCTATAATGTCATCGCCCGCAGGCAGCATTATTCAGGTTCGCACAAGGCAAATGGTGATGAACTTGTAATATGTAACTACGAACTTAGCCACCAAGCCCATTACTTGAATCGGTTGGGGTATCAGGTTGCGGCATAATCGGTGGTTCGCCGACAGAAAGGGGGCAGCGTTGCCCCCTTTCTTTCTATTTTTGTCTCTGCCAATCTCCACATTAATCATCGCATTCGCAACAATGTTCGATTTGCCCACATGTTGAGCACTTGGCGCAAATACATTCCTCTTTGTCGCAGTACACACACTGGCTGGATGTCACTATCCTTAAGTTGCTGGGGACTGGTTTTGCCGCGACGTAGTACCCTACCCGATTTACAAAGCCCCTCGTGCCAGAAGACCAATATTGGTGGTCGTCGGCTTCATGAACTGTCCATATTCGGGAGTCATGTATTTTAGGATGGGAGGATCGCGCCTTCTCCAAGGAATCAAAGAATTGGCTCGTGTCGACCTCATAGGTTTTCCACGCATCGTCCTGAAGCATGTATTTTTCTTTGAGGTTATGGGGGGCTTTCCTGTCGGCTGCCCACTCAAAAATAGGGGCAAATGGGTCGTCTGTTTCGTCGTTGGTATTTACTTGTTGTTTATTCATCTAATCTCCTCACTGTTTATGATTATGTGCCTATACTACCACACATGGAGTAAAAAAGCAATTTAATTTATAGCTTTACTCTATTTTCTTCAATAATAATATTGACTTTTTGTCATTTTTACTTTATACTACTTGTATCATTAATAGAGGAGACGAAGAATAAATGGGCGCACGACGAACGAGGATAAAAACCGAATACATTTGCTTGTCCGAACTACGCCCAGTTCATTCAAGTCTCCCCGCCCAGCATCAATCCAGATGCTGGGCATTTTTTATGGAGATTTATAAAATGACGAGAGACTTAGAAATAACCGGGCATAAACGTGGATATCATCATCGTAACGATTCACTAGAAGTTACTGCTCATTACGATTGCATTGATTCAGCCGAACGCTGGTGTCAGGAGAACGTTGGATATGGCTGGGCGAATAGAGAATATTGGTTTTCATTCGATCACCCACAGGATGCGCAGGCATTCAGAGAACTGTGGGGTGATGAATGACAGACTTTCATACCCTGCTGGAGAGCATTACCGATCAGGATATGGAAAACCCTGTCATCGCGGACCTGGTTAGCCAGATGTACGATCCGTCAGAGTATTCTGACGTGGTCGAATTGGCAGCAGCAGAACAGGTCAATGACTGCCTGATGGCAATGGTGGAGGAGGAGAAGGCAAAGCAATTCTCCTCCAACTGCCAACCACCTGATTCCGGTCACATGTCAGGCATCGATACCGGTGCCGATTTGCCCGAATCCCCAGACTGCGACTTATTTAATAGTGTTTCTAATATAGTAATACAGAAAGATAAAAAAGTCGCAGTCTGCGACTTTACTCCTGCTGACGCAGGGCAAAAAGGCAGGGGTCAACTGGACAGTAAAGAAGTCGCACTTTCGTGCGAAATGCTAGTCCAAGGCAATGAGACCCGGGACAGTAAAGAAGTCGCAGGTGCGGGGAATGGCAATCCAAACGGGGAGAGTAAACAAGTCGCATCTTCCCACAAAGTCCCCGTGGCATCGATCCGTGCCATCTTTGGCGACGTCGTGTGGATGCAGGTTCAGCTATGGGACAACAGCGATAAATCCAATTGCGTCAAATACTACAGCAAGTACGACATCAAGAAATGCCGATCACCCGGCAAGTTCCAGAAAAACACCCTGTACCTGAACTTCACCACCCGCCGCTCATATACGAAGAATTATAAAAAACTCCTCACAGAACGGCAGGAAAGGGATAAACCCGTCGCGCAGTTCTATGACAAGTGGCGGCGACGTCACATCGAAGAGGAGAAGGTGACGACTGCCACACGGCCCCCGCTCATCGGCATTGCTATGAGCAATCCCAAGAAACTCTCATCCATCGAACATATGAATGGAAAGTCCCAACTCAGGGTGACCACAAAAAACGGCAAGGAGGTCAGAAACGATTACTGGCCCGGCTACGTCGGTATCCTGTTCTGGGATGAATGCGACACCCCGCACATCTGGCTTGGCATCCATGGTCGTGGAGAAATGATATTCCCTCTGATTGATGGGAAGCACACGGCTGACTGGGAACCAAAAACCGACGTGCAACGACGATATGATCGCCACCCGTGCGACTTCATAGGTTACTGGCATCAGGATAAAGCTAAGGATGAATTGTTGCTGGAGAAGGTACGTCAGCTACAGGAACGAAAGAAATGAATTGCCGGACAGATGCGCCAGGATGGCGAGTGTTCAATTTGTGCAGGGTTAGTAGCCAAAATACCTTGGTCGCGCATTCTGGGGCGACTGGGCGGGACGTCGGCGGCGTTTGTCAGGGAACAGAGGAACTGTTTGCGGCTGCAAAGGGATAAAGGAAATTTTTAATGAGATAAACAAGGAGATAATAATATGAAGAAATATAAGATTACACGAATAATGCATGGAGGATATCTGACTGAAGAGATAATCGTTGAAGCAGATACCGAAGAACAAGCTGAGGAAATTTCTCTTACTGCGGATTTAGAAGACTGGACTGTAGTTAAAGAACTGGAGTTCAAGGATGCCGAACTAATAACTGAAAAAATTGGCTAACATCTTCAGCCTTTTAGGATTCTTCGCAAAGCTTATAGAGGGGCGAGCAGCGTCATCCAGGGCCACCGCAAAGAAATTTTGGGATATATTGACCTGTGTCGATGGCGCAATTATCGGTTCTGGGTTTGAAAAGATATCGGAAGGTTAATTGACTGCCGTGCTACTCGGAAAGCATCCCGCTAAATGGCTATAAACTTCCGGTATTAGGGGTGAACCGGAAATGTCAGGGCAATCGTCGGGTAACGACCACTTCGGCTTTTGACCCACAAGGGACATTCCGGACCCGCAATATCGGCGTTTATCCATTCTCGATGAAAGTCTTAACAGCTTCAAACCGTTCATCCAAATCGACATGTAGGACTTCGATTCTTTCCTTATCATCTGCCTTGCCAGCTTTCTCCAATTCCTCGCATAAATCAGCCAGCGCATTCGCTCCGATTGTTCGTGAAGACGATTTCAGCTTATGACCCAGTTCACCAATTTGTCTGACGGCGCCTTCTTCAAATGCTGCATGAATTTCCGAAATCGTTTGGGAAGCTGGCGTGATAAACGTCTCAAGAAACTGCCGATGCAACGCCGGATCGTCACCGACAATCTGAGTTAGGATAGAAGGGTCAATGGGTGCATTTTTTACCGGGGGAGCTGGCTCCGCCTGAACGTCGACCTCAATCGCTGGCATGTTGATGCTGGGTTGTTCTGGTAGCCACTTGTTCAGAGTCTTCTCCAGAACATCGAGAGAAACAGGTTTGGTCAGATAACCGTCCATTCCCAATTTCATGCAACGGGCTTCCTCGTGTTTGAGAGCATTGGCCGTCAGGGCGATAATGGGGATGGGATTAAGGTCTTCTTCTTTTTCTTTCGTCCTAATTGCCGCCGTTAAATCGTAACCGTTCATTTCAGGCATGTGCAGGTCAGTTAGAAGCAGCCCGTAGTCACCGCCCCACATACGCTCATA
This sequence comes from Rhodospirillaceae bacterium, assembly GCA_014382375.1. Taxonomy (GTDB): domain Bacteria; phylum Pseudomonadota; class Alphaproteobacteria; order Rhodospirillales; family JABHCV01; genus JACNJU01. Next base: position 60,741 of record JACNJU010000090.1, read on the forward strand.
AGCTTCCTGGCCATCGGAAGTCATTTCGGCACGGAGGCCAAGCAGGTCCAACTGACGAAGAATAACATCCTGATTGGTCTCATTGTCTTCCGCCACCAAGATCAACCGTCCTTGCTCAATCACTTCTTCGCGTGACAACAGGGTACTGCCCATGCCGGTTTTACGTTTGACCTTTTCGTAGTCTTCAAGGTTTCCCCGACCAGCGGCGACTGCCACAGCTTTCAGGAAACCACGACGGGTCAGGGCTTCACGGTCGATCTGATAGACGTTATCGCCGATTTTCCTTAATGACCGTCTGCTACCACGTTCTACGCTCAAATAGGATACCAGGATCGCATTGATTTTCTGGTTCGGGTAATGGCGCGTTAGTTCCTTGACTTTTTGAAACGCGGTCTCTCTCGCCGGTTCGCCGATAATTATAAAACAAAGGGGTTCGTTTGAGTCATGGCAGAAATTGTCGTGTGCCTCTTTCAGACCTCCTGCACGGAACACTTGAGCGCCGCTATGGCTAAGGTAGGTTTCAAAGTCGTCGCCAAGATTATCTTCAAAATCGACAACAGCACTGTTTAGCCCATTCACCAACGACGAGACGTCGTCAGCGGTTGGAGGCAGGACCGTGATAGGCAATTGCACCTTAAACGTTGATCCTTCTTCCGGAACAGATTGCACGGTGATGTTTCCGCCCATCATCTCAACAAGGTTCCGGGATATGACCAAGCCCAGGCCGGTTCCGCCAAACCGCTTGGTAGTTGTGTCGTCAGCTTGTTCAAAAGATTGGAAAAGGCGGTTCTGGGCGTCTTCGTCCATTCCAATGCCGTTATCCGTTACGGATATTTTTACGACTGATTGATTGTTCTCCAATGTCGTTAATTCGACCCGCACAGCGACGATGCCCCGATACTCCAATCCAGAAGAGAACTTGATCGCATTACTGATAAGGTTGGTCAGAACCTGACGGATGCGCAGGGGGTCTCCATCAATACTGGAAGGAATTTCTGGGTCGAAGAACAACGTGAGCGCGACATCCTTATCCATGGCCAGTCTATCAAGAAGACCACAGACCTGGTCGACTTCATCTTCCAGGCACATTGGTTCGGTGGAAATTTCCAGCTTCCCTGCTTCAATTTTAGAAAAGTCGAGAATGTCGTTGATAATCCCCAAAAGGGAGTGTCCGGATTTGCCTATTGTTTCTACGAGACGGTGATCGTCATCGCTCAAATCGCTATGGGACAACACTTCAAGCATTCCAAGGACACCGTTCATAGGTGTTCTGATCTCGTGGCTCATGTTGGCGAGGAAGGTAGATTTGGCTTTGTTGGCGGATTCTGCCACTTGCGCTCTACGATCCGACTCTTCGGCTTCAATATGTGTCGTAATGTCCTGAACTGTGCCATCAGAACGAACGACTTCACCTTCCTCGTTGCGAAGATGTTTGCACTTCTCATGCACCCAACTGACTTCCCCGTTATCCTTACGTATGATCCGATGGCGAATGTCATAAGGGAACTTGCCCTCTAAAGCTCCCTGATATTGCTCGTTGACATAATCCAGGTCATCAGGGTGAATTCTTTCCAAAAATGCTTCGTAAGTAGCTTCAAAGCCTTGTGGGTCGATGCCGAAAATCAAATAAATCTGTTCTGACCAGGTTAGGGAGTTGTTTATTATGTCCAGGCTCCAACTCCCCACATTGGCAAGGCTCTGCGCTTGTTTTAACGCAACACCATGTAGAAGCAGTTCTTCATTTGCTTCTAGCAATCCACTTTCCGCCGCAATGCTTGCGTCCTGGACACGACCTAGGATCACATAAAAGGCCACCAATAAAATGACGCCGATTCCGATGGCTAAGGCAGCCGCCAGCAAAATTGACTGATAAAACGCACTCTCTGACTCTGTTATATCACTGACAAAAACAAAGTCACCGATCTCACCCTTACCGATGTCCATCAGCGGGGTTAGGTCAATTTCATATACCTTCTCCCCAATGTCCAGGTGGTGTTCCAATTCAACATGCCCGGCATAACTTGAGTGAGTTTTCAACACGTCACCTACATCGGAACGAATTTCTTGAGAAAGATTACCAATGAATACGAAGTCTTTGAACGAATCCCAATTTGTAGGAGATTTGGAAAACTTCTGTCCGACTTCCCAATCATTTTTGTTGAGGAACTTCTTATAAATCAACGTGTAGACTTGAAGTGAAAATTCCTCGGAAATTGAGTGAAGGATATGATCTATCTCTTCGCCCAACTCGATGTAACCAATCAAATGGCCCTTCACGACCCAGGGAACAACGGTACGCAAGGTTAAGGTTCCGAACTTCCCTAATTCAACGCCGCGGGTCGACTTTCCAGTGTTTTCAGCCGTGACCAGCGTGTGGCGATTGATCAGGTCGCCAAGACGATCTTTTTGGTGGACCCTCAGAAACGTCTTACGGTCAGGGGTGAAAAAGTAAAAATGGGTAATGTGATGGTTGGCTTTGTAGCGATTGAATATGGGGACGCTCAGCTCGTATAGCGTCTCTCTGTCCCTGGCTTCAAAGGCAGTACGAATATTTTCTACATCAGTAATGCTGGCAATGACGGAACGCATCCAGAGAGCATCATTTTCGATGCTCGACTCGTACTCATAATTTGCTTCTTCAATGGTCTCTCGAAGAGTTTTTTCCTGGGTCTGTTGTTCTCGGATGAAACTGTTGGTGAGAAACAGACCAGTTATAACAGTTATCGCTACCAACAAAGGAACGAGAATGGTACGCCGAATATGATGATTTTGTGATGGATTCATCGGTTCACTTCGGGCTGAGACTGTACAGAAGAAAACATAATGACCAACGTTCAGCTTGCTCAGCTTCGTTTCTAAAGGTCTCGTTCTTTATTGTCGCCAATGTCAGGTTGTGGCTATAACCGGCGGTGACAGCCACCTCCCAATTCATGACCGTAGCTGAAGGTCGAGCGGACATCAAGTGCACGAAATCCGTTTCGCCAGATTTCACTTCCGGTTATAGGGGCTGCAGCAGTCGTGAAAAACGGCTGGTCCTAAATGGCGGTCTTGACCCAAAGAGGACTTTGGGTAGCGAAAATCACATTCCTCCCTTAGGTCTTTCGATTCTTAAAAGGTGTGAGGCCACAAGATCTCAAGAGAGAGGTTTTTTCACATAATTACAGCTTACGATCTCGGTCGTTTCTTTTCCGGATCGTAAAAGGAAAGGGGGACGACCGTCGCCGGTAGGCGTTTTTGGTGTCCGTCCAGTTTTCCCACCTCGACCTCGGTTCCGGGTTCGCAATGCTCGACCGCCATGCGGCACAGGGCAACGTTTTTTTTCAGCACCGGCGAGCGGGTGGCGCTGGTGACGATGCCGACCTGGTGACGCCCGATATGGACGCAATCGCCATGCGCCGCCGTTTCCTCGCCTGCGAGCTCAAGGCCGACCAACTTGCGCTGCGGGTTCTCTTTTCTCTTTAACAAGGCCTCGCGGCCGATAAAGTCCTCGTCTTTGGATTTCAGCGGTACGGTAAAGCCGATTCCGGCCTCGAACGGGTCGGTTTGGTCGTCGAATTCGTAACCGGCGAAAATGAGGCCGGCTTCAATGCGCAGCATGTCCAGACCTTCGAGTCCTAAGGGCAGCATGCCGCGTGGCTGGCCGGCGTCCCAGATGGCGTCCCAGACCTGGGGCGCATCCTTGGGATGGCAAAAGACCTCGTAGCCGAGCTCGCCGGTGTAACCTGTTCGCGAGACCAGGATCGGAATGCCGTCGAAACCGCCGATGCGTCCGACCGAGAAGCGGAACCAGGACAGTTCCTCGACGCTGGCCTGGGTCGGGGGCGTCCAGATGACGTCCTTTAGGATATCACGGCTGAGGGGACCCTGGACCGAGACGTTGTGCAGTTGATCCGTCGACGACTTGATCCAGACTTCGAGGTCCAGTTTTCTGGCCTGTTCGCGCAGCCAGTCGCCGCCGGAATCACAGCCGCCGATCCAGCGGAAATTATCGTCCCCCAGCCGGAAAAGGGTGCCGTCGTCGATCATGGTGCCGGTGTCGTAGCACATAGCGGTATAAACAACCTGGCCGGTGGCCAGGCGGCGAACGTTGCGGGTTAAGGTATATTGCATAAGGGTCTCGGCGTCCGGCCCCAAAACTTCGAACTTTCTCAGCGCCGAGAGGTCCATGATGATGGCTTTCTCCCGGCAAGCCCAGTATTCAGCGATGGTGCCATGATTGGTGTAATCGTTAGCCAGCCAAAAGCCATTGTATTCGGCTAGATTTCGGGTTAGCGAAGATACCCGTGTGTGAAAGCCTGTTTCTTTTGTCATCTCTGCCTCTGAATCCGTTCGTTTTCGATATCCGATAGAGCGTTTGAAGTCCTCGCCAGCCCCGTAGACCCGGATGTGGATATCGGTCGGGTTCCAGCCATTGGCGGCGTCGATGTCGCAGGGACAGGCCGACGAAACACAGACCAGGTCCTCGAGCGCGCGCATCAGCACGTAATCACCGGGCCGCGACCAAGGTTCTTCCAGGTAAAACTGGTTCAAGTCATCGACGATGGTGTTATAGAAAAAATTCATCGCCATCCAGCCGCGCCGGGGCGCCACCGGATAAGGCACGAGCGCCGTATTGAAGTTATCGGAACAATTGACATGGCCCGGATAGCCCATGTCTTCATAGTATTTCGCAGCACAGGCAAGGCCGAAAGCGTCGTGGCGGCTGCAACTATCCTGCACCAGTTCGACCAGGGGCCGCATGTCCTGATCGTAATATTTTGCCATCAGGCCCGGCTGTGGATACCCCTGTCCCATCAGGGTGCGGGTGGTCGTCACGTCGAGGCAGCGCTCGATCCCCTTGTCCAGCATATCTGCGGGAAAGACCTGAAAGTCGGAACACTGGCGGCCATCGACGTCGATGACCTGTATCCATTCGCCGGCCTTGACTTCGTACGCATTGGCGGTGGCGCGGGCGATGCGAAGTTCGTTCAGGGGATCGGCGAGAGGGGAGGGCAAATCCGAGCCGTCCGGGTGTCCCCGCTCGCGGTCGGCGCGCTCGACCCAGACTTCCAAATCCGTTGGCGGGGTCTGTTCGTCCGGCATCATGGCGGCACCGGGGGCGCCGATGATGACGACGCCGTCAAGCGCCGCCGTGAAAGCATGTTCATCGCCCGCCCGACTGTCCGGGGCGAACAGATTGACGGATGTCATGTCCCCTAAAGAGAGATCGAAGCGGGCGATCTCGCGCAGCAAGCGCTTGGAAGCCAACATCTCTCCGAGCCAGAAACTGGGTTCGCAGCCGGATTGTCCCAGCAGGGAAGAATCGGCCCGTCCTTCGGAGAAACCGATCAGTTCAGCCGGTTGACGACCCTCCAAGTCGATGATGCGTACTTTGTCACCAGCGAAAACTTCAATGCTCAAGGAGCCGCCGCCCCGCACACGATAGCGTTCCAGGCCCCGTTCAAGGGACGCAACGCCGGGTCGGGTAATACGGGGCTGGGCCATGCGTTCAGATAAGGAAAACATCATAAAAGTCCCAAGGCTTTTTTCCGGTCGGCAGACCAGCGAAGGATCAGGTGATCGACGGCTAGGCCGATAAATGCGACGCACAGGCCCAGCATCAGACCGTTACCCGTGCCGTTCTTGTCCGATAGGGCTTTCAATATTAATTGACCCAAATCGTCTGTCCCGATCATCGCCCCGATAATGACCATGAATAAGGCGAAAACAACGGTTTGGTTGATGCCCAGGACGATGTGCGGGAAGGCCAACGGCAGTTCAATCGTAACCAGCCGTTGCATACGGTTGACCCCCGACATGGTGCCGGCGTCCTGCAATGTGCGGGGCACGTTTCGAAGCCCCTCCACCGTGTAGCGGGTGGACGGAATTGTCGCGTAGACAATTACGGCGATGAGCACGGATGTGTCGGTTACCCCAAAGAGCATGATGACCGGTATTAAATAGATGAACGACGGAAAGGTTTGAAAGGTATCGCAAACCAGCAAAATGGCTTTTGTCGCGAGGGAGTTCTGGGCGCACAAGGAGCCGACGACCATGCCAATAATGACCGATACGATAACCCCGAAGGTCGTCATGTAGGCCGTGATCAAAGCCCGGTCCCACCATTCCGTCATGGCGATAAACAGCAGGAACCCGCCAACGATCAGTGCGGAGCGGGCGCCGCCGACGATGTAGCCCAGGCCCATCACCAAAAAAAAGGTCGCCGACACTGGCATGCCCAGGTAAGCGTTCTTCATCGGCACCAGCACATTGATAATCAGGCCTTTATTGAAACCTTGCAGGCCCTGATACCAATTGTTCACCATCCAATCAACGCCCGACTGCCAGAAATTTTCCGTCGTTATGCCCTGGTTGTGGGGGATGAGGTAAAAATAGTTGATGCCATCTTTGAATATGAAAGTTCCCAAATACGCCAAAACCGTACCCACCACGAGGATGGCTACAAGAATGAGGGGATATTTGTGACGCTGGGCGAACGTCAGGTCGGCGAAATAGTCAATTTGCTTGTTGGCCCATCCCAGGGACAGTTTATCCAGGACAACGGCGATCAGGACGATGCAGATCCCTAATTCCAGAGCCTGTCCAATTCGAAGCTGATTAAGGGCCAGCAACAGATTGAAGCCCAGGCCCTTAGCGCCAATGAAAGAGGCAATAACCGCCATCGCCAGGCATTGCATGATGACCTGGTTGACGCCGATCAGAATTTGATGCCGCTCGCTTGGAATCAAGACTCTGAACAAGAGTTGATATTTGTTACAGCCGTTCATGATGCCCGCTTCGATCACTTCGGGAGAGACAGATTTCAGGCCCAGCAGGGTCAGGCGGATCATCGGCGGGGTCGCAAATATGACGGTTGCGATGGCGCCAGCGTGATCGCCAAGGCCAAAAAAGACCGTCACCGGCACCAAATAGGAGAAATGCGGCATCGTTTGGGCGATATTCAACAACGGTGCCAAGATCGCTTCAAGCGTCTGGCTCTTGTATGCCAGCACGCCAAAGATCAGGCCCAGCAAAACGGATAGCGGCGCCGCGACCATGACAAACGAGAGCGTTTCCATGGCGGGTTCCCATTGGCCGAAGACGGCGATGTAGATGGTCGCAAAGCAGGCCAACATCGCAAGCCAGATGCCATTCAGCGCATAACCCAATACGATGGCGGCGGCGGAAACGACGGTCCACGGCAGGGCGGGCCAATGGGCCCAGCTATTGTCCTGGACATAATCCCAACTTGTAAACGCGACAATGGTCTTGACGCCGCCGAGAAGGATTTCACGAATGAGTTGAATGCAAAAAAGGATGGCGCCCGAGATTGATCGGGTGATTTCCTTAAGCAGGGGCGTTTCTTCGAAATCTTCGATTTCTTCGTTATATTTCTCAATCGGCATCCAATCGAACATCATGTATTCGACGGAATCATTTACGATAGCCGGAACGCCGGCCAGATATGCGGGCAGTCGCCACAACAGATTGTTTTCCGATGGCTCAATCGTAAAACTGAGAATCAGGAATACAGCAACAAAAAACGAGAACTGGATCAGTTTTGAATGTCTGCTGAATTGAGTCATGATCACTCGCCGGCGGTCAATTCGCGTTCGATGGCGTTGCACTGATGTCGCCAAACAGGATGTGAACGATTGTCTTGTGCTTGAGAACACCGATGGTTTCATCGTTATCATTAACCACGGCGACCGGTTTCGACTCGTTCAATACGGCTTCCGCGACGGTTTCAATAATCGCGTTATGCGAAACTCTTAAATCGCTGAAATCGGCAACCTCGCCGATTTGCTCCATCACGTTCTTGCACTTCAACACTTTTTCGCGCGGCACGTCATTGGTGAATTTGGCGACGTATTCGGTCGACGGGTTAAGGACGATATTGGCAGGCGTATCAATTTGTTCGATGATGCCATCCTTCATGATGGCTATTCGGTCAGCCAGGCGCAGGGCTTCGTCGAAGTCATGCGTGACGAAGAGGATAGTTTTGTGCAGCATTTCCTGAAGCCGCAAGAATTCATCCTGCATTTCCTTTCGGATCAGCGGATCGAGGGCCGAGAAAGGCTCATCCAAGAACCAAATGTCAGGCTCCACCGCCAAAGATCTAGCGATACCGACCCGCTGTTGCTGGCCGCCGGAAAGCTGCCGCGGGAAATAGTTTTCCCGTCCACCAAGGTCAACGAGTTCGACCATGGCGGCGGCTCTATCGATGCTGTCTTTAGTGCTGATCCCTTTGACCTGCAAGGGGAAAGCGATGTTTTCCAGAACGGTTTTATGGGGCAGCAAGGCGAAGCTTTGGAAGACCATGCCCATCTTATTCCGACGAAGCTCGATCAGGTCTTTATCCTTCATGGCGAGCAAGTCCTCACCGTCGATATAAATTCTTCCTGCCGTCGTCTTGGTTAGCCTGGATATACAGCGCAGGAGGGTTGATTTCCCCGATCCTGACAGGCCCATAACAACCAGCATTTCCCCCTTGTGAACTTCAAAGGACGCATCGTTGACCCCAAAGATGCAACCGGCTTCTTGAAAGGCCTTTACATCAATATTGCCATTTGAACCCCGGACCATTCTTTCGGCGTTTTCACCAAAAATTTTATAGACGGAGTCGCATTTAATGACGGGATGATCTGCTGCTCCGGTGCCGTTTCTGGTCTCGTTCGTCATTGTTACGATCCTTACGATAGGCGTTCTCGCCAAATAGACAGAAACTCATATTGTAGCTCGTATTGAAGATGCTACCCCTCCCCCAGTCTCAGAGTCTAGGGGAGGGGCATGCAACGATCCGATACTCCTTATTGGAGGCGTTCGGAGTATCGCCCTCGAAAGCTTATTTAGTGAAAGCCATCCAAACGGCTTCGTTGTCAGCCAGCCATTTCTTGGCCGCATCTTGATGGCTCAATTTTTCGGTATCAACGAGCGCGGCCATTTGACCGATTTGCGCTGTCGTGAAGGATAATTTGCTGAAGGCTGAATAAGCTGCCGGATGTGTTTTCGGGAACTTATAATTAGCCGCCTTCTTCAACCAGCCTTTCGGCGAGCCGCAACTGCCGTCTCCACCGTCGGCGATTCTGCAGCCGTCCTGGTACGGTGGGAATTCGATGAAATCGAAACCGTCCGCGTCGGTAAAGTTCGGCGTCCAGTTAAACGTGATGATGCCACGCCCTTCCTTCTTTGCGGCGGCAAGTTCGGCCCAGATGGCGTCTGCGGAACCGGCAAACTTAACGACAAACTTATCGCCAAGCCCCAGCGCCTTAATACGATTGGGCATCAGGTCGCCATGCCAGCTTTGGGGGCCCTCCAGAATGCGGCCCTTGCCGCCGGAATCGGCCGTCGCGAAGACTTCGGCGCAATTTTTCAGGGCTTCCCAATTTGGCAGACCGGGGCAAAGATTTTTTTCGACGACATAATGAGGAACGCCGAGTTCTTCCAGAGTCGATGCCGAGTGGGTTCCGGCGTCGATCAGTCCGCCTTTCGCCATGGCGTTGTAGAACGATTTGCCGAAGGTGCTCTGCCAGACTTCATGGGAGATCGTAACGTCGCCATTGCGAATGGCTTCATAAACGGCCTGGGAATCGGCCGGCACGTATTCGACGTTATTGCCCAGGCTTTCAAAGATTCCGCCGATCACATAGGCCATCACGACTTGACTGGACCAGTTATGCGTCGGAATGCGAATCGGTTTGCTTGAATCCTTTGCCATCGCCTGACCCGCCATGGCGGTCAGGATCAGCGCGAAAATCCCCGCAACCAGCTTGTTCTTAAATTTTCTCACTTCTGCTCTCCTTGTTTCGGCGGCATTCCATCCAGGGGTTCTAGATGAAAAACCCGTTGGGTTTGCCGCCGCATGGTTGATTAATTCACACTTACGTTTTGTGCTTATGCTTCATTCAGTAGAGATTTTATGGGTTAATTGTGAAAAACATTCTCATGTCAGGTGAACCGCTTGTGTTAAGATGTGAAAAGTTTGTTACAACTGCCCGTGAGCGGTTACTGGGAGTCGGCATGACGGAACCACATCATATATTGATCATCGACGACGACGAGGTCACGCGGGCCAAGCTGGCGGGACATTTGGAAGTCGCGGGCTACCGGGTCAGCGAAGCCGTCGATGGGGCCGAAATGCAGCGCGCCCTGTCGCGCGATCCAGCCGATTTGATTCTTCTCGACATTAACCTGCCCGGTGAAGATGGATTGGACCTGACCCGTAAAATCCGCAACCGTTCGAATATCGGCATTATTCTGGTTACCAGCAGGACCGACGAAGTCGACCGCATCATCGGCTTGGAAATCGGCGCCGATGATTACATCACCAAGCCATTCAATCCGCGCGAGTTGTTAGCGCGGGTCAAGAGCGTTCTCAGGAGGGCCGCTCAGTCCGAACGCCCGTTGGGCCAGATGCGCCGTTTCTCCGGTTGGGGCTTCGACATGCTCAGCCGCCAGCTCGAATCCGCCAAGGGTGAGCGAGTTCCCTTGACGCGGGCCGAATACGAACTTTTATCCGCCTTCGTCAAGCGACCCGGCATCGTTTTAAGCCGGGACCGCCTGCTCGATCAATTGACCCACCGCATGGACGAGCCGGGTGACCGGACAATCGACGCCCTGGTCCGTCGCCTGCGCAAGAAGCTAGAGGCCGATCCGAAGATTCCCGAAATCATCATTACCGCCCATGGCGAAGGCTACGTCTTCGCGGCCGAGGTTTCAGGCTATTGAGATTGATTGAGCCGTTCCCAAAAGCCGCGTAATTCTTCGCTACTTTGGCGGTGAAGTATTTCGAAACCATCGAACAGGGCGCGCGCTGACTCGGCATTTTCCGCCATTGCTGCTTTTTCCAATTCCCGGGTCCGGGCCTCGATCAAGCGAAGCCCCAAAATGGACGCGCTTCCCATCAAGTTATGAGCTGTGTAGGCGACGCCCTGCCAGTCATGGGCGTCGAGAGCCTTGGCGAGTTCACCGACCTTGCCAGGGGAGGAATCCAGGAAGACTTCGACCATGCGTCCGGCCCTCTTAGGGCCAAGAGCGTCGAAATCATCTTTCAGGAGGTCGCAGTCCAGGATTGGCAACGGTGTTAAGTCTACTTCTACGCTTTCAGGCGGGGGCGCAGCCTCGCCGGACCTCGTACGATCGATTTGGGCTAGCATTTCCGCCAGCCGTTCCGGCACCACCGGCTTCCCGATAAAGGCGTCCATGCCGGCGTCAAGCACCAGGGCTGTTTCGTTTTCGAAGACATGCGCGGACATGGCGATAATGGGAATAGACTTTTTGCCGACGTCCTTCAGGTTTCGAATGTGCTCAGTTGTTTCGACGCCGTCAATCCCGGGTAGGGAAATGTCCATTAAAATGGCGTCGAACGGAATTTCTTTCACCCTGTCAATGGCCTCTTCGCCGGTTGTCACCAAGGCCACCCTGTGGCCCATCCTTTGCAGAAAGGTTTCAACGACAATGGCGTTGGTTTCATTGTCCTCGACGACAAGAACCGAAAGCGAACCGGCGTCGGAGCGCAGTGTATGTAAATCCACATTGGTATCGACAAGGGCCGCCTCGTCGCCCGGCTCGAACCAAGTGCTGAACCGAAAGCGGCTGCCTTTTCCGATTTCGCTTTCAACGGTAATCGCGCCGCCCATGGCTTCAACCAGGCGTTTGCAAATCGCCAGGCCCAGACCCGTGCCGCCGCGGCGGCGTGAACGCTGGACATCGGCCTGATAGAAAGCGTCGAACAACTTCCCGGTTTTCTCGGGCGCGATGCCGATGCCGGTATCGGAAACACTGACCTGCAAGCCGATATCACTCCCGCGCGGTTGTTCGGTCCTGGCGACCGATACCGAAACGCCGCCCTCATCGGTAAACCGCAGGGCGTTTCCGATGAGATTGAGCAGAACCTGGCTCAGTTTTCCGGAATCACCCCGGATAACGCGGGGAACGTCGTCGTCGATGTTGACATCCAGACTAAGTCCCTTCTCGGCAGCCCGGAACCGCATCAGGGAGATGATGTCCTCGAGAAGTTGGCGGACATCGAAATCCACTGCGGCGACGACGACCTCGCCGGATTCGATGCGGGTGTAATCCAGAATATCGTTGAGGATACTCAAAAGCGCCCGGCTCGAGGACCGCACGACGCCCAGGCGCTCGCGTTGCTTTTCCGGTAGCGGACTGTCGCCGACGATCCGCAGCATGCCGATGATTCCATTCATCGGGGTGCGAATTTCGTGGCTCATGGTGGCCAGAAAATCGGATTTCGCCCGGTTGGCCTGTTCGGCGCGCTCACGGGCCTTGGCGTGATTGTCAACGGCTTCTGAAAGCTGGACCGTGCGTTCCTCGACCAGTTCCTCCAGTTCATCCCGGTGCCGACGCAGCTCGATTTCCGTCTGTTCCCTTTCTTTCTCCAGGGCAAGCTTGGATATGGCCTGGTCCTTAAAGACGCCAATGGTGTCGGCCATCCGGGAAAGCTCGTCGCGACCGCCGGTCTCGACCGCGACGTCGAGTTCTCCGCCGGCCAACCGGCGCATGACGTTTTCCAACAACTTCAACCGCCGGATGACGTTGCGCTGGACGTAGAGCCAAATTATTAGAGCCGCGACAATGAGAGAGCCGACAGCTTGAATCAACAGCGTCGCGACGCCTGTCTCCACCGCCTGCTGGGCTTTCGATACCGTCGTGTCGGCGAGTTTCTGGGTTTGGTCGACAAGTCCCAAAAGGGTCGCGATCAGCGCCGATGACAGATTTCGGTTATCCGCCGCGGTCGTTTGGATCGACCCATTCAAGGAGAGTAGCCCCATGCGCAACCGGAACATGTTTACTTCGTCCTGCCTTGTTCCCGATTGCAACAGATCGACCAAACCGCGGGCGCGATGGCGGCGGGTCGGATCCGCGATGCCGTTGACCCGGCGTTCGAGAATGCGCAGGTTGCGAAGATAGCTTTCCTCAATACCGGTAATCTCATCCGTCGCTCCGGCCCGTTCGACCTGATTGAGCAGTAGCCCTATCTGGGACGCCCGCAAGCGTAGCTCGAACATCCGTTCAAGGGTGTAGACATCATTTTCCAGCAGACGGTCCAGGGCGTTCAGGGAATCGTCAATCCGGTCTTTCGATTCGACCAGTTCGTACAGGTTCGAAATAACCGCCGTGGTACCGGAGGATGCGTTAGAAACGAGGGTCTCCGACATATCGGATAAATTCTGCGCCGCCTCAAGCGAGGTCTGTACGGCTTTCGAAAGACGCTCGCTCAATGTGATCCGGCGGGCGATCAACGTGTTCAGACGGGCGATGTTTTCGATCAGTAGCTTGGCCATTTGCTGTAGCTTGGTTCTGTTCGCGTCCTGGATGCCAAAGCCGCCCAGACTCTCGAGCGCGTCTTGTAACTCCTGTGTCCGCTCGGATAGGGCCGCGGTCTCCAGACGCCGCGCCTGTTGCGAGGCAGCGCGGGTCAGCAAGGGGATGCGGTCGGTGATCCGCTTCGATATTTCGGCGATAATTCGGGCGTCGGCTGCCGCCGGCATAGCCTGCTCGACGACATTTTTCTGGGCATCCTCAACATCGCGCAGCTTCCACCAGCCAACGCCGCCTGAGGCAATGGACAATGCCGCAATACAGGCAAACGCCAAGATCAACCGTCCGGCAATTCCAATGGGCTGGATCATTGTTTTCATCAATACCCGCTAGCAGAGGCTCGTAATTTACATCATAATCCCGGGCCATGCGCTACTGGCAACCCTATTTGACCTATTTGCGTGGCGTCGTGTTGTTCCTGTTCGCAATAATGGCGACGCCATTGCCGGTTTACGCCGGGGAGGATTCGTGGTTTCTGGAGACTTGGGAAAGGCCTTTCGATTATTCCAGTCCATCGCGGATGATTGAATATCACCCCCTCGATTCGGCCTCCAATAAATGGCGGATTTGTGCCGCTTATCCTCACCTCAAGGACTCCTATTGGCTGAGTGTCAATTACGGCATGGTCGAGGAGGCCAAGCGTTTGGGCGTCTCCCTGCGCGTCGTCGAGGCCGGCGGGTATCCCAATCTTGCGCGTCAAATTGACCAGGTCCGGGAATGTACAGCCAAGAACACGGACATTCTGGTCGTCGGAACGGTCAGCTTCGAGGGATTGACATCGACCCTTAAAGACATCGCCAGTCGCATCCCCGTCGTTGCGGTGGTCAATGACATCGCCGACGAGGGCATTACCGCAAAAACCGGCGTTTCGTGGATTTCCATGGGCCGGCATATTGGTGAATTCCTCGCCCGCGCGCACCCCAAGGGTTCCGCTCCGGTTCGGATCGCCTGGTTCCCCGGTCCCCTGGGTTCGGGTTGGGTGCCGTTTGTCGAGGATGGGTTCCGCTCAGCCCTCGTAGGCAGTTCCGCCGAAATCGTCACCACAAAATATGGCGACACGGGTAAGGAAATCCAGTTGGTCCTGATCGAGGAAGCGCTGGAGGAATGGCCCGATATCGATTATATCGTCGGTAGCGCGGTGACCGCTGGGGCGGCGGTCAGTGTGCTCAGGGCCAAAGGTTTTTCCGAGCGGATCAAGGTTCTCGCCGATTACTTCACCCACGCCGTCTATCGCGGTATCAAGCGCGGCAAAATTCTGGCTGCCCCCACGGACTTCGCCGTCGTTCAGGGCCGCTTAGGGATAGAACAGGCGGTGCGTGTTCTTGAGAATAAGTTATCCCTGAAACATGTGGGGCCGGCAATCGAACTCGTCGAAACGAACAATGTAAACGAGATCGGAACCTATCAATCTCTAGCCCCCGCAACGTTCACACCCACATTCATTATCGAATAAAATTGAGCCTGAACTGTGCTTCCTAAAGCTATTGTCCAGTCTTCAGAAAAAACAAATACTTTCTTCATGTTAGAAAATTATTGAGTCCGCTTGTTGGCTAATAGCGGCTGTTCCTGACCTCACCGTCAATACGTCTGCTGTCAGCACCATAGCGGACTTTTGATCCTTTTTCGATAGCATTTCGAACGACCGTGTGCATGGTGGCGCAATTATGGTTCCTTCGATTTATTCAATGAATCATACCCAAGGGTCGCCAACCAGACATATCTCGGGATTTCGATATCGCCTTTCTCATAATTGATTATCTGGCGGCGGTCTTTGAACCCCAACTCCGTGGCGCACTGCTCTTGGGTCATGCCGTGACGCTTTCGCCAGCGTTTGAATGTCTCGGGGGTCATCATTTGGCGGCTCCATTATAATTGCGCCAATCTTATCCCAACTGGGAACCGTGGAACATTTTAATAAGCCAGCGGATTGGTACACCACGTTTCACCGGCGAAATTGAATTCCCGCAGGCTACCTTCGGACTCGCAATCGCGAACCAGCTTGGCGGGATCAAAATTTGCATGGAATTGTTCGGAGATACCGTGGAAGAAACCGGTTTGTTCAATCAAGCGTCCAACCCAATCTTCCTTGGTGCCATGGTAAATGGTTATGCCGTCACGGATGGCTTCCAATCCTTGTGACAGGCTTAAACCATTTTCATGCACTAGAAACCATAGCCCGACTTTTTCATCAAAGGTCAGGTGTTGGATTTCATCGAACCAAACGGTCAAGTTGGCTTGATTTATTGTCTCTTCTTTCGGTTTTAAACCTCCGCCTTCAGGCGGAAATAGGCTTTAGCCGTCCTTACTCAATATTCTGTCTCCTTAAAATGAGGGTGCGACGTCAGGTCTTGGACCCTCATTTTAAGGAGACAGAATATGAGCTACACGACAGGGTGTCATACGGTTTTTCATCATCGCTACCATATTGTTTGGGTTCCCAAATACCGTTACAAAGTTCTGCAGGGAGAAATACGAGAACGAATACGCACCATTATTCGGCAGATTTGCTCGGAACTCGGCGTGGAAATTATCAGCGGTGTCCTCTCAAGAGATCATGTCCATATGTTTGTCGAAATTCCGCCGCATATTGCCGTCAGCAAGTTCATGCAGAGAGTAAAGGGACGCACGTCACGAAAAATCCAGCAGGAATTTCCGGCATTGCGCAAACGCTACTGGGGTCGGCGTTTTTGGGCCCGGGGCTACTTCTGCACCACAAGTGGCAACATAACGGATGATGTTATCCTCCAATATCTGGGGCAGCATGCTGAGCCCCATTAGATGGCTTCAGGCCAGTTCCGAACCTACCGGCATCAGCCGGTAGTGGTTCAGTTTCAGGCCAGCGAAGAGTTCCAGATCGATCTGGTTGCCCCTAATGATTTGCAGTTCGTAGTTTTCTGTCCCGAACAGGCAATGCCGGTGGTCATATTCACCGTTGTAGGAATTAAGATCAGTGAAAATAAAACCGGTTATTGCTGCGTCACGAGGGCTGGCGTAGAAGATGGTTTGGGTGGTCATGACAAGGGTTCCTTCCTTGTGGTGATTGCCAAGGGGTGGTCGGTGTTCAAGCACCTTCCATCCCGTTTCATGACCGGACGTTCGCTCTCGTCGGAATCTGAGTCCAGTCTAAAATGTTTGAATTGGTGGGGGGATAGGTGGAGCACTTAGTTGAGCAATAACAATAAGATAGCGACAGATCGCCCAGAATGGCGACGTCATTCATAGAGGTAGGGTTGGTGCCTAAAACCTGACATAGGCGTTCCTGGGGCGACTGTCGGCGACGTCGGGGTGTTTTGTCGGTGGAGTTAGGGTTTTAGGTCGCGTCCGAGGGCAGATTTAGCCAATTTGGTTATATGTTGTTGGCTTTTTTGTTTGGATTTTAGGCCTTGTTTGGCGGAACTGTGGAGAGCGGTGGCGTACTTGTTTTTTGTCTCGGCTTTGGTTTGGGCGATTTCGGCACGTAACTGATCGAGCTCAAGAGTTAACCGAGCAATTTCCAAAGCTTCAACCTTCCATGAATTATCTGAATACATAATGCTGCGGATCAGGTCTCTTTCCTGTTCCTGTTGTTCATCTTTGGCAGCTTGATTTTTCATTTTATGCAGATTGCGCAGGGTCAAAGGTTGCGATGGCGATACTTTATAGTCTTCAGATATGAACTCGTGTGCTCTCATGTCGATATCTCTCTCCTTCAATCTATTTATCAAGAAGTATCGATGGTGATGTATTTTTCTCCCGAAAAATCTCATAAAATATTCTGGTTGCGTATAAAAACTATACGGGTTATATTGTGCGATCAGTAAAAAAAGTTTACGCATTGTTAGGGAGAGCATGTCTGCAAATCGATCAACTATAAAAGGAGCTAGCCACTCCCCACGCGACTTGCGTTGGGGAGTTGAGCGCCGTCTCGAATTTGCTGAATTTCGCATTGTCTGGGATGGTAGGCTTAATCGGAATGACATCACCGAATTTTTTGGAATTTCAACGCCGCAGGCAGCAGCCGACATAAGTCGTTATCAGGAACTTGCCCCAAATAACATCACCTACGATAAGAGCGCTAAGTGTTACATCCAAGGCAAGGCCTTTAAGCCCGTTTTTTTAACAGCCGATGCTCAACGCTATCTTGCGCAGCTTCAGTCAATAACTGATGGAATTTTGACTGCGGATGAAACATGGATTTCCCGTTTACCGTCGTTTGATGCCGTTCCGGTTTTGCGTCGTGAAATCAAAACAGATCATTTGAGCGGCATTCTTGAAGCTATTCATTCGACCAGCGCCATTAATATCAAGTACCAGTCCATGACTCAGCCTGAACCTACGTGGCGGTGGATTTCTCCTCATGCCCTGGGTTTTGATGGGTTTCGCTGGCATGCCCGGGCCTTCTGCCATATCGATAGCATCTTCAAAGATTTTCTTTTACCCAGAATCCAAGGAGTCCGTGGCACCAAAGAATGTGAAATTGATTCTAATTCCGATGAAGCATGGCACTCCTATGTGACCGTGCAAATCGGGCCGCATCCCAATCTGAATGAAAATCAAAAACGGGTTGTCGAGGTGGACTATGGAATGAAAGATGGCGCACTAGGGATCACAACGAGAAAAGCGTTCCTGTACTACGTTCTAAAACGCTTCAGCCTAGACCTGCCCCTAGGTACCCGCTCTGCTAAAGATCAACACATCGTTCTGCTGAATAGTGAAGAGATTGATGGTGCATTTGCTGTTGCTGAGCAGAGGAAAGTTGGATGAGTGAAGTTGAAGCAACAAGACTCGAAGATCTAAAGCCAAACGCCTCTGTTTCAGGGTTGACCCCTTCAGGAAAGGCAAAAGTCGTTAGCGTTGAATGGTTCGGCGATCAGGCTATTAAGGTCATCTTTGAAGATGCAAATGGAGCAGTACAAGATCGCATTGTTTACCGTGACGAAGAGCATTCTCTTGAAGTCACCTCTGCTGGACAAATGTGGACATTCGACGCTGATGGTGGGCTGCTGCGTCTGGTTACTGAAGCGAACCGCATAAAGCTTGCCCATCATTTTGATCCATACCTTGCGATCCACACCAGCCTCGTCCAACCTCTCCCTCACCAAATTACCGCTGTTTACGGAGAAATGTTGCAACGCCAGCCACTGCGCTTCTTGCTGGCGGATGATCCTGGGTCCGGCAAGACAATTATGGCTGGGCTATTGATCAAAGAACTCATCGCACGTGGTGATATTGAAAGATGTCTGGTTGTAGCCCCTGGCGGCCTTGTCGAACAATGGCAGGACGAACTGGGGGAAAAATTCAATTTGGAATTTGACATCCTCAGTCGGGACATGATCGAGAACTCCCGTTCAGGTAATCCATTTAATGACCGCAATCATCTGATTTGCCGATTGGACGTCCTCGCTCGTAATGAAGAGCTTCAGGAAAAACTGATTCGTTCTCAGGAGTGGGACATCATTATCTGCGACGAAGCCCACCGCATGTCCGCCAGTTATTTTGGCGGTGACGTAAAATATACGAAACGTTATCAGCTTGGCCAAAAGCTCGGGCAAATCTGCCGCCATTTTTTGCTCATGTCGGCAACACCACATAACGGAAAGGAAGAAGACTTTCAGTTGTTCATGGCGCTGCTTGACGGTGATCGCTTCGAGGGACGCTTTCGTGATGGCGTCCACTATGCCGATACCGAAGACATGATGCGCCGTTTAACCAAGGAAGAACTTCTCAAATTCGACGGTACCCCGCTTTTTCCTGAGCGCCGCGCTTATACGGTCAAGTACGATCTTTCGGACGAAGAGGCGTCACTGTATGCCGCCGTAACCGAATATGTTCGCACTGAAATGAATCGCGTCCTGAGATTCGCCGAAACAGAAGGAAAAAAGAGAAACAACGTCGGCTTCGCATTGCAGATTCTTCAACGCCGTCTGGCATCATCTCCTGCTGCGATACATCAATCCTTAAAACGTCGCCGGGAACGCTTGGAAAACGAACTCGCCGAGGCACGGCTCATTGCTCGTGGAAAGAAAGTGTCCTTCTCCTCGACGAGCACATTGCTTAGCGATGAGGTGCTAAGAAATATTGATGAGTACGATGAAGAAGAAGTTGAAGACTTCGAGGACGTCATCTCGACATCGGCGACTACAGCCGAAACCATTGAGCAACTTGAAATCGAAGTTGATACCCTAATTAACCTGGAACAGCAGGCGCTGAGAGTTCTTCGTTCTGGCAAGGATACGAAGTGGCTGCAGCTCAATAAGATCCTTGATGATGATCTGATGATCGACAGCGATGGCATTCGCAGGAAGTTGATTATCTTCACGGAGGCGAAAGATACACTCAATTACCTCGCAGACAAAATCCGTACTCGCTTAGGAGTTCCAGAAGCAGTTGAGGTGATTCATGGAGGTGTTACACGGGAAGATCGCCGCAAGACCATCCATCGTTTCATGCAGGACAAAAGTTTGATGGTGCTTGTCGCCAACGATGCTGCTGGCGAAGGCGTCAACCTGCAACGCGGTCATTTGATGGTTAACTATGATCTGCCATGGAACCCAAACAAGATAGAACAGCGCTTTGGCCGTATTCACCGAATTGGTCAGACGGAGGTTTGTCACTTATGGAATCTAGTGGCTGCCGAGACCCGTGAAGGTGAAGTCTACGGACGTTTGCTAGAAAAATTGGAGACGGCACGTAGTGCGTTGAAGGGTCGTGTTTACGATGTCCTTGGCGAACTCTTTGAAGGCACGTCCCTCAAAGACCTCCTATGGGAAGCTATTCAATATGGTGAACGTGAAGATGTAAAAGCCGCTCTTTTCAAGAAAATTGATGGAGCAGTCGATTACCAACATATCGAAGAGTTGATAAAGAAACGCAAGCTAACCGACGACATGATGCCCGAATCCGCCGTTGAAGAAATCCGGCTTGAGATGGAAAGAGCCGAAGCACAGCGATTGCAACCCCATCACATTCAGAGTTTCTTTATCGAAGCATTTCAACATCTGGGCGGACGCATAAAAATGCGTGAAGAAGGTCGGTTTGAGATCACTCACGTCCCGGTCAAAATCCGGGAACGTGATCGCTTGATCGGAATTGGTTCTCCCGTTCAAAAACGTTTGGAGCGCATCTGCTTCGATAAGGAAAATATTAACCAGCAGCCAGTTGCTGAGTTTGTTTGCCCCGGTCATCCACTACTCGAATCGGTCATCAGCATCATCCGCGAACAATACGGACACCTAATGAAACAAGGTGCGGTAATGGTGGATGAGACTGACCTAGGCGAAAACATCCAGGCTGTATTCCTCATGGAACACGGTATAGAGGACGGGCGAAAGACTAGCTCCGGAATGCCTCAAGTAATCTCCCAACGTTTGCAATTCGCCAACATATCGGAAGACGGAACAGTCTCAAATTCAGGCATAGCGCCTCACCTGAATCTACGAGCCGCATCCGCTGAAGAAATAATATCTATGCAGGATCATATATCAGCAGAATGGTTGGCTGATGATCTGGAATCAAAGGTAAAAATGTTTGCGACAATCGAATTGGCGCAGGCTCATCTGAGAGAGATCAAATCCCGCCGGTTGCCGGAAATCGAAAAAATTCAGCAGGAAGTACAAATACGCCTTCAGAAGGAAATCAATTATTGGGATGGTCGTGCCGGAGAGCTTAGAGAAGAAGCCCAGGCCGGAAAAAAAACCCGCCTAAACTGGGAAAATGCCCAGCGACGGGCGGAAGATTTGGCCGAACGCCTACAACGACGAATGGATCAACTCGAAGCGGAGAAGTTCATTACCTCTACGAGTCCTGTTGTACGCGGGGGTCTTGTTGTCATCCCGCAAGGTCTTTTGGATAAACACATTGGTGATGAATCAGAAACCGGTTCTCCCAAAGGTTTCGCTGAGAATGCCGCCAGCCGTCGTGAGATCGAACTCAAAGCCATGGACGCCATTATGGAAACGGAACGCGTGTTGGGGAACGAACCCTTAGACGTCTCGGCACAGAAGGTTGGTTACGACATCGAGTCATTCGACCCATCAACAAGACGGTTGCGCTTTATTGAGGTTAAAGGTCGCATCGATGATGCCGACACCATTACGGTCACTCGCAATGAAGTCATCACATCTCTGCACAAGCCCAATGATTACATCCTTGCAATTGTTCAGGTGAATGCAGAGTTTGTTCACCAACCGCGATATGTATGGCAACCTTTTACCAAAGAACCAGAATTCGGCGTGCCGTCGCAACAATTTGAACTTAAGCACTTGCTCGGCAAGTCGGAGGCACCACGATGAACATCACTAAAGGTCTAATCATTGCCGATCCATGGATTAGGCGCTTTTTCGAAGACAACGCTGCAGCAGCAGGGGATCGGGTTACTGTGACTCCCTATCGATATCGCGTGCGACTCAGCAAATCAGTTGGAATACAAAAATGACGGAACAAATTTACAAAAAGAAGCTTATTGAAGTGGCTATTCCACTGGAGGCGATTAACAAGGGCTCTGCATATGAAAAAATGCCTGGGATTGGACCCCACCCTAGGGGGATTCATCTATGGTGGGCTAGGCGTCCTCATGTCGCGTGCCGCAGCATTTTGTTCGCTCAGCTGGTAGATGACCCATCAAGCCATCTCGATAAATTCCCAAACGAAGCAGACCAACAACAGGAGCGTGATCGGCTATTTAAAATTATCATTGCTTTGGCAGATTGGAAAAATAGTACTAACGAAAAAGTTCTAAAACAGGCTCAAGAAGAGATAAATAAAAGCTGCAACAATAACCCTCCATTTATATATGATCCATTTTCAGGCGGAGGCTCAATACCGTCCGAAGCTCAACGGCTGGGTTTGCGAGCTCACGGCAGCGATCTAAACCCTGTAGCGGTGATGATCGCCAAAGCAATGATCGAAATACCTCCGCGGTTTAAAGATAAAAAACCCGTTCATCCAGGCGGGCCGGAGAAACTCCATTATCGAAACGCCGAAGGAATAGCAGAAGACGTTAGATATTATGGTCAATGGATGCGGGACCGTGCCAAAGAGTTAATTGGAGACCTATACCCAGATGTAACGTTTCCGATAGAGCGTGGTGGCGGGAAAATGACCGTAAACACTTGGTTGTGGGTACGCACCGTGCCAAGCCCAGACCCGGCGTACTCAGGAACGCCGGTGCCGTTGGCCTCTAGTTTTCTACTTAGCTCAAAAAAAGGAAAGGAGGTTTGGGTAGAGCCAGCAGTTGACCGCGCCGGAAAATCATATGACTTCCGTATTTGCTCTGGGCAAGATAAAGAAGCCATCAAAATTGCTAAAAAGGGCACCAAAGCAGGCCAAGCAAAATTTCGGTGCTTGTTTTCAGGAGCCGCCATCTCAGGAGATTATATAGATAAAGCTGCCGCTAATGGACAAATGGGCGTACGCTTAATGGCCGTGGTCGCAAATGGGAAACGCGAACGAGTTTACCTCGAGCCAGATGAAATGCAGGTATCCATTGCGCAGGATAAGACGGAGGAATTTATCCAGGCGAACAATCTTACATCAAAATTTCCCGAAGATAATTGTCGTGGAACTTTTGCAAGTAATGCGCAGGGGCGACGTTATGGGTTTAATCAATTTCAGGACTATTTCACAAAAAGGCAATTAGTTTCACTGACAATATTCGGTGATCTAGTCGCTGATGTTTGTATAAAAGTACGCAATGATGCGTTAACTGCAGGCACATCAAGTGACCCCACATCATTGCAACATGGCGGGTCAGGTTCTGATGCTTACGCCGAAGCAATATGCGTCTATCTAGCTTTTGCAATTGACAGAGCCGCTGACTTTAATAACTCCCTTACAGGATGGCGTTCTGCAAACGAAAAAATAATGTATCTTTTTAGCAGGCAAGCGATCCCAATGGTGTGGGACTTCGGCGAAGCGAATATACTTCAAGAAGGGGTGGGAAGTTTCCATGGAATCGTAAATTATCAGTCGAAATGTATTGAAAAGTTGTATTTTAATAATGATGGTGTCAGTACGCAGCTGAATGCGGCTGACGTAAAATACCCAGAAAATACAGTTGTCTCTACAGATCCGCCTTATTACGACAACATTGAATATGCTGCGCTTTCAGACTTTTTTTATGTTTGGATGCGCCGACATTTGAAGCCTTTTTTCCCTGGCATTTTTGAAGGCTTGCTGGTGCCAAAGGAAGAGGAGCTTGTCGCTACGACCTATCGCCACGGCAGTAGAGGTGCAGCGGAATCGTTCTTTCTGAACGGCATGACCAAAGCAATCACGAATATGGCTGAACAAGTTTCATCAGATTATCCGATGACGATATATTACGCTTTCAAACAAAGTGAAGTTGAGCAGGAAGGTATTTCGTCAACCGGTTGGGCAACATTCTTGCAAGCGGTATTGTCGGCAAATCTTAGTATTGTGGGAACTTGGCCTATTCGTTCTGAGCAAACATATCGGATGGTCGCCAGCGGAACAAATGCGCTCGCGACTTCTGTGGTTTTGGTGTGTCGGAAGCGTCACATCAAAGCAGAAACGGTAACTCGAGCTGAATTCATTCGTGCGTTGAAGCAGGAGTTGCCGCTGGCTATGCATGAGCTTCAGAAAGCAAATATTACACCTGTTGATATGCCGCAGGCCTCAATTGGCCCGGGTATTGGAGTGTACAGCCGTTACAAGGCTGTTCTGGAAAGCGATGACTCTCCGATGACAGTCAAGACAGCTCTGCAAATTATTAATAGCGAACTTGATACTTTCCTTTCTGAGCAGGAAGGCGAGTTCGATGCGGACACTAGGTTTGCTGTCACTTGGTTTGAGCAAAATGGAATGAAAGCAGGAAATTTTGGAGATGCTGATAATCTAGCTCGTGCACGCGGTCTTTCCGTCGACAGTGTCAAACACGCTGGCATTATTGAGGCCGCAGCAGGCAAGGTTCGTCTCTTAGCCCGTGACGAGCTGGACGTCGACTGGACACCAGCCAATGATACTCATCTCACCATTTGGGAGTGCACGCAGCACCTTATTAGAGCGCTCCAGAATGGGGGTGAATACGCGGCTGCCATCCTGCTTAAACAGGTGGGACTGGAAATGGCAGATGCTTCTCGTGACCTAGCTTATCGTCTCTATGATATGTGTGACAAACAGGGGGAGGCCAAAGAGGCGAGTGCATACAATTCACTGATAGCAATTTGGCCAGACCTGACAGCACAAGCGGCAACAATAACAGATGACCAGCTTGTGAAAACTGGCAACCAGATGAGTATGCTTTAGGCATTTTGGGGGAAGATCAATGGCCAAATCAACACGACAATATGTATTCGAGGGAATGGAGCTTCTGCCTGAAGGCTTGGTATCCTTTGTGGAGAAACGCCTTGAGTCCAGCATTACTGGCCATTGGCAAGTAGTGGTTCTTGAGCGCTATCGCGGACTACGTCCGAATAGCGATGGCGAAATCAATTGGGACCAGCAAGCCCTTTTGAGGGTAATGGACATTTTTTGGAATGAAGCATTTCGGGATGTGCTGGGCCGCACAGAACGTTCGTTCGTTTCCGAACTTATGGAGGTGCGCAACAAAGTCGCCCACAACGAGAAGTTTTCTTACGATGATGCTGAACGGGCATTGGACACCATCCGGCGTTTGTTGATGTCAGTAAGCGCCTCGAAAGCAGCCGAAAAAATCGAAGGCATGCGAGACGAGGTGTTGCGGATAAAGTTCCGAGAACTGGTTCGAAACGAAGAACGTAAAAAGACCCACAAGTTCGATATATCCGTTGAGACGGTGGCTGGTTTGAAGCCATGGAGGGAGATTGTTACGCCTCATGATGACGTCGCCACAGGCGAATTCCAGCAAGCTGAGTTTGCTGCCGATTTAGCCAAGGTTTATAACGGTAGCGCCCCAAAGGAATATCGCGATCCCCAAGAATTCCTCGCCCGTACCTACCTTACGGATGGTCTTCGCACACTCTTGCAGAGGGCGGCAAAAAGACTATCAGGCAGCGGTGGTGATCCTGTTGTTGAACTGCAAACCAATTTTGGTGGCGGCAAGACCCACTCCATGCTGGCTCTTTACCACATGGTGGGGGCAGACAACGCGAAGGACCTGCCTGGAGTTGATCAGCTTCTTGAAGGTGAAGGTCTAACTGTTCCCAAAGATGTTAAGCGTGCTGTTCTAGTTGGAACATCTCGAGGACCTCAGGATGTCATTGTCACAGATGACGGGCTGGAAATTCGCACTACTTGGGGAGAGATGGCTTGGCAGCTTGGTGGGAAAGCCGGTTATGACCTTGTGGCCGACTGCGACAAAAACGGAGTTGCTCCCGGATCAAATCTTCTAGAGACACTCTTCACAACATACAGCCCATGCTTGATCCTGATCGATGAATGGGTCGCTTATTTACGACAGATTTATAAGACTGAAGGATTGCCCTCAGGTACATTTGACGCAAATTTAAGCTTTGTTCAATCCCTCACAGAAGCTGTGAAGGCATGTCCTCAGGCTCTTTTAATGGCTTCTCTTCCCGCATCCCAAATTGAAGTAGGGGGCGATGGCGGAAAGGAGGCTCTTGATCGACTGAAGCAAACATTCAGCCGGGTGGAATCGTCTTGGCAGCCTGCAACGCTAGAAGAAAGCTATGAAATCGTGCGCCGCCGCTTGTTTAAGGAAGTGACAAGTGATATGGCTCCGCATAAGGACAACACGCTCAAGCAGTTTGGAAAACTGTATCGGGAAAACACAGACACCTTCCCGGCTGGTTGCGACACCGAGGAATACAAACGCAAGATGGAGAAGGCATTCCCTATCCATCCGGAACTCTTCGACCAGCTATATGAAACATGGGGAGCTATTGAGAAGTTCCAGCGAACACGTGGCATTCTTCGCCTCATGGCGCAGGTTATACACCAGCTTTGGATGGACAATGACAAGTCCGTCATGATCATGCCAGCGAGCGTGCCGATGCGCTGGACTGGTTCGATGCCATCGGGGC
>JACNJU010000136.1 GCA_014382375.1 Rhodospirillaceae bacterium
CCTGGATGCCCCAATGGCGAACGTCAAGGCGGTTGCCGATGCGGTGAAGGAATATGCCCAACGGACGGTTCAAGCCTGATTTTTGCCATTTACATAAAACAACTTCCCAAAGAGGTTCTCCCATGTCCCGTATCAAACGCCTGCGTCCCGACCCCATCCCGGTAATTAATCCACTTCCCGAATATCTTGCCACAGGCCAGCGCCTTGACTGGTATCTGGACACTCAGCGGGTTCTTCAAGTGCCGTGGATGGGGGTTGTGACTATGGCCTACTCCCACTATCCGACCTTTTTTGGTGAGTTGTGGCGGGGCATAAGGCCCCTGTGCGAAAGTCGCCTTTTCGTGGAATCCTCGCTGGAATTGCGTAAATACGTCGAGGCGCGCACCGCCGAATTAGCCCCAAGTTCTCTCGTTAGACAATTGACGGATCTGGGTTACGCAGCCCGCGAAATTGACAACATCACTCAGATGAATACCGTGTTTTCTCACGGCAATCAGCCTTATGTGTTGATCGCCGCAATTGTTCGACACCTGCTGGAAGTCGGCGATATGGACGGTGAAACGCACGCACAAAAGTATGAGGGGCGGCACGCCCCAGATTATCAGGTGCCGTTCCTTTTGATGGAAGCCCACCATGCGGATAATCCGACAAGAGCCCTCTATAAGGACATTGAGGCAACCCTCAACCTGCCGTTCGTCAATACGGATTACCGGGCTTTTGCCCGCTGGCCGAGCTACTTCGAGCTGGCATGGAATGACCTGCGTCTGAAAGCGGGAAAACAAGATCACGAAGCCATCTGCCAGGCATGCCATGACCGGGTAGCCGAGTTGGCGGCTGAAGGATTACCTAATCCAGGCGGACTATCATCTGATGCCTTACGCAAAGCCGCCGAAGCAGACGCCAGTCTGGAAGAAGTGACTCAAGTGTGCCGACTTTTCCAGTGGCTATTACCCGGCCTGATCACCAACATCGCCTATTTTCGACATCAGTTAAATGCCGTTAAATGATGTGAAATTCTTTACGGGCAAGAATTAATTTTCCAACGAAAATGCCCGCCCTTGTTGATGCATTTTGATTTCCCCATCCATCGCCGCATTTATCCATTTTGATGCTTTGGACAAATTACCGAATGTGAAAATGTGTG
The DNA here is from genome assembly GCA_014382375.1 of Rhodospirillaceae bacterium. Taxonomy (GTDB): domain Bacteria; phylum Pseudomonadota; class Alphaproteobacteria; order Rhodospirillales; family JABHCV01; genus JACNJU01. The sequence continues at coordinate 1,145 of JACNJU010000136.1, forward strand.
CTCCCTGGATTTTACTCTGTGTCGTCGCAGCCTTGTGCCTGGCAAGGCCGGTAACGACTCGGTCCGACGTACGCACGGATTTTGACTCGATAAGACCACCAGCTAGTCGGGACATCATTCGCAGGGAATCACCAACCTTGCATTTAGCCGCAATTTTGATCAGTGGCCCAAGCGCCATTGGACCTGCTATACCTGCGCAAATAGGCAACTGGTTTCCGGCGGCGTTGATTTGTTCTTCCCAGGCAATGATCGCGGCGGCATCGAAACAAAACTGGGTAAGAATATAAAAGTCTGCATCTGACTGTCGAGCGAAGGCGTTTTTTTTCATCAGCGCATGGCTCAATTCCGTCTTGCTGATGTCAGGAGTTCCTTCAGGATGCCCTGCGACCCCAATGCGTTTGATTCCGTACTTTTCGAACAGGCCCGTTTCCAGAAGTTGCATTGAACTGTGATAATCGCCAACAGGCACCGAGACGTCCCCGGCAAGAACAAGAACCTCTTCTACTGCGGCCTTCTCGCACACTGAATTGAGATAGTCTTCAAAGGCGAACGCAACGGGTATGTTGCGCGCCGTGAAATGGGGAACGACGCGAAAGCCATTCTCGTGGAGCCTTATCGCCGTCTTCACTACATCCCGGTAATCGCCACCGGGAAGAAGCCCGATGAAAACCGTTGTTTCAGGCCTTAAGTATTCACGGAAGTCACCAATTCTTTCAGCCGCATCTGGTGTAATAGAGATCGATACGCCCTGCATAAAGTCAACGATCTGCTGTTTAATTTTTACCTCGTCAATTTCTACAAGCAAAATCGCCTCACGCCCTGTTGGGAAGAAAGCGACGGGCCAAGGGAGGGACAAATACTTCCATAAGTCCTGCAAGGGTTATCAAAATGATTCCGATAATTTCACGCATACCAAACGGTTCGTCCGCCCATATGGCGGCACTGGCGGCCCCGACGCTGATTTCTGTCATATAAAGCAAACCTGCGACACCCGGATTCAGATGAGGTGTCCCCCACATAACCGCAAAAACGCCGGGCATGACTACAATCACCATGACAGGTATCAACCAGGGCAACGTTTCAATCAACATGCCCATATCCGGAGTTGTAATTGCAGTGCTTAAGGGGATGAACAACGCAACCACGGCTGCCACGCTTCCCCAAAGAAAGTACACGGTTGTAATTTCAACTGCGCTGCTTCCTTCATCATCGCGCATAAGGACCATTCCTATGGCCCAGACGAACCCGGAAGCAAGACCCATCCAGTCGCCAATATTTTTAGGCCATGGAAACCCCAAATCAATGCCAAAAATTACCATCATTCCGGCGAAACCGGTAAAGATGGCCAATGATCGAACAGGAGTTATTTCTTCCTTGAGGAATATGCGTGCCAGCAACGTGCCCCAGATTGGCGTCAGATAAAAAAGCAACATCGCCCGGACGACTTCGGTATACAGGAAGGCGTCAGAGTAGAGAACCATCGCTATGCCACTGAAGACACCAATCAAATGGAGCCTGATGCCACCACGAACAAGGTAGCGCCACCGGTACATGATTACCGGAGCAAGGATGATTAAGGGTAAAACAAAAAACGTTGCAGTCGCCCATGAACCGGTGATCCCGGCCAAATCCAGTGCTCGCAGAGGAAGCCAGAATACGCCCCAGATCATCCCCCCATAAGCGCAGGCGATCTTTGCCTTATTTTCAAAACTTAAGGAGCCCATTCAGAAAACGTATCCCTGGAAGAAAGCGCCCTCCCCTGACTTAAATGGGGAGAACGCTAAAAGAAGTTATCTGATTTACGAATGGGTCCGTGTTTTTTCAGGATCATAGAACGGTACACTTGAGACTGTTGCCGTCGTTTCCATACCATCACCCTTAAGCTGAAGTTTGGTGCCCGGGGCTGCCGCTTCTGGTTTCAGATGTACAAGGGCAAGTGATTTATTCATACGATGCGACCATACAGGGCCGTTGACGACGCCGACTTCCTTGCCGTCAAGCCATAGTGTCTCTCCACCGACAAGGGCATCATCGTGATCGGCCACGATGCCCCCGAACCTGATTTTTTCCTGCCCCCTGGCAGCGGCGCAGGCATCCTTGCCACGGTAAGTGCCATTCTTGGAAATGGCCCAGTCAAGGCCGACTTCCCAGGGTGTGTTGTCCTGGGTCATATCATAAGGGAAAAACAGCAACGCCGCTTCGACGCGAATTTTATCCAGGCAGGAAAAACTGCAGGGCATGATGCCTTCTGACTTTCCATTTTCAAGGATTTTTTCCCAGATATCGACAATTTCGGCTGCCCTGGCAAAAATTTCGTACCCTCTTTCACCGGAATATCCGGTGCGTGATATTGTGCAGGCATTGCCGAACAGGGTCGTATCCTGATGATGGAAGTATGCCAGGCTTGGCAGATCAAAGGGCGTGTGTTGATTAAGGAACGTAACGGCCTTCGGTCCCTGCAGCGAGATATCGAACAGATTATCATCCAGTGTGATGGAGACATTTTTTCCTTCAGCCGATTCGTGCAAGCGTTCCATACTTTCGCCGCTACCGTGCACAACCATGAAACCATCATCACCATTATTGGCGATAATTGCGTCATCACAAATATGTCCATTGTCCAGAAGGATCGGACCGTATGCCGACTTGCCGGGGTATATTTTGGTCATGTCGCGGGTGATGATATCATCGACAACGGCCAAGGCGTCCGGTCCACTGACAATAACTTTTCGCAGACCTGAAACATCGAACAAACCTGCTGCTTCACGAACGGCGTCATGCTCGTCACAGGGGTCGGTGGCATAACTCCACGCCACTTCCATGCCATTCCAGTCATCCAGTCCAACGGCTTCACCTGAATTTGGCAGCGCCCCAAGTGCGATGTGGTGGTCTCTTAATGCTGATACCCGATTGCTCATATTTTCCTCCTGTTGATTTATCTGATTTCGTTTAATTAAATTGACGCTCAAGAGCGTCAGCCAATTCGAAAATATCCATCGTCACGCCATAGGTAGCGACGTTGAAAATCGGCGCTTCCGGATCTGTGTTGACGGCAATAATGGTATCCACATGCTTCATACCGAACTGGTGCTGGACAGCGCCGGAAATCCCCAGGGCAATGTACAGTTTGCAGTTGGATGCCACTTTGCCAGACTGACCAACCTGATGAGGTTTAGGCAGCCAGCCTGAATCGACAATTGGACGAGAGCAGCCAAATGTCGCGCCAAGCCGTTTAGCCAGTTCTTCAAAGCGCGGCAGATTTTCCTTGTCCTGAATGCCGCGACCAATGGACATGATGAAATCGGCCTTGGAAATATCGATGTCGGAAGGCGGTGCTTCCTGATATTCCACGTGGGTCATGGTTCCAGTGACCGCGGAAACATCAATGTCCTTGCTGGTAATCGCAGCACTTCCCTTTTCCTCTGGGATTAAAAATGTTGCGCCGCGCAACCCCAGCACAACAATCCCTTTTCCAGGGAAAACCATTTCAAGGTTCACCTTGTTGCCATAGGCGGAACGTGTCGCCACGATTTCAGAAGCCTCTACACCAAGTTCGAAAACGTCGCTCGCATACCCGGCCCCAAGTCGGGCCGCTACGGCAGATGAACACGCCATGCCATTTACTGTGTGACCAAACAGGATCAATCCTGGTTTGGTTTCGGCGCCAATCTGGCAGGCCACTTCTTCATACACGGCAGCGTCAAAATCAGGGCCACTAACCTTGACAGTGAAAACTTCATCGACACCGGCCAGATTGGTATCTTCGCTTAAGGACTCTGGATTATCGGAAATGATGGCAACGTTAACGGGGCCGCCGTATGCTTCCTTGATCGACGCAGCCGCTCCAATCATTTCACCCGTGATATCTCTAAGGGCTCCTTGAATATGCTCTGCTATGATGAGGATACCTGACATTGTTATTCTCCCATCTTGTCGCGAATGACGTTGGCAATGAGTGCTGCCACTTCTTCCGGACTGCCATCAAACATTTCGGCTTTTGTTTGTTCCGGT
>JACNJU010000116.1 GCA_014382375.1 Rhodospirillaceae bacterium
CCCAGTTGGGAACATTATGTAGGCTCCCCTTGTCGCCCGTATGAAATCCGACGATTCGGGGGTGGGAGGAAAAGCCAGCTTTGTGGTCGGCGTCGCCGTTCCCCGGCGCATGGGCGATAGTGATCCCCCCGCCGCGATAAACGTCCATTACCCCCGGCACGCCAACCTTTGATTGGGGATCAAAGTCCACCGGACCAAGAAAATCGTCGTCGACCCGCCTGTACAGAACGTCGATCGGTTCATAGCCGAGCGTCGTACGCATAGCAATGCGGCCGCCCACGAGGCGCAGATCATGCCCTTCCACCAGCTCCACACCCATTTGATCGGCTAGAAAAGAATGCTCGAAGTATGCCGAATTGTGGATGCCGGGCGTGAGCACGGCAACGACGGGCCGTCCCTGACATGCGCTCGGCGAACACGCGCTTAAAGAGCGACGCAGGTTTTTGGGATAGTCGCTGACCGGCTGGACCTTCACTTTGGCAAAAAGTTCGGGAAACATGTGCAGCATCGTTTCGCGGTTTTCCAGCATGTAGGAAACGCCGGAAGGCGTACGCGCGTTGTCTTCCAATACGTAGAATTCATTTTCCCCCGTGCGCACGATGTCCGTCCCGACGATATGGGTGTAGATTTTACCGGGCGGGGTCACGCCAAGCATTTGTGGCAGAAAGGCATCGTTTTGTGCGATGAGCTCGGTGGGAATGCGACCCGCGCGCAAAATTTCCTGACGATGGTAGATGTCATACAAAAAGGCGTTGATTGCACGCACCCGTTGCTCAATGCCGCGCGAAAGCCGCCCCCATTCCCCCGACGAAATGATGCGTGGAATGATGTCGAAAGGAATCAGGCGTTCCGCAGCTTCTTCACGTCCGTAGACATTGAAGGTAATGCCTGTACGCCGAAAGAAGGCTTCGGATTCGGTAGTTTTTTTCCGTAGGCGGGCCGGACTTTCCGCATTCATCCAGTCGCGATATGTTTGATAGGGTTCCCTAACCTGCCCATTTGGGGCAACCATTTCATCAAAGAACTTTTGTGCATCCGACATCATGCGATAGTAGCCAAAACCATCCGTTTCTCAAGCTTCTTTCCCGAAGGTCTTAAAATAACTCTAGCATCTCGTCTCTTACGGGTCCGATTCAGGCCTATTCTCCAGTCCAAAATGACGTCCGCTCTACGGCCCTCAACAACAGACTATTGCGTTTAGCCTGGCGGTAGCCTGCTATTAGTCAAAGATCAACATAGGGAACTTTTTCCCAACAGTGCGTTTCTATTGAAGAATGAGCAACAGATGCAGAAAGAAAACCGTGCAGATATTGGCGGTTTCATGACTGCTAATACTGGCCCATTTACGTTGATCTTCGATTTTAGCCATGATTTCGGTTGGTATGCTTTTACAGGTAGCAAGGGTTAACGCTCTTCGTGGGTTCGAATCCCACCCCATCCGCCATTTCATTTATTTTATTTATCACGCTCGTAAATTAATTCACCGCCTGAATAGACGCAGCGAATGGCGCGATCGTCGGCCATGATCATCAGGGCGAACAGCACGTCCCAGATATCGCGGGCATGGCTCATCCGTTCGCTGATCAGGGGACGGGATTTCAGGTCGATGACCTGGATATCCGCCTCAAAACCGCTTGCCAGATTTCCTATCACCCCATCCAGTCTCAATAATTTGGCGCTGCCCAGTGTGGCCAGGAAATAGGCTTTCGCCGGGTGCAGGCTGTATCCCTGCAACTGGGCGATTTCGTAGGCCGCCTTCATGGTGTCGAACATCGAAAAGGAAGAGCCGCCGCCAGTGTCCGTGGCCAGCCCGACCGGGATCGGTTGCGGGCCACCGCGCAAAACAGCCATTTTGAACAAACCCGAGCCAATAAAGGTATTGGAGGTGAGACAGTGAGAAATACCGGCCCCGGATTGCCTCAGCGTATCGATCTCGCGCTCGGTTAAGTGCAGGGCATGACCAAAATTTGCACCGCTTTTGACCAGGCCAAACGTCTCATAAACATCCAGATAGTCACGGGCTTTTGGGAACAGCTCCTTAACCCAGGCAATTTCATCATGATTTTCGCTGATGTGTGTCTGCATCAGGGTGTCCGGATATTTCGCCCACAAGGCTCCCGCAGCTTCCAGTTGCCCGGGGCTCGATGTCGGGGCAAAACGCGGCGTAATGGCGTAGCTACAACGCCCCGCTCGTTATGCCTGTCGGCGATAACCTGGACCAACTTCGATAATTTTTTTTATTTCTTTGATTATAAAGACACCCGCGACGCCTTCAAAATCCCCCACGACCTGAAAATCCTGAAAGAAGTCTTCAAGGTCGAAAACGGTAACTACGCGCGGAAAAACAGCTTTTGGCAGTGCCATGACCTGATCGATATGGTCGGCAAGTACAGCGGCGAGGATGGGGTGCGGCTGAGCACCCAGGCCAAACGTATAAAGACATCTATGATGATTTGTCGGCGACCTATCAGGGGCAGAAGGACGAAAGTTCGATTCCCTTGATTTAATTACGGTCATGAGTCAGGAATGAACTTATGAAGACAAAGAAAACCACGGCCGGAGAGAACGCGAACGGTAATCCAGAGACCGAAATCCTTATCAAGGGCCTGCACAAATCTTTCGACAGCAAGCATGTCTTGAAAGGTGTCGACCTCGACATTCAGCGCAACTCGATCGTCGCTATCGTCGGCGGTTCGGGCTGCGGCAAGACCGTTCTGCTTAATCATATCCTGGGACTTCTGGAGCCGGACAAAGGTCACGTTCTGGTCAGCGATCACGATAAGGATGGAGAGCCCCTGGTTGACCTGGCCGATCTGGACGAAAACCAGATGGCCAACATCCACATGCACTGGGGGGTGGTGTTCCAGAATAACGCCCTGTTTTCGGGCAGCGTCTATGACAATATAGCGCTGTGGTTGAGCGAGACCAGAAACATGGAAATCGAAGAAATTGAGCCAATCGCACGCAAGGTACTGGACGCCGTGTCCCTGTCATCGGATCAAGATTTTCTCGACCTCGATGTCCATGACCTGTCCGGCGGCATGGCAAAGCGATTGGCGGTGGCGCGTGCGCTGGCCATGAACCCGCAAGTCATCTTCTATGATGAGCCGACCACCGGACTGGACCCGACCAGCGCGGCCCAGATCCATGATCTGATCGTCACCACCCACGAAGAGTTGATGGAGAAAGGAGACAGCCGGACCACGTTGATCATCACCCATGACAAGGATCTTCTCAATCGTATGCGCCCGCGTACGGTGATGATGCACGAGGGAGAAATATTCTTCGATGGCTCCCTGGAGAAATTTGAGAAATCAAAATCTCCTTACATCCGCCCTTATTTCGATATCATGCCGATACTTCACGGGGGAAGGAAACCGTTGGCGGATTGATGGTATCAATCTTGGGGGCAAAGCACAGCGCAAGGCAGCGATAATCAAAAACTTCATGGTGCCCAAAGGGATAAAAAGCTGGCTCGACAGGGCGCGGTGCCTACGTTCACATCGGCGCACTGATCGCCTCGATTATGACCGGCAACGTGTTTTTTGTCATCATTCCCAATCAGAAGAAAGTCGTCGCCGATTTACTAGCCGGCAAGACCCCGGACCCTAATCTTGGCAAGCAAGCCAAACAGCGTTCCACCCATAACAATTACCTGACCCTGCCGGTGTTGTTCTTGATGCTGTCGAGACATAACCCGCTTGCTTTCGCAAGTCAGTGGAACTGGATCATCATTGCCTTTGTATTGGCCGCAGGCGCCTTGATCCGGCATTTCTTCAATACCATGCACGCCCACAAGGCCCGCCCCTGGTGGAGCCTGATTGTGGCGGCGGTTTGCTTTGTGGTGATTATCTGGCTTTCGACATTTTCCCCAGCTGATGCATTTAAGCAAGGTAACAGCGACAGTGACGCGGTCTATGAACTGGTCATGGAACGTTGCTCCATGTGCCATGCGGCTGAGCCCGGATGGGACGACATGTCAGGACCACCCAAGGGTATCGTTCTGGAAACACCGGAAGATATCGAGCGCCAGGCGCAGCTGATTTATTTACAGGCAGGTCGCTCCACCGCCATGCCGCCGGGAAGTGTTATCGAACTCGAAGCCGAAGAGCGCGCCCGGATTGTCGCGTGGTACGAAGACCGACCCTAGAAGATCAACCGGTTCCGCCCTGAAGGGCCATCGGCTTGCTGGCGGCGATTTCCTCTTCTGTCAGGCCCTGTAGTTCGTGCGGGAAAACAAGCCATTCTTCCGTTTCATGAATGAAGTAATCAGGAACGCAGTCGACGACCCGCTTACCCGGCTTGTAATAGACCGTCGCAGTTCGGATTGTCTGCGGTGCGTTGCGCCTTGAGTTGGTTGCAATCCTGTCAATCACCGCCTGGATGCTGCGCCCGGAATCAAAAACATCATCAACGATCAGCAGCGAGTCCTCGGCATTGACGTTTTCAATAATATAATGGAGGCCGTGGACGCGAACCTCGTCACGCTGATCTTCGATGCCGTCATAGGATGACGTGCGGATGGAAATGTGGTCCGAAGGATAGCCCTTGTATTTAAGCAACTCCTGTACGGCAATCCCAACCGGGGTGCCACCACGCCAAATACCAATGATATAGTTTGGATGAAATCCTGACTCGATAATCCTGTGGCCGAGCAAGAAAGAATCTTCCAGCAATTGTTGAGCCGTAATAAATATTTTCTCGCCCACTTGTCATTCCCTGTTCACGTTTAGCCAACGCTAGCGTCGTTAATGGCGGATAAACAAGATAACAGCTTTTAATATTAAAACGTCTCTTCATATGATAATAGTTCTCATCTACCAATGATGGGGCGGGACAGGTTTTCAATGAATCATTCTGAAACTGAACCGTTTTACCGCTGGGTCATCGTTTTTGCCTCGGCCATTATGCTGGCTGTCAGCATGGGTATGATGGTTAACGGTTTTTCGGCATTCCTTATTCCCCTAAATGATGAATTCGGCTGGCAACGCGGTTCGGTTTCGTTGATTAATCTGGCTGGCTTGATGGGATTGTCGCTGGGCGGCATTGTCATGGGCCGTGTTGCCGATCGCACCTCGACCCGCCGGGTTTGCCTGTTTGGCGCAATCGTTATGGGACTTTGTGTGGTTGGGGCCTCACAAGCCCAGCAGCTATGGCAATTTTATTTGCTGTTTTTTGTTGCAGGTTTCCTGGGTGCTGGCTCTCTGTTCACCCCATTGATCGCCAATACCGGCAACTGGTTTAAAAGCGGTGCAGGGTTGGCTATCGGCATTGCCTCGGCCGGTCAGGCATTGGGACAAGGTGCTGTGCCTTTTGGCATCGCCATCCTGATTGGCAACATGGGTTGGCGGGACGCTTTGATGACAATGGGGATCATCACCCTGGCTGTGCTGATCCCATTGGCCATCCTGATCAGACAACCGCCCAAATCCCGACAACAGATTAATCAGGGTGCTAACGAGACAGACGATCAATCACCAGTGCCCTTGTCTGCCAATACTGTTGTCGCATGGCTCGGCATTGCGGTGCTGTTTTGTTGTATCTGCATGTCAGTGCCCTTGATGCACTTGTTGCCGCTGATCCATGACCGTGGTTTTTCACTGGAAGAGGCGGGCAGCGTGGTCTTCGTGATGATGGTGGTGGCAATTCTGGGTCGGGTCGCCTTTGGCAAGCTGGCCGACATGATCGGTGCGATCAGAGCCTATTGGATCGCATCGTGCTGGCAGACCGTCATGGTCTTTGGTTTCATCCAGATTAATTCACTCGACACCTTCTATATTTACGCCGTTATCTACGGCTTTGGTTACGCCGGGGTGATGACCACAGTTCTGGTTTGCGTGCGTGTCTTAACGCCACTTTCCCGGCGCGCCTCGGCCCTTGGCATCGTCACCCTGTTTGGCTGGTTTGGCCATGCCATAGGCGGCTATCAGGGCGGTTACTTCTTCGATATAAGCGGCGATTACACCCTGACATATGCCAACGCGGCGATGGCCGGTGTTATCAATCTGATGATCGTAACGTCCCTGTATGTGACCCTCGCACGAAGGCGCGCGGCTCTTACATTCGCCGGGTAGGATGATGATATGTCAGATGTTGAGTTATCTGGGTCAGCCCCAAAGACAAATCAGAGGGAGGACGAGTAAATGGCGATTACCGTAACTGTTTCATATCCCAATACTCCAGGTTCCAGATTTGATATGGATTACGACCTGGGTGCCCACTTCGATCTGGTCGGCAAATTGTGGGGCCATAAATTATTAAGTGCCCGCCAGTTGACAGGTTCGAGCCGGTAAGTCGCATTAGCGTCCGACAACGCTGTGAGCATCAAGGAACCCGCCAAGGAAACTTTTCAGGTTTTCACCAAGCTCCGGGCACAGATAACCACCCTCCTGCACGATAATGGTTGGCAGACCAAGCCCTGCACAGGCGGCGGCGATTTGCGAGAAACCGGGCGTGGTCACGCTCAGCCCTCCAAATGGATCACCTTCAAAGGCATCAAGACCGAGCGCCACAACCAGCACATTCGCCCCGAAATCGCGAACCCGCTGAAGGCCTACTGAAAGCGCCTTCTGAAAGACATCATCACCTGAGCCACGCGGAATTGGCAGATTCAGGTTACTGCCCTGCCCCTCCCCGGCTCCTCGCTCCTGCGCATATCCCCAAAAGAAAGGATAGTAGCGTTCAGGGTCAGCGTGCACAGAAACGGTCAGAACATCGCTGCGGTTATAAAAGACACCCTGGGTGCCATTTCCATGATGCAGGTCAACATCGACAATCGCCGGGCGCAGACCGTTACTCAGGCAACGCTGGGCGGCGATGGCTGTGTTGTTCAAAAAACAAAAACCGCCAGCCATGTCAGGAAAGGCATGGTGTCCCGGTGGACGGCAAAGCGCATAGGCAGACGTATCGCCCTTGATAATCTGATCTGCCGCCGACACGGCGCTCTGGGCAGCCCAATAGGCGGAATGCCAGGTTTGATCGGAAATCGGACAGGATGTATCGGTCATGTGGTAGCCCGCCTGGCCTACCGCAGATTTAGGATAACCGGCATTGCGACGATCCGGATGAATATTGGGAATCACTTCTTCAGAGGCACCCTCGATGCGTTGCCAGCGCCCATAAATATTTTTCAAAAACGTCAGGTATTCACTTGAGTGAATTGCCGCAATGGGGGCCACTTTGTTGTCGTCAGGCGAAACAACGTCCAGCCCCAATTCAGCGCCACCGGCAAGCAAGGCATCAATACGCCCGGGGACTTCAGGATTTGCCCGTACAGCGCCACTTGAAAGATAATGCTTCGGATCGTGGAGGCGCTGGTCTTCGTGAAAGATGATTTTCATACCTGATCCCTTAATTTCGTAAATGCAGCACCTTCTAATGCCACAGGACGTTCCCTGTCGTCACCCTCGAAACCCAATCGTTGATAAAATTGAGCCGCCGTAGAATTGTCGGCATAGACCGTAAGCTTCAAAAAATCGGCCTTCCACTCATGAGCGGCGTGTTTGATTGCTGCAGCCAAAAGACTGACGCCGAGACCCTTCCCGCGGGCTTCCTCGGCAACCCAAAGATCCTGAACATAAACGCCGGATTTCCCTCGGGTTGTTGAGAAGATCGGGAAAAACAAGGCCAGTCCCAAATTCCGACCATCAGCTTCGGCGATAAGGCTTTGCAAGATCGGTTTTTCACCGAAGCCGTGACGGAGGATCGCCTCGACGTCACAGGAGAATATATCACTGTCCCCGATGTCGTCCGCCAGTTGCCTGAGCATTGTCGTTATTGCCGTGGCATCTTCGCTTTGCGCGAGCCTGATTTTTATATCCATAGCTTTTAGAAAGCCGTCCTGTCAGAACCCTTCAGGCCTAATATGGACCTTGCATCTTCCGGGGTGGCGACTTCGCGTCCCAAACGTTCAACAATTTCGCGAATGCGGTTGACCTGATCGGCGTTGGATTTGGCAAGTTCTCCCTTACCAATGTAGATGCTGTCCTCAAGACCGACACGGACATGCCCACCCATCGCTGCGGCCATGGTCGTGAACGGTATTTGATGACGCCCGGCAGCCAGGACCGACCACTCGAATTCATCGCCAAACAGCTTGTCGGCAATGCGTTTCATATGGGTCAGGTTTTCATGATCGGCACCCATTCCGCCAAGAACACCAAATACAAACTGGATAAAATAGGGCGGCTTGACCAGGCCGCGATCAGCGAAATGCCGCAGCATGTAAAGATGACTCAAGTCATAGCATTCAAATTCAAACCGGGCGCCGCGCTTTTCCCCCATTTCGGTAACAACATAGGCAATGTCACGCGGGGTATTCTTGAAAACCAGGTCTTCGGAACCTTCAAGAAACGGTTTTTCCCAATCATATTTCCAGTCTGAGATGCGCTCAGTGGCGGGGTAAAGGGCAAAATTCATGGAGCCCATGTTCAGTGAACACATTTCGGGTTCGGCAACCATGGGTGCTGCCAGACGGTCATCGAGTGTCATCGTCGCACTGCCGCCGGTGGTGATATTGACGACGGCGTCGCAGGCTTGTTTTATGCGCGGCAGGAAGCCCATGAAATGTTCAGCCAAAGCCGATGGTCGCCCGTTAATGGGATCGCGGGCATGAAGATGCAGAATTGATGCCCCGGCCTTGGCTGCTGCAATCCCCTCATCGGTTATTTGCTCCGCTGTGATCGGCAAGTGCGGGGTCATGGACGGGGTATGAATGGAACCCGTTACGGCACAGGTAATGATAATTTTGCTCATGCGGCCCTCGATACTGGAAGTTTGTTTTCTGCTGCGAATTGATCAAGTGACGAGACAAGCCCGCTGATGATTTCTTCGATATGGTCGTCCGTTACAATCATTGGCGGACAGACCAGGAAATGGTCGCCATCATAACCACCACGGGTGCGCCGTGAATAAATAATGAGACCGTTTTCATAAGCAATATCGACCAGCCGCTCATAGGCATTCAGATCACGCGGCAACGGTGTCATGGTACGGCGGTCCGAGACCAGTTCAAAGGCCAGGAACAAGCCCAGTCCCCTGACATCACCAATAAAGGGATAACGATCCATCAGGCTGGTCAGTCGTTCTTTTAAAATAGCTCCCTTCCCGGCAGCATTGCCGATCATGTTCTGGGATTCAATTTCGTTTATGACAGCCAAACCTGCTGAACAGGCAAGCGGATTACCAGCGTAGGTGAAGCCATGGGCGAAGCCGCCCGCTTCCAGCACCACTTCAATGATACGCTGATGGGCAATAATCGCCCCGAGAGGCACATAGCCACCACCGAAACCTTTTGATATGGCGATGATGTCCGGCGCAACGTTCCAGTGCTCACTGCCAAAAAATTTCCCACTACGCCCGCCGCCACTCATCACCTCATCATGGATCAGAAGCACGCCGTAGGTGTCACAAATCTCGCGGATACGCTGCATGTATCCGGCAGGTGGAACCAGTGCCCCTGTCGAGGCACCACCAATGGGTTCAACAATAAAAGCCAGAACGGTTTCCGGCCCTTCGGCAAGGATTCTGTCTTCGAGCATATTGGCGTAATGAAGGCCGGTTGCCGGGTCGTTCATATCCAGACCATCAAGATAAGCCCGAGGAGCCGGTATTTTGGGCATCGGACGCATCATCGCATCGAAGGGTGCGGTCAAGGGGGCGTAGCTTGTCAGGGCCAAAGCGCCCAGCGTACAACCATGATAGCTGGGATGGCGCGAAATCACTTTCCAGCGCTGGGCTTGACCAATTACCAATGCGTATTGGCGAGCCAGCTTGCAAGCGCTTTCCACCGCTTCCGACCCGCCAGAGACAAAAAACACCCGATCCAGCCCCGGCGGAGTCAGGGCGGCAGTTTTTTCGGCAAGGTGCTCGGCTGGTTCGGTTTCAAAATGCAGCCGATAGCCAAAAGTGGATTTTTCCATTTGCTGGCGCATGGCATCCAGAACATTAGCGTTTGAATGGCCAATGTTACAAACCATCGCCCCGGACGATCCATCAAGGTAGCGTTTGCCCGTCGTATCCCACATATAGACACCTTCGGCCCGATCAAGGACAGGCCGTCGCAAACGTGATTGATAGAATAATTTACTTTCGTTCATCATTGTGCCCCTGTTTGGTTCCGCCTTGGTGCCAAATCGGCCTCTCGCAGTTCCATTTCAAGAATGTCATCAGGCAAAACACCTTCAATAACAAGTGATGCCGCCACCCGTCCTGCCGCCGGTGACGTCTGAATACCATATCCACCCTGGGCCGCCAGCCAGAAGAAACCATCGGCCTCGTCGTCCATACCAATAACAGGAGTCTTGTCGGCAACGAAGCTGCGCAAGCCCGCCCACTTGCTTGAAATCGCCCGTACCCGCAGGTTTGTCATGGTTTGCAAGCGATCAATGGCCATGGCCACATCAATTTCCTCAGGCTGCGCATCGCATGGTGCGGAAGGCGTTTCGTCTGCTGGTGAACAGAGAATCTTTCCGGCGTCAGGTTTGAAGTAAAACGACTCATCAAGATCTATGGTCAACGGCCACGATGAAATATCGATCTCTGGCGGAGGATCGAAGGTAAGGACAGTACGCCTTTTGGGTTCCAACCCTATAGGACGAACCCCGGCCAGTTCGGCAATGACATCGCACCAGGCTCCCGCAGCATTGATAACGACAGCTGCCGAAAAGCGCCCTGCTGCGGTTTCTACCACCCAATTTCCAGCATCGTGAACAATTGCACGAACATCGGCATTGGTGACCACCGAACCACCACGACCGCGCAGCCCCTTCAGAAACCCGTTGTGAAGAGCGTGCACGTCGATATCGCTTGCCTCGGGCTCAAAAATGGCTCCGCCGACAAATTCAGGATTGAGAACCGGATTGATCAGGATTGTTTCGGCAGCGTCCAAGCGGCGAAGTGTCGGAACAAGGACCTGGGTATCGGTGAAGGCGGCATCAAGGACGTCCAGTTGATCTTCACGACCGACAAACAAAGCGCCACGCGGACTTAACAGCGGATGGTCACCAAATCCTTGCCGGGTCCCGGTAAAAAATGGGTAACTTGCCCTTGTCAGAGCACGGATTGCCCGGCTGCCGTAATTTTTGGTGTATATCGCGGCTGAACGTCCCGTCGTGTGATACCCGGGCTGGCTTTCACGCTCCAGCACAATAACACGACGAGATTGCGACAACTCGTATGCTGCGGAAGCCCCCGCGATTCCAGCGCCAATGACAAGGACATCACAGTGTTCCATTAATTCATCCGTCAAAAATTGTCGTCAACCAAATTACCAGGATTTCTCATATCACTTAAAATTGAAGTTGTGGAATGATAAATATTGGTTTCCGTTACTTTGAAATTGTTCCAATATTATTCACGAGCAGAAGGATAAATAAGGACAATTTACTAGCAAATTATTAATTTATTTCAATGGCTTGTAGATGTATTTTCAACTATTTTTTTTCATGTTTTTTTTATCTTATAAAATTTTTACCATTTAAGAAATTTTTTCATCATGTTAAGGATATTGCACTTAAGATGTATCGCTAAGCTCGTAAGCTTGGAAATAGTCTCGAGAACGTAATGATACGCTCGAACAAAGTTAATTTATAAAAACGCAACAAACTGCGAAACCAGGGAGATCTACAAATGAAGAAAATCGTTTCGGTAGTCGGCATTGCTGCCGCTATCACACTTTCGCTTTCGGCAACTTCAGCAAACGCCGCGAGTTGCCCTATTAAAATTGGCGGGCTTGCTCCGCTTTCCGCACCCGGCGCTGTTGGCGGTGGTGAAGCCATGCGTGACGCAATGATGTTTGCCGAACGTGACATTAATGCTGCTGGCGGTGTACTGGGTTGCAAAATCAAAGTCGTCATCGCCGATACAGAAGGCCTGCCCGAAAAGGCTGCCGGTATTATGGAGAAGCTGATTACCCAGGACGGCGTTGTTGCCGTTGGCGGTGCTTACCATAGTTCTGTTGGCGTTGCCTCCAAGGATATTTCCAACGCCCGCAAAATTCCGACGGTTTTTGCCGAAACTTGGAATGACACCATTACAGGTGACAAACAGAAGTACATCTTCCGTATTGCGCCTTTAAGTTCGTGGGCTTCTGGGACGATTTGGAAATCGGCCCTGCTGACTCCAGGCCTCAAGAAAGTCGCCATCATCACCGAGAATACGGATTACGGTATTCCGGCTGCTGAAGAAACCGCCAAAGGTTTGGCAAGTGGTAATGTTGATTCCACAACTTTCGGCGTTGATATTGGAACCCAGGATTTTTCCGGCATTATTGAACGTGTCAAAGCGACAAATCCTGGCTATATCATCGTTCTGAACACCGGTGAAGCTGGCTACAACTTCGCCCAGCAAGCCGCAGATGCAGGTATTGGTCCACAAGATCTGCCCTTCCAGGCTGGTCAAGTCGCCTTGGAAAGCAAGGCGTGGTGGGAAAATGTTCCCGATGGCAACATGGCTTTCGTACAGCGTATTGGCACCCCGGTTTCGTTATGGAACGCCAAGGCTATAAAGTTGAACGAAGACTATAAAGCCAAGACCGGCAAAGGCGCGATCGAGAGCTATGCGCTTGAAGCCTATGATTCGATTGGGATTCTTGCCCAGGCCATGATTGAAGCCAAATCGACAGATGGCGACAAGATCGTGACAGCGCTTGAAAACATCTCTTATGACGGCACCCTTGGACGGATATACTTCCCTTATGGGACAAAGAAAGACCCAAGTGCCGACGGCAAGGGTGACGAATGGTGGCATCAGTGGCCCGATGTTGCCCTGACAATGATCCAGTACCAAAAAGAGGGACAGGATTCGACGGACTCACCCATCGTCTGGCCCGACGCCTACAAAAGTGGCGAAGCGATCTACGTTAAATAACAGGTGGTTATCACCTGACGTCTGATATCTGAGGGACGCCGACGGCAATGACTAATTCTTTGCCGTCGGCTGAACTCATTTTATTTTTTTACTAATTTAACGAAGGTGGGGCGTTAAAATGGAATTTTCCGGCATATTCTGGGGCGTGATTGGCTGGATGATCTTCTGGGGTGTTACCGGAAGTATCGTTAGCCGCCGCGTCTATCTTCACAAGGATCTCGATACATCAAATACAGGGCTGGTCGGCTCCATGCTCGGTGCCGCAACGGGGCCTGTCGGTTTGGCATTCTTGTGGATGAAAACCCCGGAAATCACCACCCGTATGATGCTGTTTCCGTCTCTTGCCACGGTCGCCGTTTTCATGTTGACCTTCTCTATCTCTGACCCAGGCAACCTGTGTGTTACCAATGGCTCGTTTGTTGCCTCACAAATTTCCAACGGCCTTATTATTGGCATTATTTACGGCTTTATGGCCCTTGGCCTGACATTGATTTTTTCTATTTTAGGCGTCGTCAGTTTCGCCCATGGCGAATTTTACATGATCGGTGGCATGATCACCTATTTCTTCACCACCGTCTGGTTTCCTGAACTGGGCCCGATTGTCGGTATTCTGGCGGCCTGTATCAGCACCTTCATCCTTGGTGCTGTCTTTGAGCGGGTGTTCCTGACCCCCATGTATACCGGCAAGGTTGATCGCCCGGTTGAATACGGCATCCTGATCACCTTCGGACTGGCCTTCACGTTACAGTATTTCATTCAAGCCACCGTCGGGGCTAACCCAGTCAAGGCTAAACGGTTCTTCGATTTCCCCAAGGTTCGTTTACCATCGGCGGAAGACCCATGGCTGATCAAAACCAGCCGCGGCAACATGGAACTATTTGATACCATTTCTATTTCCAATCCCCGCTTCACAGCGGCCGTAATGTGCATCCTGGTTTTCCTTGCGCTGATGTATTTCCTGCGCCGCACCTGGACGGGCAAGGCGCTGCGCGCCGTCAGCCTTGATCGGGACGCGGCGGCCATTGCTGGCATCAACCCAAACAAAATGAATATGCTGGCCTTTGCACTGGGAAGCATGATCGCCGCCCTGGCCGGAGCCATGCTGGTTCAGGCGTTTTCATGGCTGCCACAAGTTGGTGCCATCCCGGCGATGCGATCATTTGTTATTGTTGTTCTTGGTGGGCTGGGATCCATTCCCGGCGCTTTCCTTGGCGGCGTTATCGTCGGCCTTGTTGAAGCCGCTGGCACCGGTTGTATCCCCAATGCCCAGAAGGCGGCGTCTTATATCCCCGCCTACGGTATGATTGTTTTGACATTAACCTTGCTGCTGCGACCGACAGGCCTTCTGGGTCGCAAATATGCTAGTGGAACGCATGGGAAAGTATGATGAATAAAACCCATGCACCAAATATAGCCGGGGTCGTCCTGATTGCCTTCTTCATGGCCTTTCCGTTCGTCTACACGGCCGACGATTACCCCTACATCATGCACATCCTGATTACCGGGTTTTTCTACGCCATCTTGACAGCAAGCTGGACCATGCTGGCAGGTTACGCCGGGCAGTTCTCGTTTGGACACATGGGCTTCATGGCGGTCGGTGCGTACACCACGGCCTTGTTCAGTCATTACATCTATCTGACGCCCGAACCGACAAATTTTTGCACCGAATTCGCCTTTGGTGATGGCTACCTGATTGTTCTTGACCCCATTGGCGTCACCTCATCCACCCTGAAACAGGATTGTTTGCGCCAGGCCATGGAAGTGTGGGGCGACGGCGTTGCGGTCACGCCCATGCCGGTTTGGCTGGGCATCACCCTGGGCACGCTCATGGGTGGCATTTTCGGGTTTCTGATCGGAACCCTCGTATTGCCTTTACGAGCTGCTTATCTGGCCCTGTTTACACTCGGGTTTTCTGAAATTCTTCGCGCCGCCATCAGCGCTGAAATTGCCGTCACGCGAGGCCAGGCTGGCATCGAACTGCCCGCCTTGTTTCAGGATGGCGTCACCTTGTTTGGAAAGCACTTTGACAAGACCGATAAGTTGCCCCCGTATTTTATCATGTTCTTCCTGTTACTGTTCTGCCTGGGCTTACTGGGCTTGCTGGCAAAATCAAAGTTCGGTTTGTTTGTCAGGGCGCTCAGGGAAGACCAGGACGCGGCCGCCGCCCTTGGCGTTAACACCACCCGTTACAAGGTGATGGTTTTTGTCATCACCTCGATGATTGCGGCGGGGGCCGGGGCAACCATGGCCCATTACGTTGGGATCATCTCACCGAACAATCTGGTGATTTTGCAAATGAGCCTGATTGTCGCCATGGCGGTTATTGGTGGCGTCGAAAATATCGTCGCAGCAGCCGTAGGCGCTATTTTGCTTGAGTTCTTGCTGGAGATGCTGCGCAACAGCTTCCAGATCGGGCCTGTTGAAATTGATATGACCGTTTGGCGCCTTGTCTTCTTTGGTGTCTTGTTGATGCTGACGCTGCGCTTCTCACCCAAAGGCCTGCTTGTTCCAACGATTGATTACTTCTTACGAGGCCACATTGGCAAAGAGACGGTTGCCAAGAGGGGACAAAATAAACCGGATGATGAACCGGGTTCGGAGGCAGTAAATTGACAGAACTTATCGTCAAAAAGCTGAACAAACGCTTTGGTGGCTTACATGTCCTGAAGGATGTTTCCTTTGAAATCAAAGGCGCTGAACTGGTTGGTTTGATCGGCCCCAATGGTGCCGGCAAGACGACCCTGACAAATGTTCTTGATGGCGCTATTCAACCCAACAGCGGGACTGTTTATCTGAACCACCACCGTATTGACCAAATGCAGCCCTTTGAAGTGGCGAAGGTCGGCCTTGGCCGCACCTTCCAGGTAACCAGATCGTTCCGCCGCATGACGGTGCTTGAAAACCTTTATGTGCCCGCACAGGCATTGGGTACGAAGCTTTCCAAGGCTGAAATCCATGATAAATCCATGGAGGTTCTCGAATTCCTGACCATGGATCATCTGCGCAACGAATATGCACAGGCGCTTTCCGGTGGGCAGCAAAAATTGCTCGAACTTGGTCGCTTGCTGATGCTCAATCCTGAAGTCATCATTCTCGATGAACCCTTCGCCGGTGTTCATCCCAAATTGATGAAAATCATCTACAAGTATATTGAGCGTGTGAACCAGTCCGGTTCGGCGATCATCCTGATCAGCCACCAGATGGATTCCATTTTCTCACTATGTAACCGTCTTCTGGTTTTGAACTATGGCGACCTGATTGCCGATGGCCCGCCAGATGACGTCAAAAACGACCCGCACGTGATCGAGGCTTACCTTGGGATCGATGAAGAGGAGGCAGAATAATGTCTGAAATTACTGATGCCCCTGCGGTTCTTGAAACAACCGGCCTCGATGTTGGTTATTACAAGGACCTGAATATCCTTCAGGAACTCAATATCAAGGCCCGTAAAAACCAGATCACCGCCATCCTCGGTGCCAATGGTGTCGGAAAATCGACGGCTCTGAAGGCAATTTTTGGCTTTCTGCGCCCCAATGCCGGAAAGATTTTGCTCGAAGGCGAGGACATCATTGATGTGCCGACCCACCACAGAATTCTTAAAGGCCTTGCTTACATTCCACAGCAACCGGGCGTCTTCAAGGACATGACGGTTGAGGAAAATCTGGAACTTGGTGGCTGGACCTTCCGTAAAGACAAGCAACAGGTTCGTCAAAAAATCGAAGCCAATTACGATCGCTTTCCTGTATTGCGCGATAAACGCAAGCAGATAACCGGTGAATTATCCGGTGGCCAGCAACGGATGGTGGAAATCGGTCGCACCTTGATGGCCGAGCCAAAAATGTTGCTTGTCGATGAGCCAACCGCAGGCCTTTCCAAAATGCTCGCCGCCGAAGTTTATGAAATGCTGACAGGGCTTTCCAAAAATGATGACCTGACCATCCTGCTTGTTGATCAGGAAATTCGCCAGGCCCTGAAAATTGCCGATTACGTTTATGTTCTGGAGTTGGGCCGCAATAAGCTTGAAGGGCCAACTTCTGAGTTTGACGATCTTGAAAAAGCCTTCTGGGTTGGTTGATCAATGAGCGAATTCGCAAATGAGCGGATCGTTTATTTTAACGGTCAGTACATCCCCGAAAGTCAGGCGCTTGTCCCTTACCGGGAGCGTAGTTTTATTTTCGGCGATGGCGCTTTCGACCTGACACGAACCTTCAATCACACAATTTTCAAACTCGATGAGCATATTGAGCGCCTTTATTATTCAATGCGGGCGCTGCGTCTTGACGCCGGGATTTCGGCAGAGGAAATAACCGACATAACCCGCATCGTCGTTGAAAAAAACCTGCACCTTCTTGATGCTGATGAAGACTATTGGGTCGGACAACGGGTGACACGGGGCGTCAATAAGGTTGATGGTGACAACTGGAACCATTACGGGCCAACGGTCATCGTTGAGTGTGTACCCATGCCCATTAAAGAACGCGCCCATTACTATCGCGACGGCGTGCCGGTGGTTATTCCTTCGGTACGACGAACCACACCTGACGCGCTAACCCCGCGGGCCAAGACCCACAACTATCTCAACATGATTGTCGCCGAACTTGAGGTTAAAGCGCATGATTCCAACAACTGGGCTGTGCTTCTCGACCACAACGGCAACCTGTGCGAAGGCATGGGTAGTAATATCTTTGTTGTTCGCAATGGTGTTTTGCTAACGCCAAGGGAACAATTCGTGCTGCCGGGCATCAGCCGCCAGACAGTCATTGATTTGGCTGCTGAGTTGGGCATCCCCTGCCAACAAACCGACATCGATCTTTTTGACGGTTATAACGCTGATGAAGCCTTTATAACCTCGACAAGTCTGTGCATTTGTCCTGTAACCAGTATTAATGGCGCGGTGATAGGTGATGGCACGGTATACGGCCCCATTACCCAACGCCTGATTGACGCCTATGTGGAATTGGTCAGCTGCGATTTTATCCAACAGTATCTAGACGCACTGAAATAAACACAGGCGGTCCAAAGGCCAGCCTTTTCTGATGCCGCCTCCAGGATAAAACTGATGACGAAACTGACCGAATTACGAAAGCCTTATTTGCTTTTTTTGGGAGACGCCATAAAAGCAACAGATGCTAAAACAGCTGCCGGAATTGCCTATTGGCGACCTGATGATTGCCTTGGCCAGTTTAGGATTAATGAAAATACCGTCAGCCTCGATCTGGCAGATATGAGTGTCAAGGAAGCCGCAGCGGCGGGCTGTGGAACATTCATTGTTGGCCTTGCCCCGGTTGGCGGTGGTTTCCCTGAAAGTTGGGTTTCAATTTGTGTCGAAGTCCTTGAAGCCGGGATGGATATCGCCAGCGGTCTGCACACGCGAATCGGCGAAATTCCTGATATTGCAGCAGCGGCAGAACGCACCGGCGGCCTTGTTGTTGATGTTCGCACTCCTCCGGAAGGCCTGCCATGTGGCACCGGCAGGAAGCGCCGTGGCAAGCGTTTGCTCAGCGTTGGCACGGATTGTTGCGTCGGCAAGATGTATTCGACCCTGGCCATTGACGCCGAAATGAGGCGGCGCGGCATCAATTCCACGTTCCGTGCGACGGGTCAAACCGGCATCCTGATCCAGGGATCCGGGATTGCTGTTGACGCCGTGGTCTCTGACTTCTTATCGGGTGCCACGGAAGTCCTGTCACCTGAAAATACTGATGATCATTGGGATGTAATTGAGGGTCAAGGCTCGCTTTTCCATCCCGCCTATGCCGGTGTCAGTCTTGGGCTTTTGCACGGTGCGCAAGCCGACGCGTTGGTCTTGTGCCATGAATTGGGACGCCTGAGCGTTGATGGCGATTATGCGGATTTTGCAATTCCCCCACTTGATGAAGCCATTACCATGAACCTGAGCCTTGCAAGCCGCACCAACAAGGATGTCAAACTCGTCGGTTTATCGCTTAACTCGTCAAACCTGAGCGAAGATGAGGCACTAATAACAATGGCCGAACTTGAAGACATTCATAAGGTTCCCGTCGTCGACCCTGTTCGTACCGGGGTCGCTAAGCTAATTGATTTCCTGGAAAAAAACACATGAGACATTTAACGGTCACGTCTGAACAATGGCCCCTTCATGAGCCCTTCGTTATTTCGCGCCTGACCCAGTTGCACGGCGAAGTCGTTGTCGTCGAAATTGAGCAGGACGGAAAGATCGGTCGCGGCGAGGGTGAACGAGCGGATTCATTCTTTCCGGGGCGGGCTGCCGTTGTCGATGAAATTGAGTCAATTCGCGGGCAGATTGAAGCGGGCCTTGAGCGTGATGAACTTCAGACAGTGCTCGCCGCCGGCCCCGGCCGCAGCGCCATTGACTGCGCCTTATGGGATCTTGAGGCGAAAATAACGGGCATACCGGTTGCAGAACTTGTCGGTCTTGGTGGACCCATGAAGCCGGTCACGACGGTCTTTACCATTTCACTCGATACACCTGAAAAAATGGCTGCCGACGCCAGGGCCAATATTCACCGCCCCGTCCTGAAACTGAAAATCGGCCGTGATGGTGATCCCGAAAGGGTTGCCGCTGTTCGTGAAGCATCCCCGGAAGCCCGCATATCAGTTGATGCCAACACCGGATGGAGTGAAGCACAGCTTGTTGATTACATGCCGAAACTTGCCGCACTTTGCGTCGAGCTTGTCGAACAGCCGTTCATGCCCGGGCAGGACGCCATGCTTGCAAATTATGACAGCCCGGTCCCGCTGGCTGCCGATGAATCCTGCCTGGATCGGGCCTCACTCGAAGGGCTCGTTGGTAAATATGAATTCGTTAACATCAAACTCGACAAGACCGGTGGCCTGACCGAGGCACTGGCGCTAGCCAAACATGCCAAATCATTGGGCTTCGGCATCATGATCGGCTGCAATGTCGGCACCTCTCTTGCCATGGCTCCGGGCATGATTATCGCCCAACTGGCAAGCTTTGTTGATCTTGATGGCCCCCTGCTGTTGTCCGAGGACCGTAAGCCCGGGCTGACATACGATGGCAGCCAGATATCGCCGCCCCTGCCCGCTCTTTGGGGCTAATTTTTACAGGAACTTAAACACCATGACCATTCAACGATTTGAAACCGGCCCGCGCATGAGTCAGGCTGTCATCCACAACGGTACTATTTATCTTGCCGGTCAGGTTGGAACGCCCGGTGAAAGCGTCGCCGAACAAACCGCAACCATTTTGGCAAAAGTTGATAAATTACTTGCCGATCACGGCAGCCATAAATCAAAAATTTTACAAGCCACAATCTGGATGGCATCAATGGATGATTTTGCCGAAATGAACGCGGTCTGGGATGCCTGGGTTGAACCCGGAGAAGCCCCTACCCGTGCGGCAGGTGAATCAAAACTGGCAACCCCGGATTATCTGGTCGAAGTGATCATCGTTGCAGCTGCTGATTAGCTGCGGCGGGCCTTTGTCGGCAGGACCAGTTGTTCGATCCAGTTATAGACTTCGCGAAGACGCAAGTCGTCGTTGATGACATCCTCATCGATGCCGAGAAGCCAGGAGATATCCTTTCGTGAGGGATCCTGGAACAAGGTCTCAAGTTGATCGACAAAGACTTGCGCGTCATCGACGTTCAGGAAAAAACCCTTTTCGGTCAGTTTTTGCTTGCGGCAATAACACAACCTTGAAAGTTCATGCAGGTCGTATTCGGGGTGATATTGCAGACTCCAGAACGCTCCACCATTATGGGTGACGGCGACTGACTGAACATGGGTAAAGCTGTTTGAAGACAGCACCACCCCGCCCGGTGGCAGATGTGTAACTTCATCATCATGGCTGATGAAAGCATCGAATACGGAACGTTTGCCAATATACATGGGGTGGGCGCGCCCCGCTGCTGTCAGTTCGATCTTGCGGGCGATTCCCATTTCGCGACCCTTGGGGTTTTCGGCGCATAGCCCGCCAGCAGCGACAACGGCGATTTGGGCGGCCCAGCAACTGCCGAAGCTGGGGACACCGGCTTCGAAGGCAGCACGGGCGAATTCGATTTGCGGTGTCACTTTGGGATCTGGTTTGTGAATGGTCAGACTGGATCCGGTCCAGGCGATGCCGTCATATTGCTCGATGGCCGCGCCCTTTGGAATGCTTGCGTCCGGGTCGCCCGGATAAAGGATATCGACCGCACAGTCCGGGTGGCAACGTTTTAACATCCGCTCATACAGGGAACCCGCCGTTGAGGCCCCGCCAGCTTGCAAATCCTCGCGTCCCTCTTTGGAATATCCGTCGAGGACCAGAAACCGAACCTTGTCACTCATTTCTCACTTACTCCTTGGCTGCCAGTTCGTCGATGATCCCCGGCAGGTCGCGTGGGTGATCGCAGATTGCGTCGGCTGTTGTGATTTCCCGGTCGTCGGCCCGCGTCGCTGTGAACAGGATCGCCTTGGCACCAATCGCGTGGGGGCCTTTGATGTCATTGTGATCGCGGTCGCCAATGTGAACAATTTCCGTCACATCGATACCCAGTTGTTCGGCTGCGCTGTCAAACATCGAGCGATGCGGCTTGGAATGACCAACCTCGTCAGAGAAGGCAAAGCCGGAGAAATGGCTAATAAGCCCATGATTTTCGAGAATTTTCCTAAGCCCCGACCCCGGTGTGACGATGGAGTCTGAAACAATGCACAATTTATAGCGGGTCGCCAATTCGGCCAGCGCTTCGCCAATGCCATCGATGGCATTTGGCGGATTGTCGACTTCCATGCGACCGGTATCATCAATCAGTTTTGCCATAACATCACCCGGCAATGATCGGCCCAGACCGGTAACAATTACCCGCATTCGCTGATCAACGGTCCAGTTGATGTGGTTTTCCTTCCACACAACATTGAACGCCGCGTCGGCCACATCGTATGCCTGAACGACCGTTTCCAGATCGATTTCCTGAACCCCGTTCAGGGCTTGCCACATCAGATGGCGACGCTCGTCGCGTTTCGAGCGCATCCCCTTGGCGCTGCGCACGGCTTCGTCTGAATCATCATCGACAATGGTGTCCCAAAGATCGAAGGTTACGGCCCTGATTGTCATAAGTGTTGTTCCTTATTGTTTGATCACAAACGTTCAATACAGTCCGCGCACTGATTTGTAAATCAGGCTTTCAGGCGTTTCATCTCAGGGTCATAAAGACACCCTACGTGTCGCCTGGCCGGGTACCGTTTACCGAATGCCTCAATTTCGAAATCTTCGTGGGCAGCATCATCGATGGACAGGTATCCAAAGGCGATGGATTTGCCGACACTGTGGCCAAAATTACCGCTTGTCGTCAGGCTGACATAATCGCCGTCCCGGTAAATGGTTTCCCCACCATAGAGGGATACGGCCTGATCAATGGTGAAGGTGCAGAGCTTCTGGGTGATGCCACCCTTCTTGATGTTCTCAAGCGCCTTGCGGCCAATAAATTCACCCTTTTTTTGCATATGAACACGAAACCCAAGGCCTGCTTCATAGGGCGAGTAATCCGGGGTGACATCGGCGCTCCAGTAAACATAACCCTTTTCCATCCTTAAGGAATCGATGGCCCTGTAGCCGACGTCGGCGATTTCAAATTCCTCGCCAGCCTGCCACAAAATTTCATAAACATGGGGTGCGAATTCACAGGGGATGTGCATCTCCCAGCCCAGTTCACCCACATAGCCAATACGTTGGGCCAAAACACGGGCCGCGCCAATCTCCATATACTGGCAGGTAGAAAATGCGAAGGCCTCACTGGACAAGTCCGCATCGCAAACTTTTTCCAGAACCTCGCGCGAGCGTGGTCCGCAAATATTGATGACGGCGTAGGCCGATGTCACTTCCTGCATGGTGACCGAGCCATCGCCGGGCAGATGCCGTTCAATCCAGTTGAAATCGTGAACCCCAAAGGCGCTGCCTGTAACAACGTAGAACCTGTCTTCTGCAATGCGAGAAATCGTCAGGTCACATTCCACCCCGCCGCCCTCGTTACAAAGCTGGGTATAGATGACGCTGCCAACGGGTTTATCCATGTTTGAAACCGCAAGCCTTTGCAACGCAGCAAGCACACCCGGACCGGATAATTCCATTTTGGCGAATGAGCTTTGATCGATCAGCGCCACCCGCTCGCGAACAGCCTTGTGTTCTTCGCTGACGGGGGCAAACCAGTTACATTCCGGGCGTTCAAACGACAACTTATCGACCGCTTCAACACCTTCGGGTGCAAACCAGTTTGGTCGCTCCCAGCCAGCGCGCGCGCCAAAGACAGCGCCCTTTTGCTTTAGGGGATAATAAAGCGGGCTTCGACGAATACCACGGGCTGCCTGCGTTTCGTTGCCCGGGAAATGAAGTTTGTAGTGATGGCCATAGTGATCAATGGCGCGAGCGTACATGAAATAGTTTGTGTTGTGATGGGGCAGGAAACGACGCACATCCAGCGGCCACAAATCAAGGCTCGGCTGGCCATCCAAAATCCATTCCGCCATCATCCGCCCTGCCCCTCCACCGGCGGCGATGCCGTACAGAAAACCGCTGGCGACAAAATAATTATCCATCTCGGGCACCTTGCCCATGACGAAATCTCCGTCCGCCGAATAAGGGATTGGGCCGTTAATGACTTCACGGATGCCGACTTCATTGACGAACGGCGTAATCTCCGCCGCCAGCTCTGCAAGCTGCTCAAAACGATCAAAGTTTTCGGCCAAAAGTTCGCGGCCAAAATCATGGGGAATGCCCTTATCGCCAAAAGGCACGGTGTTGGGTTCGTACCCGCCGATAACCATGCCGTTGATCTCCGGCTTGTAATAAACCAGCCGGTCTGGATCGCGCATACTAGGCATATCCTTTGGCATGTCGGGGATGGATTCGGTGATGATATATTGGTGCTCAAGGGCGCAGGCCGGAATGCGTATGTTAGACAGGCGACCCAGTTCGCGGGACCACATGCCTGATGCATTGATCAGGGTATCACAGGTCCAGCTGTCATCCTCGGTGACAACCTCAATTACACGTCGCCCCTTGGATATGACGTCAATCACCCGCTGCGCCCGGACAATCCTGGCACCGCGGTCACGTGCCCCCTTGGCCAATGCCTGGGTCACGCTGCTCGGATCAATTTGGCCATCGCTTGGCAAGTAGGCGGCGGCGAGGACGCCTTTTGTCGTCATCAGGGGAAACAGTTTTTGTGCTTCGCTTGCGGAAATGATTTCCATCTGGAGACCAAAACTTTTCGCCATCGTCGCCAGTTGCTCAACCTCGCGAACCCGTTCCGGCGAACTGGCGAGACGAAGAGAGCCAGATTTTTTCCAGTCAACGGCCTGACCGGTCTCCTCCTCCAGCTTGTCATAAAGCTCGACCGACATTTTCAACATGCGGGTGGTATTGCGCGAGGAGCGTAATTGCCCAACCAGACCTGCGGCGTGCCATGTCGCACCGTGGGTCAGGTCAGCCTTTTCGAGTATTACAACATCCTTGGCTCCCATGGCCGTCAGGTGATAGGCAATGGAGCAGCCGATAATACCGCCGCCGATAATAAGGTGCTGGGCATGATTGCGTTCAGACATTGTGTATCAGCATTTTATTTTTTCCATTTTTGGATCAATCAGTGCGCCGAACTGAATACGGCAAGGTACACGATTGGTCGCGACATCGAGCTCGTAAGAACCTGACTTCAGGTAGTCAAGTGATACTCCTTCGGCGTTGCGGACATAACCGTAGCCAATATTGGCATCAACAGTGTATCCCCAGCCACCGCTGCTTAACCAGCCGACACGCTCGCCATTTCTGTAGATGGTTTCACGGCCCAACAGGACGATCGAAGGGTCATCGACAACGAAACAGGCGAGACGTTTGCTTAACCCCTGCTCCTGTTGGTCGGCAATCGCATCGCGGCCCATGAACGGGATATTGGACTTCATTTTGACGGCCCAGCCCATGCCCGCTTCAAGCGGTGAATAATCAGGGCCGATATCGCTTGCCCAGGCGCGGTAGCCCTTTTCAAGGCGCAGGGACTCAATCGCCCGGTAACCGGCGTTAGCGATACCGAAAGGCTCACCCGCTGTCATGATGGCATCGTAAACCGGCAAGGCGTGCTCAATGGGAAAATGAAGCTCCCAGCCAAGTTCACCAACATAGGTCACCCTAAGCGCCTTGACCGGGGCTCCGGAAATGATCATTTCCCGGCATCTCCCAAAAGCAAATCCATCGTTGGAAACATCTGTATCGGTAATCTGGGCCAACACCTCACGTGCTTTGGGACCCATCAGCGAGAGTGTGCAATGACTGTCGGTGATGTCCTCTAGCGTGACATCCATGTCGTCTTCAATATTTCGCCTGATCCAGTCGAAATCATGTGTTCGGTAACCGGTGCCGGTGACAATATAGAATTGATCTTCGGCAAAACGGGCGACGGTCAGGTCGCACTCGATACCGCCACGACTGTTGAGCATTTGCGTATAGGTCAAGGCGCCGGGGGCTTTGCTGACATCGTTGGCGCATATCCAGCTTAAGGCAGCCTCGGCATCAGGGCCGCTGACCATGAATTTTGCGAATGAGCTTTGATCGAACACGGCGACCCGTTCGCGGGTGGCCTGATGTTCAGCGCCAACGTGTTCAAACCAGTTCTGCCGGCCGAACGAATAAATGTCTTCCGCTGTGACCCCTTCAGGGGCGAACCAGTTGGGCCGTTCCCAACCCATTTTCTCACCGAAGCAACCGCCGCATTCTTTTAAGCGTTCATACAAGGCGGAGGTACGGACCGGGCGGGCGCTTTTATGTTCCTCAAACGGCCAGCCGATTGTGTAGTGCTTGCCGTAAAGCTCCAAGGTTCGGGTGCGAACCCAATTGGAGTCACGGTGGTGCCCGCCGAAGCGTCTGATATCGACGGGCCAGAGATCAAGACTGGGCTCGCCGCCGACAATCCATTCCGCCAGCGCCTTGCCTGCGCCCCCACCCGCAGCGATGCCAAAGGCATTGAAGCCAGCACCGACAAAGAAGTTGGCGACTTCAGGAGCCTCACCAAGAATGAAGTTTCCATCCGGTGTAAAAGATTCCGGGCCATTGGTCAGGGAGCGTACACCTGCGTGTTCAAGAGCTGGCACACGGAACAGGGCATGCACCATCAGTTGCTCAAAATGATCCCAGTCGGAGTCAAGCAGGGTAAAGTTAAAGCCTTCGGGAATGCCGTCTTCGGCCCAGGGAATCGGGTTCGGCTCATAACCACCCATCACCAGTCCACCGACTTCTTCCTTGAAGTAGGTCAGGCGGTCCGGATCACGCAAGGTTGGCAGGTTTTTTGGCACTCCTTCAAAAGGTTCGGTAATCATGTACTGATGCTCGACCGAACACAGCGGCACATTGACACCGGCCATCTGGCCAAGTTCACGGGCCCACTGGCCACCGCAATTTACAACGACATCACAGGTGATATCGCCCAGGTTCGTTGACACTCCACAGGCCCGGCCTTCGTCCACGTTAATTGCGGTGACCGTACAATCCTCGATGAATTTAACATCATTCATTCTGGCCCCTTTTGACAGAGCCTGGGTAATATCGGACGGATTGGCCTGACCATCGGTTGGCAGGAACGCAGCCCCCATGACATCAGACACGTCCATCAGCGGCCACAGGTCCTGGGCCTGTTTGGCTGAGAGCATTTGCATCTCAAGACCAAAACTTTG
>JACNJU010000085.1 GCA_014382375.1 Rhodospirillaceae bacterium
TGGCGTCCCCTACGGGATTCGAACCCGTGTTGCCGGCGTGAGAGGCCGGTGTCCTAGGCCTCTAGACGAAGGGGACCATGGTCTGTGGCAATGGGTTTATCAATATCAGGCTTGCCGGAAGTCGGGCAAGGCTTTTGGCACTCTGGTCGTTCGCTTTACGGGTTGGAAAGCCTGCGGGCTTCGGCGAGGAAAGCCTCGATGTCGGTCTTGTCCGTGTTAAAGGCGGTGATCAGGCGGATGATCGAGCGCTCCTCGCCGGGCCAGTCGTAGAAGGCGAAGCCGGCGTTTCGCAGGCCTTCGATCATGGTGTTGGGGAGGCGGGCGAAAAGCATGTTGGCATCGGCTGGGAACAGCAGTTCCACATCGCCGATCTCGCCCAGGCCCTGGGCCAGGGTTTTCATGCAGTCATTGGCGTGGCCCGCCATTTTCAGCCACAGGCCGTCTTTCAGGTAAGTCTCGAACTGGACCGCCAGAAAACGCATTTTGGAAAACAGGTGGCCACCGCGCTTGCGCCGGTAGGCGAATTCATCGGCCAGGCCAGCTGTGAAGATAACCACGGCCTCGGCGGCAAAAGCACCGTTTTTTGACGCCCCGAAGGACACTGCATCGATACCCGCCTTGACGGTCATTTGCGCCGGGGTGCAGCCCAGGGCGGCGACGGCATTGGCCAGGCGTGCACCGTCCATATGAACTTTCAGGCCGTGCTCGTGGGCAACGGCGGAGATCGCCGTGATTTCATCAAGGCTGTAGACGACCCCGGTTTCAGCCGTTTGCGACAGGCTGACGGCGGCGGGTTTGACGTGGTGAACATCGCCGTGTTCGTCTTTTAAGGCCTCGGCCAGATCGGCGGCCGTGATTTTGCCGTCCCTGTCGGGCAGATGAACCAGTTTTGCACCGCCGGTGTAAAATTCAGGGCCGCCGCATTCATCGACTTCAATATGGGCTTCAGGATGGCAGTAAATGCTGCCATAGGGCGGCGCCAGCACGGACAGGGCGAGAACGTTGGCGGCGGTTCCGGTGGCGACCAGGAAAACATCGGCCCTGGTCTCGAACAGATCGGCGATGGTTTGCTCGAGCGTGCCGGTGGTGGCGTCGGCACCGTAAGGCATGGCCGGGCCGTCATTGGCGGCCATCACGGCGGCGGCAATTTCCGGACAGGCGCAGGTGATGTTATCGCTACTGAAATTCATGATCGATCCTTATCGGGTGGTTATCGCTATTTGATGGAACGCTGACACGTCCGCGTCAACCCTGTGGGCCGTTGTTTCAGTTGCTTTGCCCTCGTCAACGGCGACAATAAGCCACAACAGGTCGGGCTCAAAAGTCATTTTCAGGTCGTGTTCGGATGGTTGCGCCGGATGATCGGGATGGGAATGATAATGGCCGACAATCCGCTCAGGCCCGCCTTCCAGTTCGCGCATCACATCGAAACGGACTTTCGGGTCAACCTCGAAACGGTCCCTGGCTGATTCTGCGGTAACGTTGTCACTGGCATGGACGCCGGTAATGGTCAGGGTTTTATCGACGTCGCCAAATCCTGATAGCAGGCCGCAGCATTCGTCCGGGTAGGCCGCTTCGGCCGCCGTGGTGATTTTGGCCATCAGGGTGCCCGCGATGGATATCATGGAGCGACCTTGAGGGTTCCCAGTAATGCGCCACTTGTGGCATCAACAATGATGACACGCTCGCAGGTGTCCCCGGCGGGGCCGATTTTCAGGAACATGCGGGTCCCGTCACCGGTGACGCTGGCAATAACGCAGCCTTCGGGAAGGGAGAGCATGACCTCGCCGAAGGCCTTGGGCAGGGCGCCGGGTTGGGCCGCCGGGCTGGGCACGATGGCGGGTTGGGTGGCCTCCTCGGGGGCTTTATCACCGCCCAGCGAGAAGAACTTGAAGTCTGGATCGTCCGCTTTACGATAGAGTCCATAAGCGATGACCGTCATGGCGACGATAATAAGAATGGTCAATCCGACGACTAAACCCTTGAGTGCCTGCATAATCCTGTACAGTCTTCCAATGATGACAGAAGAAAATCCAGCAACCACTTACACCGTTACGGTGCCTCCCGGCAAGACCGGGTGCCGTCTCGATAAATTTCTTGCAGATCAGCTGCCGGATTTATCGCGCACCCGTATCAAGGCCTTGATCGAGGAAGGCCAGGTCAGTTTAGGTGAAAAAACGCTCCTGGATCCCTCCCTGAAGGTGCAGGAGGCGCAGGTTATGAACCTCCAGGTGCCACCGGCACAGGCCGCCATCCCCCAGCCGCAGTCGATCCCGCTGGACATCGTCTATGAGGACGATGACGTCATTGTCATTGATAAACCGGCAGGCCTTGTCGTTCATCCGGCACCGGGCAGCCCTGACGGCACCCTGGTCAATGCCTTGCTTGGTCATGCCCGGGACACCGGCGGCGGTGGCTTGTCGGGTATTGGTGGGGTTGAAAGGCCAGGCATCGTTCACCGGCTGGACAAGGGAACCAGCGGGCTGATGGTGGTCGCCAAGAATGATGCCGCCCATCATCTGTTAAGCAAGCAATTCGCTGACAGGTCCATCGAGCGGGCCTATTACGCCCTGGTCTGGGGGATACCGAAACCCACGCAAGGGGAGATTTCGGGGAATATTGGCCGCAGTTCAGGCAACCGCAAGAAAATGGCCGTCGTTAAGGCGGGTGGCAAAACGGCGTTGACCCGTTTCAAGGTTCTTAAATCGTACGCAGGAGCAATCAGCCTTGTTGAATGTCGCCTGGCCACCGGGCGCACCCATCAGATCAGGGTGCACATGGCCTGGCTTGGTCACCCGGTGGTTGCCGACCCCTTGTATGGCGGTGGCGGCAAGGCGCAGCGGCGCGGATTGAACGCCGAATTGTTGGAAGAAATAGAAACCATAGATCACCAGGTATTGCATGCTAAATTACTTGGTTTTAAGCCTAAAGAGGGGAAGGAGCCACTACACTTTGAAAGCAAATTACCTATATATTTCAAAAATTTAATTGAAAAATTAGGGCGCGCTTGATTTTTTTCTATACTTGAGCAATTTCGTCGGGTATTCTGGCTGCACATTACGGGGGTGATGTGTGGTTCAGGCTATTTTTCGCCTTGAACTGGAGGGAATTGTAAAGTTTAAGGAGAAGAAAAATGGGTTCTTTATCGCTAAATTTTGATACCACCCCCGAAGGTAATTTGAGCCGCTATCTTCAGGAAATCAGACAATTCCCAATGCTCGAGTTCGAAGAGGAAGGTCGCCTGTCCAGAAAATGGCGCGACAGTGCGGACAACGATGCTGCTCACCGTCTGGTCACCAGTCATCTCAGGCTTGTTGCCAAAATTGCCATGGGTTATCGCGGCTACGGTTTGCCGGTAGGGGAACTGATTTCAGAAGGCAATGTCGGCATGATGCAGGCCATAAACCGCTTTGACCCTGAAAAGGGTTTCCGACTTTCCACCTACGCCATGTGGTGGATCCGGGCAGCCATTCAGGAATACATCCTGCATTCATGGTCACTGGTGAAAATGGGAACGACGGCG
The DNA here is from genome assembly GCA_014382375.1 of Rhodospirillaceae bacterium. Lineage (GTDB taxonomy): Bacteria > Pseudomonadota > Alphaproteobacteria > Rhodospirillales > JABHCV01 > JACNJU01. Next base: position 3,524 of record JACNJU010000085.1, read on the forward strand.
GCGCAGAAGAAATTATTCTTTAACCTGCGTAAGCTTAAAGGCCAGATACAGGCGTTTGAAGAGGGCGACATGACGCCCGAACACACCACCGAAATCGCTACCCGCCTAAAGGTTCCGGAAACCGAAGTGGTTAACATGAACCGGCGTATGGCCGGTGCGGACCACTCACTGAACGCCCCGCTTAACCTTGATGGTGAAGGTGACGGGCAATGGCAGGATTGGCTGGAAGATCAGAATGACAGTCAGGAAGTGGTTTACGCTGAAAATGAAATTCTTGGTCAGCGCCGTGAATTGCTTGCCGATGCTCTTGAAGGGTTGAGTGGTCGGGAATCTCATATTCTTGAAGAACGCCGTCTCAAAGATAACCCGACGACTCTTGAAGATTTGAGCCAGCAGTATGGCATTTCCCGGGAGCGGGTTCGCCAGATCGAAGTGCGGGCTTTTGAAAAGGTCAAAAAATCAGTCAGGAGCGCCGTCATTCATCAGCAATTCAACTGCTGATAAGGAAAACCTGGCTAAGCCGTCTTTGGCGGCGTTCCTGCGGCAGCCGGTGGGGTGCCTGGCGGTTTCGTACTACCTCCCAGCAAGTTGTCGATGCCATCAAGCAGGGCATCTGTCTGGACATTACCGGTGCTGGCAGGAGCAGCGTCTGCAGACGCATCTGCTGCGGTTTCAAGGGTTTCTTCACCAAGATGATCGCGCATATCCAGGACTTCCTGTGGCGTCCCCACATCATCGCCCCATTCGTCAAGCAACGGACGCTGGGTTGAACGAAGACTGGAAACCCGGCTTTGGGCGATCACCGTAACAAACGTGGCGACGACTGGCGGCAGTGATTGAAAGATCATCCAGCCAAAGGCCGCCGCGCCATACATGACGATCAGGGAAAACACATCCGTAAGAATACGTATCGCCCCTTCTATTGTGTTATCGCCCAACCACAGGTCCATCATGTAAGGGAAAACACCACAAAAATTAATGCCGCCAACGCAGAATGTGGCGTTCTTTTTTGGCGTTCTGTCGATAATTGCCGAAACGATCGTCGGCAATAATCCGAAGAAAATGATCATCACCGTCGGCAGCGACATAATCACAAGCACAACAAAACCGACAGATAGCCAAAGGGTTAACTGTCCTTGTTTAAAACTGCCCTTTGCAGGGGCTGGTTGTGGTTTGTTGGCCATGGGTTTTACCAGAACTCGCTTAAGACCAGGATTGAAACAAAGATCATCGTAAGAACGATCGACGTGATAGCAGCATATTTCTGACCGACTTCCTGGGCCGCTTCGGGGGACGATAGTTCTCCCGCTTCGATTTCCTGAATTTCATCTTCAGCAGTGCTGTATTCAAAACGGGCTTCGTCATATTTGAACATGTCCTGGCGCCGTTTTTCAGCGTTGTCGATCAGATCAAACAGTTCCGGCAAGCTTCCCTGACGGACAACTCGCGGCATTTCCTGCTCAATATCATGGCGTGTTGAGCGGCTGAAATAGGTGTTGATGGCGGGACCAAGAAGGCTGCCGATCCAGCTTGTCAGTGCGTACACGGGCTGTGCCTTCAGTTTCCATTGCAAGTAAGCCAGCAAGCTCAGCAGGCCGATCATAAATGAAGAGTCTTTGGGCTCGGCGAGCGCCCTGAGATGGGGGTCAATGCGTTCCTTGAAACGGGCTGCGATAAATGCGGTTACGTGCCGGTCAAGGGGACGTATTTTTTTGTCTGTTCGGTCGGCTATTTCGTCAAGGGCAGGCAATAAATCTTCAATATCAATAATACCGAGTCCAGCTATCAGCGGACTTTGGCAGGCCAATGAACTGTTTAAGTCGTACAGGCATCTTTCAATGCCAAAACCGGGACCCTCGATTTGCAGGATTGTTTTCAATCGGGCGAAAACGCTATGGAATTCTATTGACGCCTCGTCACGAATTTTATCGCAAGGCGCGGTGTACCAGATTTCGGGAATGCCATGATTGATGACTTCGGCAGCCGTTTGCATGGAGTTGCGGCGAAGCAATTCTACCGCCAGAGCAGACCCGTAACCTTCGGGTATGAAAGAGAATCCTTTGTAACGAATGGGGCCTTCGGGATCCATAAGAATGGACGCTTTGGAAACGACATAGTCGTCCTTGCTCTTGAGGCCACCGTCTTGAAGAGCCGCCGCCGCTCCAATGGCATTGATGGCATCAGCAAGATCGCCTTCCTGCAAGTTGCGTCTCAGCCAGATTTCAAGCTCTTCTTCCTTGATCGCTGCTGCGGCTTCCTTGACGTTCTGGGTAAAAGAATGTGCCAGACTTCTGGCGTTTCGGTATTCAACTTCCATGAATATGTATGGTGTTTCAGATTTTTGTGCTGGTTTGCGCTGCATTGGTGTTTGCCGCTTGCCAGCCATCCACAGGTTCATTTCTTCGATACCCCAGCGGTCACCTGGATCGTCGCAAAGGACACCGCGCAGGGGTTCAATAACGGTAACCGGAATGCGCCTTTTTCCGCACAATGCGCTATAGGTGCCTTGCTCTATTTTATCCTTAAACAGGCTGCCGGGTGTCTTGTGCTCGATGATGTTTTTGCCAAGAATAAGCGAGACAATCGTTACCCCCATGGCATACAGATCGTCGCTTATGGAACCACTTCCCCGGCCGCCGGGTGAAGCCATACCGCGCTCGATTGGCTCGTAAATTAATGGCTGGTCGAAGCCGGGGGGGCAGGTAACCCAATCACCAAGGACAACCTCCGTGCGTTCCTTGTCCATGAAGAACAAATTTTCAACGCGAATTTCACGGTGACTGATGTCCTTCATGTGCAGGTCTTTTATGGCTTTGTAGATGGGGTCAATAAAAGTGTCCTGAATTTCATATTCATTTGCCTTGAATTCACCCTTTTCGATTGCCAGGGCGACACTGCCACCAAGCGGGCGTTCATAAATGATAATGGTGGTGTGCAGATTGATGGGCGGCCAATAAGCAGTATCCCAGGCGACGGCTGTCATGAGCCCGAGATGTTTCTCGTTGTTTAATTTTTGCAAGGCATCCGTACGGGTTGGCATACCGGGTGTGGTAATCAACGCAAACAGTTGAATTTCCTGATTTCGGCGATCCCGAACCGCATACGCCTTGGCCGAAGGCATATCGAGGTCACTGATCGGGGTGTTCACATCGACCAAAAACTGGTCGTTGATAAGGACCGGGCCGGAACCACCGGCCGACTGGTCACCTGCACCATTTTCTTGGGGCGAGATAGCCATCGTTTTTTCCAAACAAGGAACCAGGGGTCAAACCTTCTGGTTGACCATTCCAATTCCGAGCAAGGATTTTAGCGATTATACCCTTGATTTACAATGAAATATTAAAAATCCGGGCGATTTGTTAACCATGTTCGCAAAATCGCAGTGTTCCGAATCGGTTACACTGGCCTAGTCCGCGAACGGATCATGAACAAGGATGGAGTCTTCACGCTCGGGACTCGTTGAAAGAAGGGCTACCGGGGCCCCGATCAATTCCTCGATACGGCGGACATATTTGATCGCCGTGGCAGGAAGTTCAGCCCAGGAGCGAGCGCCTTCGGTACTTTCGGCCCATCCTTCCATGCTTTCATAAATGGCTTCGACTTTATGCTGTTTAACGGTCGAGGCGGGCATGTGATCGTAAACCTCGCCATCGATTCGGTAGCCGGTGCATACTTTTAATTCGTCCATGCCATCAAGCACATCAATTTTGGTCAGGGCGATGCCATTGATGCCGTTAACCTTGACGGCCTGGCGGACAAGCACGGCGTCAAACCAGCCGCAACGCCGGGGACGCCCGGTGACGGTGCCGAATTCATGACCGCGTTCGCCAAGTCCACAACCGACGTCATCTTCCAGTTCAGTCGGAAATGGTCCACTGCCAACACGGGTCGTATAGGCCTTGGTAATGCCCAGTACGTAGTCGATAGCCCCTGGTCCCTGTCCGGAACCGGCGGCGGCCTGCCCCGCGACGACGTTGGAGGAGGTCACAAACGGATAGGTGCCATGATCGATATCAAGCATCGTGCCTTGTGCGCCTTCATAAAGAATGCGCTTGCCTGATTTTCTGGCTTCGTCGAGTTCTTTCCACACAGGCTGGGCATAGATCAGCAGTTCCGGAGCCAGCTGCTCAAGCTTGCCTATCAATTCGTCCCTATCAATTTCCGGCATTTCCAAGCCCCGCAACAGGGCGTTGTGGTGGAACAGAAGTTTGTCAATTTTATCACCCAGCACGTCCAGATCGGCCAGGTCGCCTACCCGAATGGCGCGCCTGGCCACCTTGTCCTCATAGGCCGGTCCAATGCCGCGTCCGGTGGTTCCGATCCTGGCTTTACCCAGGGCTTCTTCACGGGCCCTGTCCAGGTTGCCATGTAAGGGCAGGATCAAGGGTGCATTGTCGGCAATGCGGAGGTTCTCGGGCGTAATGACGATGCCCTGTTTCCTGATATTTTCGATTTCGGCGAGCAAGGCCCACGGGTCGATGACAACGCCATTGCCAATGATCGATATTTTACCGCCCCGAACGACGCCCGAAGGCAGCATATTCAGCTTGTAGGTAACACCATCGATAACCAGGGTGTGGCCGGCATTGTGGCCGCCTTGAAAACGAACCACGACATCGGCGCGCTCCGATAACCAGTCAACGATTTTTCCCTTACCTTCGTCGCCCCATTGGGAGCCAACGACGACTACATTAGCCATGTCATGAAATTCCTTTTTAGATTTTGACGCCTAACAGGTATGAACTTTGCTGTTTGATAAATAATGAGAACACCCAAGACGCCTGGCCTCTTTTTTGGCATCGCCGTTGTTTGAAAGTCCGTCGATCGTGATCCAGCCCTCGGCCCGTAAATTGCGGCCCTCGGCACTATCAGTCCCGCTGGCAAGGTACAGGCGTTTTTTCACTTCAGCCGGTGCAATGGCATGTAAGACAGTATCCATGAACAAGGTCATCCCGGTCGCCGGTTCATCATCACTTCCGGCCAGATAACGACCACCACCGCCAAGCTCACCACTAACGCAGGTTGCGAAAATGGTGAAAGTAACGCCGGAGTGATATTCCAGCCCACGGCTTTCGACAGGGTCGACGGTCAGGCTCAAATCGGGCGCTGCGCTGCGAATTTTTTCGATAACCTTTGCCAGTGACGCTAACTCGTTGGCTGCGGCTTTCGGTAACGTGAGCCTGGTCAGTGCCGCAAGGGTGCCATCTGCCGGCCCTGTAGCCTTTAGCATGGCCGTTAACTGGTCTGCCGTTGCCTTGCCAAGTTTGTTGGACAGATCGCCGACAGCGGCTTCGTCCTTTCGGTCAAGGGCGGCGCGTAAGGTGTCCCTGCTTTCATCATCAAGTTCGATCTTGTCCAGAAGCGCCGGCACAAGTGTTGGCAGAGCCAGATCAATGGACAGGTCATTGACCCCCAAATCGCTTAAGGCTTCAACGGCCATCAAGATCACCTCAGCGTCGGCCTGTGGCTCCCAGCTACCGAGTAATTCCGACCCGACCTGACCAAACTGACGTTCCGGTCGCATCTGGGTGCCTCGAATTCTGAGAACCTGTCCGCCGTAACACAGCCTTAGCGGGCGCGGGGAATTTTTCATTCGGGTGGTGGCGATACGCGCAACCTGCAGGGTCATATCGGCGCGGACACCCATCATCCGTTGTGAAACCGGGTCCATCAGACGGAACGTCTGGCCGGACATCGCTGCACCACGTCCATCCAGCAAACTTTCCTCAAATTCAATTAAAGGCGGCTTGACCCGCCTATATCCATGGGCAGAAAAACAGGCGATCAAACGCTCCGTCGCCGCCGCTTCACACTCGGCGTCGGGGGGGAGCACGTCGCACATACCGGCTGGCAGCAGGGCTTTATCTGAAAAATCACTCATAATCTGGATCAGTGGGGGCCATTGATGTGAAGGCTAAACTCCGGGGTTTAGTACCCGGAATCCTTGATGACGGCAATTATAAAAGAAAACGGCGGATTGATCAAAAAAGCTCGAAGATCCGGCTGGTGACTGTTTTTCCCATATTTCCAACCATTTCGGGAATCATCGCCTGGATCAGCGTTGCGCCATCTGATTGACCAAGATTGGCGACGGACCAGGCCTCCCAGTGTCGCTTGCCGTTTGCCCGGTTATCGATTGAAACTTCCAAACGGTACTGCGAGGGCGTCATAACGGAGGTCTCGCCCTTACCCTCATTGAAGATGCCGCCGCTATTGCTGTCATACAGGTTGAACCGCATTCTGGCATCTTCACCGCCTTCACGGCCGCCATGGGCGTTGAGTTCAAGAATCGCCCGTCTGTCGCGGGTTTTGTATGCACCAAGCTCGTCGCGAGTCTCAAAAGTGATCACCAACGGCGCATCGGCGCTGATTGAAAATCCTTTGCGGGTGAGGACCTCCTCGAATTCTTTTTTCAGGCGCATGTTTTGATCAGAATTATCCAGCGGCTGGACACTGAAAGCGGTGCCTTCCGGTAAGGGTTTATAGGCGATGGCATTCAACAATCCTTCCCCATAGCCTTGAGCAAAAGAAGGCCAAACGGGCTGAACGAGCAGACCGAGAGTAAAGGCAAAGGTCGAAAGAATGGAAAAGCGCCTCATATTAGAGCCCTTTAGTACCCATAAAATGTGGAAAAACCCAGTAGTCGGGTCAATTATCCGGCTCTCTTGGTCTATGTGTCAACTTAGAATATGCGTAATAAATTATTAAACAGTACCGGTCAGACTCCTGGCTTGGACTCTTAGGGTAAAAACCATGGTTGTAGAGACAATGAAAACCCAAAACCTATCACTCTTCTACCCCGGCGGCATCTTTGGCATTGGCCTTGTTGCTGGCCTTGTTGTCGGCTTCGCGGTTCTGCTTATTGCTGCCTAGTCGAATGTTACGGTAAGTGGCCCGCTTGACGCTGGCCAGACACCATCATCAATAACATTGGCTCCGTTAAAGATCAGATAGCCGCGTCGACCGTAATGAGGCAGGGGTCTGAGCAGCGATTGCAATGCCTTGTGATCGGCGGCTTCGACGACCAGCAGGGGACTGATAACCCCTTCACTATTGGACCACGCCCATGCCCAGGCCCTGGCGCTTCCGCGCCCAACCAGGGTTTTCGGTGTTGAGGGCAGGTTCTTTTCATGCAGGAATTGGGTAATGGCCGCCTCTGAGCCAATGACCAGCAACGGCCCCTGAATGGGCGTGGTCAGGGAATCTTCGGTAAAGCGCGCTGGCCCGTCGAGCAATTTGTTGGCCAGTTCCCGCGCGGTAGACTCAATTTTTGGATTTGAGCCAACAATAATGACGGTGGTTTTCGAATTCAGGGTGGTATCGCGCAGGATTGGTGGTGCTTCGCTGGCTCCCAGCCTGCGAAAAATATCGAAATTCGGATCAATGGTTACGGAAAGCGGGCGGGCTGACAAAGGCAGTTCAACACGCGAGGCTTCTCCCTCAATGCTGGCCTGATACATTTCTTCACCGTTTGCTGTCTGCAACCGGATTGGCACTTCCAGGGAATAGGGTAGATCAGGCTGGGAAAGGGTGAAGGATATTTTGTCCAGGGTTCGGGTAATGTCTGAAAGAGTGATTCTGGCTGCACCACTGCGATCAATCCAATGAGCAAAAAAAGTGCTCAAATCCTGGCCCGATGTTTGTTCGAAGACGGCCTGGATTTCGGCCCAGCCAGCGGTCTCAAACTTGTACCGTGTCCAGAAATCGCGGATGCCCTGGGCGAAGTTCCGCTCGCCAATTTGCCTTTCAAGCATATGGAATATGAAGGCGACCTTGTTGTAGCCAATGATCTGGGCGGCATCGTGACGGCGAGAGATGAACGTTCTGACCGCATGATCCCGCCTCGGCGGCAGGGCTGCATAATCACGCAGCCAACCGGTTCGCATTTGCTTGCCTTGATCCTGATCGCGCTCTTTGGCAAAGGCGTAATCGGCCATGAAGGTGGTCAGGCCTTCGGCCCAATTGCCGTTTTTGTAATCAATCCGGGTGCCGTTTCCCCACCAGTTGTGCAAAACTTCATGACCTAACGAGGTGAAGCGAATGAAGGGCAGGCGTAATACCCGCTCGCCTATATAGGTCATACCGGCAAACCCCAGACCAACAGGCAAGGGTCCTGAAACGATGGAAAAGGATGAAAAGGGATAGTCGCCAATCAGCTTTGAGTAGCGATCAATGTAACCCGCCGTGGAGTCCAGATAATCAGCGGACAAATTTTCCAGGCCCGGTGCAAAATAGGTTCTCAGAACGATCTCACCGTGGCGTCGTTCCTCAACAGTGAATGGTCCGGCAATCAGAACAATACCCTCGGCCGGAATTTCAGACTTGAAGACGGCGCGGTACTGGCTAGCGGTGGTTTTTTCTTCAATCAATCGCCCGGGGACAATGGCTTTTTGTGGCGCAGGCAGGGTCATGGTCATCTGGTAGGTTGCGGCGATCCCCGGGATGATCGGGTGCCAGCCTGAAGCAGAACCCAGATAACTGCCATTTTGAGAAGCCATCAGGGGGGCCGGGCCACTTTCCCCGGATCGTTCGGACATTCTTGAAAGAAGTCCTTTATATTGAATATCGATCACATGCTTGGGCCCGTCCCCCAGATCAACACGCAAAATGTTACCGTGCCTGATCTGGGCGACCTTGCGCCCATCAACCTTGATACCGGTGATGACCATACTTGCGGCAAGATGGAAATCAGCTTCACCAGTTCCCTCAATATGCAGACGGTCACTGACGTCCAATATGCGTGACAAGGGGTCAAGCCGAAGGGTCATCTGATGGTCGATGGTCTTTATGGCAGCCTGGGCAGCCCCGGCAAAAAGCCAGATCATCAAAACGGCGGTTGAGAAAACGGCGGAGAACTTCATGGATGTTTCGGGGATTTCGTCTGCATGGGGAATTTGGCGATAACATCGTGCCTGTTGCCATCACGCAGAATAACAAGCGGCAACCACGTGCCTGGGTTCATGGCCCGGATCGTGGTCACCAGTTCTACCGTCCTGGCCATCTTCATACCCGCTGCCTGGACAATAATATCGTCCCCTTCAAGCCCGGCTGCGGCGGCGACGCTGTTTTCCACAACCTTGATGATGCGGATGCCTTTTTCTCCGGCCTCGATTTGAACGCCAAGCATGGGGTGGGCAGGACCTGAAGCGGTTGCCGGTCCATCAACACCGAACACGGCATCGGCGATAACCAGTCCATCAGCTGTTTTCAACTGATCGCAGGGTAGGTCCTTATCCCAAGGCAACAGGACGGCCGCATTGTCGATCCCTAAATCGGCTAACTGATGGGAAATGCCAAACCCGTACTCCGCATGACCGCGTCCGACTATGGCGACGACAACGGGCTCACCACCGGCCGTTCTGACCTGGGCGATGGCTTCGGCCATGGCCCGGTCCCACAGTGTCTGAACTTCGATAAAGCTTTCAAACCTTCCTTTATCGGCCAGGCTTAAGGGTGTTTCCGTCTCATCTTTTTCATCCCCATGCATGTCGAAAACCCTTTTCAGGCTTTCCCTGTAGGCCTTCGATGGGGGTAAGGGGTCGCCGATCCCTTGACGCTGGTTCGTGTCAAGGGATGCCCATCCTTGCCGCCTTACAGCCTGGATCAGGTCTCGTTCCACATTCAGGGCGCGCATGGGAATGCGGTTCATACGGGCAAAATGAAAAAGCGGCATGTAGATGTCCGGGTCATAGCGCCAGACCTCGTTCCAGCGGCTGAGCTTGATAAATTCCTTCTCGTCGAGTTCACCCCTGATCCAGCGATCAAGTACTGGCTGCACGGCCCGTGGGAAGGCTTCAAAACCAAGCACCATATTGGAATTGCGGCCAAACAGGCCAGCCAGTGTTTGAAGTTGCCAACGGTGATGTTCGGCGCTGGTATGGGCTTCCCCCAACAACACGACGGGACGTTTGGCAATATCCTCAAACAATGTTGCGGGCTTGATTTCTGAGCCATTTTGAGGCGATTGCCAGTGTCCGGGAGCAACACAGACAGGGCTATCATCATTTTGACTGGCAGCTTTTGCCTGTCCTGGCTGAATGAGCAAAATGGCGAGCAGGCCAAGCGAAATGCCATGCGAAAGCCAGTTGAAGGATGGGGCGAGGGAATATTTCTTTGAATGCATGATCTTCAATCATAACCCGTAAAGTGCGGCGACAATAAGGAATTCCATGACCAAATTTCCAGTGTGGTTGCGAAAACCCGCAGACAACCATATTCTAGGAAGATACCTTTATTCAGGCTTCAAACAGGCTTGTTTTTTTGACTTCGGGAGTGAGCACGGTTGAAATCGCCTAAAGTCTCCGCAAAAATCAAACAGCACATACTGGTCGCGATGGCTGACCCTGCATACAGTCGTGCTATTCGGGCGATGCTTGCGGTTGATCATTATCGCCTGTCATACGCTCTTGATACGCATAGCGCCATTGAGCTTCTTCAAAAGAAATCTTTTGACGCCATTATCCTCAATGCGGTGCCGTGGAAGGCCAGTCGTAAAAGTCAGGGTCGAAAAATCATCAGGGCGGCTGCCGGCACGCCCGTCGTCGTCTTACCAGCAGGCAATTCGGGGACGGCAGCGGCAATTCGGGCTTTTGGCGTTGATGCCCGCTATCTGTCCTGGAACCATGTCGATGGCGCGCTTCTGGCCGCTACCATTTCGTCGGTTATTTCCATTCATCGGGAAGGGTTGGCGCTGCGCGAAAGCGAAGACAGGTTTTCCCGGGTTTTCCGGTCGGCCCCGGGGATGTATGCCATTTCGACGCCAAAGGATGGCCGTCACGTCGACGTCAACGAAGCCTGGCTTAAGACGATGGGATACAGGCGACATGAGGTTATTGGCAAAACGACAAATGAATTAAATCTGTGGCCTTACCCAAAGGATCGCAAACAGTTGCTAAAAGAGATGGCCAAGATGGGATCGGTGCGGGGCTTTGATACCCAATTGCGGACCAGGAAAGGCCATATCCTTGATGTGCAAATTGCTGGTGAAATGATTGAAGTCGGGGGCCAGTCGCATTTGTTGCTGGTCGCCTTTGACATTACAGAGCGTAAGCAGGCAGAAATCCAGATCAAGCAGAGCGAGGAGCGCGCGCGTGCTGCAGAGAAGGTTATCTCTGAGGCTTTGGAAAATATTTCCGAAGGCTTTTCCATTTATGATTCCGAAGACCGGCTTGTCAGCTGGAACCAGACTTGGTTGGACATTTATCAATGCACACTGGAGAACATTAGGCCGGGAATGAAATTCGAGGAACTCAACCGGATTGATGTCAAACGAAAGGTTATCGATAAAAATTGGAAAAGCGGGGAAGATTACCTTAAGGAGCGAACGGCTCATCGGCGGCGTTTAAAGGGATCCTATGAATTTAAATTAAGCAGCGGAAAATGGGTGAGTGTCCGTGAACGACGGACATCGGATGGCGGCATCGTTGCTATCCAGACCGATATTACTGAATTTAAGCGGATCGAGGAAAGCCTTCGCAAATCCCGTGATGAACTCGAATTGCGTATCCACGAGAGAACCCGGCAACTGCGCGAGGAGGTAGAGGAACGCAAACGGACAATGGCGGCCTTGCGGGTCAGTGAGCAACGTTTGCGCGATATGGCCGAAGCCGTTGCCGACTGGCAATGGGAAACTGATGAAAAACTCCGATATACGTATTTTTCCGACTCTGCCCGCAAGGCCCTACAGATTGACCCGGCCCGTATGATTGGTAAAACGCGTTCGTCCCTTGTCGCCTCAAGCTTTGATGATCTTCAAAGTGAAAAATGGCTTCAACATGCCGATGATTTGAAGAATTTTCGGCCATTCCGGGATTTTCAGTACGCCTATAAGCATCCTGAAGGTTTCATTTTACATCTCAGGGTTAGTGGAAAGCCGGTGTTTGATGAAAAGGGAAAATTTACCGGGTATCGGGGCTCTGGTTCCAACATTACAGCCCAGATCGAAGCCGAAACCATTGCCGCCAGTGCGCAACGGCAATTGAACGATGCCATCGAAGGGATATCCGATGCCCTTATTCTTTTTGACAGCGATGACCGGATGGTGATGTGTAACAGCCGTTATCGGGAAATTTTTTCACCCATAGATGACAAGCTTGTGCCGGGCCTGGAGTTCAAGGAACTTTCTCGCCTTGTCTCAAAAAGCCGAATTTTTACACAGGCAGATGTCTCTCCTGAAAAGTGGTTGAAGGAAAGACTGGCGCGTCACAAAAAAGAAAATATGCGATATGAGCAGTCCCTGAATAATGGGCGTTGGGTTAATGTTACTGAATATCCGACCAGCGACGGCGGCATCCTGATTTTGCTGACCGATATCACAGAGCTGCATCAAAGTGAGGAGGAATTACGTAAAGCCCGTGATCAGGCGGAGGTTGCCAATCGGGCGAAATCGGACTTCCTTGCCGGCATGAGTCACGAACTTCGCACGCCTTTAAATGCCATCATCGGATTTTCAGATGCCATGCGTACAGAATTATTCGGCCCTATTGGGCAACCACGCTACATTGAATATCTGGACAATATTCACGATTCGGGCATCCATTTGCTGCAGTTGATTAACGATATTCTCGATATTTCCAAGATCGAGGCCGGCGTCACCGAATTGAATGAAAGCTGGTTTTTGATTAGCCCCGCCATTGATCGTGCGTTACGTCTTGTTAAAAGCCGGGCAGTGGAGGGAAGTGTCAGTCTTAGCAAAAACATTCCCCGAAAATTACCCTTGCTTTGTGGCGATGAGAGACGGTTTTTGCAGGTGGTTCTTAATATTTTAACGAACGCCATCAAGTTCACCCCCGGTGGCGGTAAAGTGAAAATTATCGCCAAACTGGAAAATAATGGCGATATGGTGATCCGCATAAGCGATACCGGAATGGGCATCAAGAAGGCGGATCTTAAAAAAGTGATGACCGAATTCGGACAGGTAAACAACAACCTTGCAAAACCGAAGGAAGGCACCGGTCTGGGCTTGCCCTTGAGCAAGGGCTTGATGGAAATGCACGGGGGCACGCTCAGTCTTGAAAGCAAAATCAGGGTTGGAACCGTTGCCTCTCTGCGCTTCCCCGCGCACAGGGTTGGCAAGGGATGACATCAAAGGGCGTTATTGCCGCTGGCCATGAGGAAACAGCGAGGGCTGGGCAGACCATTCTGGAAGAAGGCGGCAATGCCTTCGACGCAGCTTTGGCGGCGCTTTGTACTGCTTGTGTGGCAGAACCGGTTTTAGCCTCGTTGGGTGGCGGCGGATTTCTTCTTGCTCACCCCGGTGGCGGCAAGCCACTTCTGTATGATTTTTTTGCCCAGACCCCAAGTCATCGCGGTGCCGGGAAGGAGATTGATTTTTTCCCGATCATTGCCGACTTCGGTAAGGCCGAGCAGGAATTTCACATTGGTATGGGCACTATGGCCACTCCAGGCATCGTCAAGGGATTGTTCGAAGTGCACAAAGACCTTGGGAAAATGCCAATGGCGAAAATTGTCGAACCAGCGATCAAACTGGCAAAGGACGGTGTCCGTATCAATCGTCTTCAGGCATATATTTCCACCGTTGTTGAGAAAATTTATATCTCCAATAAAACCTGCCTGAACGCCTATGGTTCCTCGAAGCAGCCGGGAAAACTGGCCCGGGAAGGGGAGACGCTGGCATTCCCGGATTTTGCTGATACCCTGGATAATCTTGCGCGCGAAGGCGAGGACCTGTTCTATCGTGGTGAAATTGCCGCGACCCTTGCGGCAGACAGCGCCCACGGTGGTGGATACCTTCGTCGCGATGACCTGGAGTGCTATCAGTTAGAGCGCCGAAGGCCCCTTGAATTATCTTACGGTGATGCCAGGATTTTAACCAATCCACCGCCATCAACGGGGGGGATTTTGGTCGCCTTTGCTTTGGCCTTGTTGGGGGATGCGGGTTTCGCGGGTGAAAAATTTGGCAGCCAGGGCCATCTTCAACACTTAACCAACGTCATGATGCTGACAAACGAAGCAAGGATCGAATGCAACCTGCGTCAGGATCAGGGGCAAGGGGCCATCGACACCCTGCTTGACCCGGCGTTTTTGGAAAGCTATTGCAACCGTATCCTTGGCCGTCCAAAAGCCCACCGCGGCACCACACAGATCAGTGTTATTGACTTTAACGGCAATGCCGCCGCCCTGACCATGTCCAATGGCGAAGGTTCGGCCTATATCGTTCCGGGTACCGGCATCATGATGAATAACATGCTGGGTGAAGAAGACATCAATCCCCATGGCTTCAATCAGTGGCCGGAAGATATCCGCATGTGCTCAATGATGATGCCAAGCCTGATCGAAGGCAGGGGCGGTGATGTAACGGCGTTGGGTTCAGGTGGTTCGAACCGTATACGGACCGCTATCCTGCAGGTGATCATCAACTTGATAGACTTCAGGATGCCTTTGCTTGAGGCTATTGAAAGCCCGAGGATTCATTTTGAGAAGGGGCTATTGAGCCTTGAGGACGGTTTTGGCGAGGCGGAACTTGCGGCCTTGCAGGGGCAGGTAAGCAACATCAAGGCTTGGGGCGAGCGCAACATGTTCTTTGGCGGCGTTCACGCCGCCCGGTTTGACCCTGTAAAAGGCCATCTGGAAGGCGCCGGTGATCTTCGTCGCGGTGGTGTCTGTCTTAGGGTTTAATCTTCTGAAGCGGCGTTTAATAACCGCTTGAAATCCATAACCTCTTCGGCCATTTGGTTGCAAATATGGCTTTTGGCGCAGGGCTGGTGAAGTTCGCACGGCAGTTTGCCCTCGTGGGGCCACATAATATGCTGGCGGCAGAGAGCCTTCTCCAGGGCCGAAAGGACTTTAAGAAGGTCCGACTTTGTTTGCGCCAGAGGATCCCCGGCCAGGTGGGCATCGATGACTTTTTTTATACGTGAACTCAAGCTCGAACTCTTTGGTTGCTGGGGCCGGGGTTTTAAAGGAAACCGTTTATAAATAGCGTCAATGGGGATTGACGCTTGAACCAACGAATAACACTAAATGTATTACATATCGATTTACAAAATACAATATATAGCCAAGGGTCTCCGTTGCGCTGTGATCCCCGTCACAGACGACCCGCAATAAATAATAATTTTACTGACAGTCTAAGGGGCGCGGTGATTTAGCGGTTTTGTGGGAACGTTTTTGGTGTCGAAATTAAGGAACGCCATCAACATTTGAGAACCCAGAATAATAGGCAGGGCGGCCAGAATAACGGTACCGGCAGTGGCCGGAATCCCGGTTTTGGCGCTCTCGCTCCATGAGTAAATTCCATACACCACACCGAACAACAACAGCAACTTGCCAAGCACAAGTTCAATTGAGGCAACCCCGAAATCGCGAATGAAGTAGTTATAGAAAATTCGTTTCGCCGCATTGACGTAATGTCTGGCTGCAAAACTCACGATAATGTTGTGTATTTTAAGGCTGCTTTCCTCGTCACCGTATCTTGCCGGCATGGGGATATCGACGACAACACCGCGCATCATGTTCAGGCGAAACAGCATGTCCGATTCAAAGAAAAATCCATTGTCGATCTTTTCGAAAGGCAAACGTCGGGCAGCGTCGATATGAATGGCGGTAAAACCATTGGTCGGATCGAAAATGTTCCAGTATCCGCTTGAAATTTTAGACGCAAAGGACAACACCAGATTGCCAAAAATTCTCACCCGCGGCATGTCAGCCAAGCCATCCAGGTTATAAAACCGGTTACCCTTGGCGTAGTCGGCTACACCTTCGAGCAGGGGGGCAACCAGGTCGGGAATTAATGAAGGGTCCATTTGCCCGTCGCCATCAACCTTGACGATGATTTCAGCCCCGGCCTCGATGGCCCGCTTATAGCCGCTCATGGTTGCCCCGCCGACACCTGTGTTGGTGTCGTGGATCAGGACTTCAACCCGTTTGTCCATGCACTGTTTTTTGACGTGCTCCCCGGTGTTGTCGGGGCAGGCGTCATCAATGACGATAATCCGGCTGACTTCCTCACCAATTGACTTGATGACATCAAGAATCCGTTTGGTTTCCCTGAAGCAGGGGATAACAACGGCGATGTGGGTTGCGTTTTTATCGCTCATGGGGCGCTCATTTTTCAAATAATCTCGCGGTAAAGATAGACGCCGCATTAGCCGGGTGCAAGTCGGTCAGGAAGTGGACAGTATTTGTCCTTATAAACGAACAACAAGAATATCCATTCAGGGATGAAAATATCTGTAATATGGGCGAAACACGTAAAATTGATGAATGTGTGGGTGGGTACAAGGGTGTGGTTGAAGCCAGTGAACAGACTCTAAGGGGCGTTGAACTTTTTGCTGCCCTGAGTAATGAAGAATTGGCGAGCGTTGAACAACGCTGTCGCTGGCGTGTGTTTGCGCCCCATCAACAGATTATTGACAGGGAGAGCCCGTCACGTGATGTCTTCTTCGTTGTTCGGGGTAAAGTCCGTATTGTAAATTATTCCTTTTCCGGGCGTGGGATCACCCTGGATGAATTGAATGAGGGAAGTTTCTTTGGCGAACTGTCCGCCATTGACAATGAGCCGCGCTCGGCCAGGGTTGTTTCATTATCGGAATCGCTGATCGGCTCCATATCACAAAAATGTTTTCTGGAAACACTGGAAACCCATCCCAAGATGGCCCTGTTGGTGATGGGGCATTTGTCGAAGTTATTACGTGGCGCCAACCAGCGAATCATGGATTTGAGCACCCTGGGCGCCAACAACCGGGTTCATGCCGATCTGTTGAGCCTTGTTGGCGACGTCGATGAGGATACTGGCTTTGCCATTATTAATCCGGTACCGGTGCACAACGATATCGCCAGCCGGGTCAGCACAACCCGTGAAACTGTTGCCCGGGTGATGAACGATTTGGCGCGTCGGGGAATTGTCGAGAAAAAGGGTACAGCCCTGATTATCAAGGACGTTCACCGGTTGCAAGACATGGTCGAAGAGGTTCGCGGCGAGTAGGAAACTCAGCCCAGGAAAGTAGAAATGGTTACCAGGAATTTTGGAACTGATATCGGCTTGGCAATGTAGCCTTCACAGCCACCCTCAAGTATTTTTTCCTCATCACCCTTCATGGCGAAGGCGGTAACGGCGACAATGGGGATCGTCTTAAGGTCGTCATCGGCTTTAAGCATCTTGGTGATTTCCAGGCCGGAAATTTCAGGCAACTGAATATCCATCAATATCAGGTCGGGATGATGTTCACGGGCCAGTCCAATAGCTTCGCGACCATCCGTTGTTTGTATCGTTCCATACCCATGAGCCTGAAGAAGATCATTAAAGAGCTTCATATTCAATTCGTTATCTTCAACGATAAGAATGGTTTTGGGCATATCAACAAAGTTCCTGGATTTGAAACAGGTTCATTTCGTTACTGGTGCACGAAAATGACTTTAAGTGCGCGCAGGAGCCTGCATGTATGAAAAAACACCATTTTATGATGGATGATTTCAAGGGCCGTGTCAAACCCGGCAAAAGCAGCATAAACCCCTAAACATAAAGGCAAATGCGGATTATTTAATCTTCGCTTCTTTGAAGATGACATGCTTGCGCACGACGGGATCGTATTTGCGAAATTCCATTTTTTCAGTCTGGTTGCGGGGGTTCTTTTTGGTCACGTAATAGAACCCGGTATCAGCGGTGCTAACCAGTTTGATCAGGATTGTATTGGGCTTTGCCATCGTTTTATTCCGAACAGATAGATCAATATGTTATCAGGCGGCGCACAATACAGTGCGCGTGCACCTTGTCAAGAGTTACCGGGCTGCAGCTGCGGATGCTGATAAATTCAGGGTCCGTGCGTACAGGGTTTTACTGTTTAACAGCGCTTCAGCGACTTTGCTATCAAGTTGTAATTTGCGTCGTTCAGGCGGGCAGAAAGCGCGTAGTTCCTGACGTTGTGTCTTTTCCTGAAAGCTTGTCCTGCGCCAGCCTTCCATGACGGCGGCAGTTTTGATCCTTTCGTTTAAAGCCCGGGCGATAATTGCCTCGCCGTCAATCCTGTTGCCGTCGATGCTGCTGGTGCAGATGGTTGGGTAGACGCCAAGACCATGCAGGACAAATCCCGAAGGGGCGATAAGGCGTGACCAGGTCAGGGTGATTTCCCCTTCATTTGGCAACCTGATAACCGTCTGCACGGTGCCTTTGCCGAATGACGAGGTGCCAATGATGACGGCGCGGCCCCGGTCTTGCAATGCTGCCGCCGCAACCTCTGCCGCAGAAGCTGATTTTCCATCGACCAGAACGACAACCGGGCGACCATATGCCATATCACGACCGCCTGCGTCATATGACTGCAGACTGTCGGGATGGCGGCCACGGGTTTCCGATATGCGGCCCTGGGCCAGGAACAAATCGGCGACCTGAATTGACTGCTTTAACAGTCCGCCCGGATTGCCGCGCATATCGAGAATAATCCCCTTGATGGTGTCGCCCAGATCGGCGCGGGCTTTCTTCAGTTTGTTCAAAAGGTTTCGCGCCGTGCGTTGGTTAAAGGTGCTGATTTTAAGATAAACGATACCGTTCTTATGACCGTAGGACACTGTATCGGGGACAATGTGGACGCGTTCAAGTTTGACGACAAGCGGCGCACTTTCTCCTTTGCGTTCAATCTGAAGGATGATTTCCGAATGAATAGGGCCACGCAATTTTTCAGAAATCTGTGCCTGTTTCAGGCCGCCTAAATCAGTTTCATCGGCATGGGTGATACGGTCGCCTTTTAAGATACCTGCTTTTTGGGCCGGTGTGTCGGGCATCACAAAGGTAACTTGTGGGAGGTTTTTGACGATATGAAAGCGCACGCCAATACCACCAAAACCGCTACGCTTGGCGCGATTTTTTTTGGCTTCTTTTGATCCTGCGTAACGCGAATAGATGTCGAGGTTTGAAAGAATTCCATCGAAGACGGCTTCATATATTTTTTCCGCGCTGGCTCTTCTCATTTCCATCGAATGCTGACGGCCAAGGGCCGTAATGTGGACAGTTAATTCGGCCCACCCTTCCGCATCGTCATCGGCGGGTGCGGCAATTCGATCAGCAACCGTACCTGAAAACTTGACGATAATATCACTCTCATCGGTTTCGATGGTGATGGCAGGATCGATTGAGCCCAGCCCGTGCAGACCCTCCATGGCAAACTGGCCCGGGGCTACGATCTCGATATACCGTTCCACGATGCTTTCATAGCCGGCAGTAAAAACTTCTTTCGCTGCCGGCAAGGGGTAATCATCATCGGACGTTTGTGGCGGGCGTTGAGGTGCACAGGCGGCGACAATCAATGTCACCAGAACAATGAGAACACCCGGCAGGTTGCGGTTAAGTACGCTCATAAAGTCAAGTTTCCCTGATTCTGAGTGTTATACCAAGGTTCAATGTTTGGCGCGCGATTTTCTGCGCCCCGCCCGTGATTTGGATTTGGATTTTTTAACCGGAATTTTTGCTCTCGAAGGCTTGTTCCTGGCACGTGTCGTCACCTTTTTAGAGCCTTGCAAAGCTTCGCCATTTATCACCTGCATAATCATCGAACCGGTCAGCGGGTCGGCTTCCATCAACATCACATCGACCTTGTCGCCAAGACGGAAAACCTTTTTTGAGCGCCGCCCCCGTAACAGATGCCGGGTTTCGTCATGAACATAGTAATCATCGGGCAGGGAACCCAGGGGTACTAGTCCGTCTGCACCGGTATCATCAAGGGTGACAAAAAGACCGAAGCGGGTAACGCCATTGACCTTGCCGGGAAAGATAGAGCCGACTTTTTCGGCCAGAAACAAGGCGCAGAACCTGTCGATGGAACTGCGCTCAGCCGCTGCCGCGCGGCGTTCGTTTTTTGAAATGCTTTCACCGATGCGGGCAAAGTCCCGGCTATCGTCTGCAAGGCCGCCTTCGCCCAGTCCCAAACCACGGATAAGGGCCCGGTGCACCAGCAGGTCGGCGTAGCGCCTGATTGGAGAGGTGAAGTGGCAGTAGCGCCTGAGCGCCAGTCCGAAATGACCAATGTTGTCTGGATTGTATTCGGCCTGACTTTGGCTTCTTAAGACCACATCATTAACCAGTGAGGCATTGGGCGTGTCTTTGACTTTCTCCAGAATTCTGTTGAATGTTTCTGCCCTGATTACCTGTCCCTTGGCCAGGCGAATAGACAGGCTGTCCAGAAACTGGCGCAGGCTTTCTATCTTCTCCATGGAAGGCTCGTCGTGAATTCGGTACATGCAGGGTTGGCGTTTTTTCTCCAGTGTTTCGGCTGCTGCGACATTGGCGGTAACCATGAATTCCTCGATCAGCTTGTGGCTGTCAAAGCGTTCACGCATTTCGACCCGTTCAACCTGACCGTTCGTGCCGATGACGATACGTCGTTCGGGCAAGTCCAGTTCCAGTACCCCACGCTTGTGCCGGGCCTTGTTCAGGGCCTCATAAGCGCCGTACAGGGGCGCTATAACGTTGTGTGTTAATGGGGCTGTGTTTTCGTCGCCATTGCCGTCACGGGCTGCCTGGACCTGCTCATAGGTCAGGCGCGCGTGTGAACGCATCAAGGCGCGAACAAAGTGGTGTCGGGTCAGTTGACCCTCGGCATTGATCCACATATGGGCGGCCATGCACGGGCGCTCTTCATCCGGGACCAGTGAGCACCAGCCGTTTGACAGGGCTTCCGGAAGCATGGGAACGACGCGGTCGGGGAAATAGACAGAGTTGCTGCGTGTGTAGGCGCCGATATCCAATGCATCTCCGGGCCGGACGTACCAGGCGACATCGGCAATGGCGACAATCAGATGCCAGCCACCGGGATTCTTTTTGTCCGGGTCGGGTTCGGCAAAGACCGCGTCGTCGAAGTCCCGGGCGTCGGCTCCATCGATGGTGACAAGCGGGATGTTTCGCAGGTCCTCGCGTTTGCCCAAAGGGGCGGCCTTGGCGGCAGCGGCAAGTTCAAGCGCCTCGCTCGAAAAATCATAGGGAATGTCATGGTCATGGATGGCGATCAGGCTGATGGATGTGCCCTCGCCTTCTGTGTCCAGTCGTTCAAGCACCTTGGCCAGACGCAGGCCGGTTCGGCGACCGGGCAGGACCTCGCAACGCACCAGATCACCCTCGCGGGCGTCCAGGCTATCGCCCCTGGCAATAAAATAATCGCCCCTGGCCTTGCGACTGATTGATTTCAGGCGGCCCTGACCTTCTACCAGGGTGTAAATGCCCAGTATTTTTTCGGCCGCAGAACCAATGCGGCGGATTGTCCGCCCTTCATAGGATTTATCCTCGCCACGGGTGAGCCGGGCGAGAACCCGGTCGCCAGGGGCAAGGGCCGGACTGCCACGACGTTCGGGGGCCATGTAGATGGCTGGCGGTGGTGTCTCTTCGTCCCAGGTCATGGGTTCGGCGCGAATTTCGCCGTCCGTGTCGGGACCGATAATGACGACGACGCCGGCAGGCGGCAGACTTCCCGGTTCGGTGAAGCGGCGGCCAGCATTTCGCTGAATCTGGCCATCTTCCTTCATTTCCTTGAGCAGTTTTTTAAGCTGCATCTTTTGGGCTGAGTCGAGACGAAAGGCGCGGGCAATTTCGCGCTTGCCGACCCGGCCTGGCGTTTCCTCGATAAATTTCAGGATTTCTTCGCGGCCTGGAAAGGGTGGTGGTGTTTTTTGTTTTTGCGTCAACGTTGCTCAGCCTTCAGCGGCGGCGGTGTCTTTTTTAAGTGCCTTCTTTTTGGCGGGTTTCTTTTTTGCTGCTGCTTTCTTCTTGCCATTCTTGCCGTTGCCCGCCTTGGCATCGACAAGGGCGATGGCCTCCTCAAGGCTCAGCGTGTCGGCATCGGTACCCTTGGGAATGTTGGCGCGGACCATGCCGTGCGAGACAAAGGGTCCCCAACGCCCACTTTTGATGCTGACCTGTTTTTTGCTTTTGGGATGATTGCCAAGCACCTTGGGCGGGTCTTTCTTCGGCGCCGCCTCAATGAGGTCAATGGCCCGGTTGATGCCGATGGTGAGCACGTCATCATCGCCTTTAAGGGAAAGGAAAAGTCCGTTGTATTTCAGATAAGGTCCAAAACGCCCGAGTCCGGCCTGAATCATATCGCCGGTTTCCGGCCAAATCCCGATATCGCGGGGCAGTGCCAACAGACCCAGCGCCTTGTCCAGATCGACATCGCCTGGCGGCAGACCGCGGGGAAGCGAGGCCCGTTTCGGCTTGGTTTTTTTCTTCTTTTTGCCCTCACCAATTTCTTCTACTTCGCCCAGCTGCACATAATTGCCGTAAGGGCCTTTACGCAGCGAGACATCAAGGTCGGTGGCCGGGTCCTTGCCAAGCACCACAGGGCCGGCGTCAGCAATCCCTGCACCGTCTTCATCATTGACGACGAGGGGGCGGGTATAGCGGCAGTCGGAATAATTGGAGCAGCCGATGAAGGCGCCAAACTTGCCGAGCTTCAGGCTTAGCTGGCCATCATCACACGACGGGCAGGCGCGCGGGTCCTTGCCATCGCCATTGTCGTGGAAGAAATGTGGCCCCAGCAGTTCATTGAGGTTGTCCAGAACATCGCGGACCCTGAGTTCCTTGGTACCTTCAACGGCTTTCGAGAAAGAATCCCAGAATTCGCGCAAGACTTCTTTCCACTCGATACGGCCACCGGAAATGTCGTCGAGCTTTTCTTCCAGCTCGGCGGTGAAGTTGTATTCCACGTACTTTGCGAAAAAGCTGCTCAGGAAGGCGGTGACAAGGCGGCCCCGGTCATCGGGCTGGAAACGGCGCTTGTCGAGAGTCACGTAGTTGCGATCCTGAAGCACGGAAATGATCGACGAATAGGTCGAGGGCCTGCCGATGCCAAGCTCTTCCATGGTCTTGACCAACGAGGCTTCTGAATAACGTGGTGGTGGTTGGGTGAAATGTTGGTCCGGCTCGACAGATGTGCGGATCATAGCGTCGCCTTCCTTCATGTCGGG
>JACNJU010000069.1 GCA_014382375.1 Rhodospirillaceae bacterium
GTTCATGAAACGACAAGTATCAACCAGGCCAAAGACGTCATCAAAAAAGCGGTCTACGAAGTCCTCACGGAAATCGCCGAGACGGAAATCCAAATCACGCCTCGCTCTGACGGGGACGCCGGAACTGCTGAAAGTGGTGATGACGACCTGCCGGATGGCGGCACCACCGCCCAACCTGACAATAAGCCAATGGGCGGACCGTCACCGTAAGCTCAGTTCTGAATCCAGTTCCGAACCGGGCCAATGGCATACGGATCGGGCGGAGTATCAACGTGAAATCATGGACGCGGTGTCTGACGCCTCGGTGGAAACCGTGGTGATCAAGTCTTCGTCTCAGATTGGCAAGTCAGAAATTGGCCTAAACATGGTCGGATACCATATCGATCAGGATCCGGCACCGATGATGGTGGTGCTGCCAACAGAGCGAGATGCGGAATCCTGGTCCAAGGATCGGTTCGCGCCTATGGTCCGCGATACGGAACGCTTGCGGGGTAAATTGTCTGGCCCTAAATCGCGTGATGGATCGAACAAGATCCTGCATAAGAAATTTATTGGGGGTCAACTGACGCTGGTGGGCTCCAATGCGCCATCCGGATTGGCCATGCGGCCCATTCGTATTTTGCTGTGTGATGAGGTGGACCGGTATCCGGCCAGCGCAGGTGCCGAAGGTGATCCAGTTAACCTGGCCAAGAAACGCACGGTCACCTTTTGGAACCGCAAGATCATCATGGTCTCGACCCCGACGATTAAGGGGGCAAGCCGGATTGATGCTGCCTGGGAGAATAGTGACAAGCGCCGTTATTGGGTGCCCTGTCCCCATTGCAACGAGTACCAAACCCTGCGCTGGGAGCAGGTGCGTTGGGATAAAAGTCAGGGGAAAAAAGGTAAGGGAAAAAAGGACACTGCGAGCAGACATCTTCCTGAGACCGCTCACTATGTTTGTGAACATTGTGGCGATATATGGAGTGATCCTCAACGCTGGGCGACGATCCGTTTGGGTGAGTGGCGAGCAGAGAACCCCTTCGTGGATACCGCCGGGTTTCATTTGAACGAGATATATTCTCCCTGGATTAAACTAGAAAAAATGGTCCGTGAATTTCTTGCCGCCAAGGAACAAGGCGAGGAAGCCATGAAGGCTTTCGTCAACACGTCCTTGGGCGAAGTTTTTGAAATCAGGGGCGAGGCTCCGGAATGGGAGCGCATTTACAATCGCCGTGAAGATTATTCCATCGGCACAGTGCCTGAAGGTGGATTATTCCTGACGGCTGGGGCCGACGTTCAAAAAGATCGTATCGAAGTTGAAGTGGTGGCCTGGGGCCGCCGACGTGAAAGCTGGTCGGTTGATTACCGAATTCTCCATGGTGATACGTCCAGAACCAACGTCTGGAACAAGCTGAGCGCCATGCTGGAGGAACGGTTTATTCATGCGAGGACTGGTGCCGGGATGGTCATTGATCGCATGGCCATTGATTCCGGTTATGCCACCCAGGAGGTCTATTCCTGGTGGCGGACGACTCCTCTTGGGCGGGTCATGCCCGTCAAGGGCAGGGAAAGGGAGCAGGGCAGTTACCCGATTACGGGGCCGGGCGATGTCGAGGTCAAGATCGGCAAGCGTAAACGTAAACGCGGGGCCAAGGTGTGGACGGTCACCGGTTCCATATTCAAGGCCGAGCTTTACGGCAATTTGCGTCAAGGCCCGCCTGAGGACGGAGAAGGTTTTCCGCATGGTTATTGCCATTTTCCTATGTATGAGCCGGAGTTTTTCAAACAGTTGACCGCAGAGCAAGCGATCACCCGGGTCAAGAAAAACGGCTTCGCCCGCGTTGAATGGCAGAAAACACGAGAACGCAACGAAGCATTGGACTGCCGGGTTTATGCCCGTGCGGCGGCGGAGCATGAGTTGATTCGCATGAACGAGCGCGTGGCACGCAACAAGGAACGCAAGTTGGAAGAGAACGCAAAGCTGGAGAATGTGAAACAAGCACCAACACCGTCTTCGCCATTAGAAAAATCTGACACCGAATCGCTATGGGCGGAACCCGTTCTGTCTGACGATCCTTGGCTGTGAACGGGCTCTGAACAATGACTGATTTAACCACATTGGAAACCCGGCTCACGGAAGCAGAGACGGCCTTGCATTTGCTCGCCACTGGCGGTCAACGCCAGGTCGTCGATATCGGCACGGGAGGTCGTGTCGCCTATACGGCGGCCAACGTTGCTGATCTGCGTCTTTATATCGCCGGTCTCAAAAACCAGATCGCAAAGCTCAAAGGCCTGTCCCGACGGGGCCCCATCTACGTGGAATTTTAAATGCTCCAACGATTTCGATCATTTATCTCGCGGCCTAAGGCTCAAGCGGGAGCCCATCAGGGTGCGTCAACCACAGACCGGGAAACAGCCTCATGGCTGCCGTCGTTTGGCTCGGCGGACACGGATCTGCTGGACGACCTGCCCATGCTGCGGGCCCGCAACCGCGATCTCGCCATCAACAACGGCATCGCCTCGGGCGCGATCCAGACCATCACCGACAATGTGGTCGGTACCGGGTTTCGTCTTTCGGCCAAACCGGATTATCGGGCACTGGGCCGGGACACGGATTGGGCCGACGACTGGAGCAACCAGATTGAAGCCCTGTGGCGGAGTTGGTCTGAGGGAACAGACTGCGATGCCGGACGCACCCTTAATTTTGCCGGGCTTACCCAACTGGTGTTTCGATCCGGCATGCTCAATGGTGAGGCTTTGGTTTTGCCCATGTGGTTGCCGGGGCAAGGAACGTTTTCCACCTGCTTTCAGATCATCGAGGCGGACAGGTTGGCGACGCCTCCGCATAAGATTGATGGCAAAGGCATGCGGTCCGGTATTGAGATCAATGACTACGGTGCGCCGCTGGCCTATTGGATTAAGAAAACCCATCCCGGTGACAGCTTTGCCTGGATGGATAATTCTAGTGATTGGCGACGCATCCCGACCCTGACCCCTTGGGGGCGCAAGCGCGTCCTGCATATTCACGATAAGGAGCGGACCGGTCAGAGCCGGGGCAAGCCTTTGTTCTCGGCGGTGATGAAACAGTTCCGCATGCTGGATAAATACCAGAGTAGCGAACTACAGGCCGCCGTTATCAACGCCATGATTGCCGCCTTTATCGAGACGCCGCTTGATCAGGACAGCATGGTCGAGATGTTTGGCGGTGACACGGATCAATATCTGGCCGACCGCAACGCCTATATCAAAAACCGCATTCGCCTCAAGGGTGGCGCGGTGATGCCGCTCTATCCGGGCGATAAAATGTCGTCGTTTTCGCCAAACCGGCCCTCGGACAAGTTTGCTCCCTTTGTTGACGCAATGAACCGGCATGTGGCGGCTTCGCTCAACATGCCCTACGAGCTTTTGCTCAAGGATTTTAGCAAGACCAACTATTCCAGCGCCCGGGCGGCACTGCTGGAAGCCTGGCGGTTTTTCAACGGGCGGCGCAAATGGATGTCGGACCATTGGGCCCAGCCTGTCTATGAGCTTTGGCTGGAAGAAGTGGTCGATGCCGGGCTGATCGACGCGCCGGGATTTGATGAACATCGCCGCGCTTATGCCAGAGCATTCTGGATCGGTCCGGGACGCGGATGGGTTGATCCTGTCAAGGAAGCCAAGGCGGCACAAATACGCATGGATATTGGGGTCTCGACCCTGGAGCGGGAATGCGCCGAGCAGGGTCTTGATTGGGAAGAGGTTCTCGAACAGCGGGCCAGGGAACGCAAACGCATGGCCGAGCTTGATCTCCTGGATGTGGCCAATGTCGTGTCCAGCCAGCCGTTCATTCCTGACCCTCCCAATCTAGAGGAAACAAAACCATGAAATATCCCCGTCTGTGGTCGCGGCTCTATAACACGCCGCTGGCCATCGGGTTCGATAAGCTGAGGGTGATCGAGGGTGTGTTTAGAAAGCATCTCGACGAGCCGCTGGCAGCATTTAGCCGACCTGAATCCAATAGGCGGTCATCCTATTCCGTCTCCGGTGGCGGTGTCGCCGTCATTCCGGTGCAGGGAACCCTGGTGCAGCGTTCCAGTGGTCTGGACACTGAAAGCGGGTTGACCAGTTACGCCTCTATCGGCGCACAAATTCGTGAGGCCATGGCTGACACTCAAGTCCGTGCCGTGCTCATGGAAATTGATAGTCCCGGTGGTGAAGTGGCCGGGTTGTTTGATTTGGTGGATACCATTTATCAGGCCCGCAGCATTAAACCGGTCTGGGCCATCGCCAACGAGAATGCTTATTCGGCGGCTTATGCCATCGCCAGCGCTGCTGAACGTCTGACGTTGCCACGCTCCGCCGGTGTTGGCTCCATTGGTGTGGTCGCCATGCACATGGACCAAAGCGCAAAGGATGCCAAGCAGGGTTATGTCTACACGCCCGTTTTTGCAGGTGATCGCAAAATTGATGGCAGCGAACATTTTCCGCTGACCCCAGAGGCAAAATCCTCGCTCCAGTCAGAGGTGGATAGGCTCTATGGCCTGTTTGTCTCGACGGTGGCCCGCAATCGAAACATTGATGCAAATGTCGTTCGCGCCACCGAGGCGGGTTGGTTGAACCCTCAAGAAGCTGTGGCCTCTGGCTTTGCCGATGGCATCGCGACCTTTGCTGAAACTTTATCAGAATTAGAACGGCGGGCGGCCCCGTCGGTAACAACAACAGGTGTGCGGGCCGCTGCGCATCATGTCTCAACCATAAGGAAAAGACAGATGGATGAACACCAAGACACGGCAGTTGATGCCCCACAGGAAAGCCCCAGCGTTGAGAGCCATGCGCAATCCACAAAAGGCACGCCGATTGAAGTGGAAGCTTTGAAGGCGGAAGGCCAAACGGCGGAGCGCAGTCGTATTGCAGCCATTTTGAATGCAACAGAAGCCGAAGGTCGCACTGACTTGGCCCGTTCACTTGCTTTGGAGACTGATCTGGATGCTACGAGCGCTATTAAGGTTCTGTCGTCTGCGCCAGAACAGGCGAAAGTCGGTGGCCTGCTGAATGCTGCCATGGCGAGCGTTGATAATCCGATTGTTGGTGCTGATGCTCCAGAAGATGAAGAAGACAACGCCGTTGAGGCCATGACGGCCCGGGCACTATCAACCCTCGGCCATAAACCCAACCCTAATCAAGGAGTCTGATCATGGCGTTACGCGATCCTAATTTTGGCAATGTGGATGCCTTCACTCAAGAAGACCTCATTGCTGGTGATTTTCCTCGTCATACCGACACCGTGATCATAGCCGCTGGTGAAACCCTGACCATGGGTGCCGTGCTGGGTGAGGTCACAGCGGACAATACATTCAAGCTTTCACTTTCCGCCGCCATCGACGGCTCCGAGGCCCCCATCGCCATTTTGCAAAACGATGTGGACGCCAGTGGTGGAGCCCTCAAGGCCGCTGTCTGGTTTACCGGTTGCTTTAACGAGGACGCTCTCGTTTTCGGCACCGGTCATGACAAATCCACCGCCAAGCCGGGCCTTCGGTCCCGGAGTATTTTTCTCAAACCTGTTGTAGGAGCCTAAATCCATGCCGATTAACGCTTATGATACCGGTCGCCTGGAGCGCGTCATCGAAGGAATTGTCGCCTCCAACGCCGAGCCGGTGCAGTTTCTCGCCCGAACCTTCTTCTCTACGGTTTCACGATCTGATACGGAGGAAATTTTCTTCGACGTGGTCGATGGCAAACCACGCATCACGCCTTTTGTCTCGCCCCTGGTTGAAGGCAAGGTGGTGGCGAACCGTGGTTACGAGACCAAGAGTTTTAAACCCGCCTACCTCAAGGAAAAACGGGTGGTTCGACCACAGCAAGGTCTTAAACGCCGCCCGGGTGAAGCTTTCATGGGGGCTATGTCTCCTGAAGGTCGCATTCAAGCGGCTGTGGCCGACAATCTGGCCGATATGCTTAAAATGCTGAACCGTCGCTTTGAAGTGATGGCGACCGAGGTGCTTTTGACCGGCAAACAAGTTGTCGCAGGTGAAGGCTATGCCACCCAGGTGGTGGATTTTCAACGCGATGCGGCCCACACGGTGGCGCTTACTGGCACATCCCGTTGGGGCGAAGCAGGAGTGAGTCCTCTGGCTGATTTGCGTTCCTGGGCGATTACGGTACGGGGAAACTCCGGCTTGAGCCCGCGCACGGTGATTATGGAAGACAGCGCCTTTGAAGAATTTCTCAAAGATCCGGAAGTGAAGGCTCTGTTTGATGTCAGGCGCGGCACCTCTATCAGCCTGTCGCTTGATCCTATCGTCGCGGATGAAAAATCCGTGTTTCGCGGTAACATCGGCAGCTTCGATATCTGGACCTACAACGATGTCTATGTGGATGACGATGGCGTCGATCAAACGCTGCTCCCCACCGGCACGGTATTGCTGGTGGCTCGCACGGGGCTGGAAGGTGTCCGTCACCACGGGGCTATTTTGGACGAGTCTGCAGGCATTCGCCCGTTGGAATATTTTGTTAAATCCTGGTCGGAAAATGATCCGCCGGTGCGCTACATGCTGCTCCAGTCTTCTGCACTGGTGGTGCCTTACCGCGCCAATGCCAGTTTTTGCGCAACCGTATTGTGAGGGGCATTGTTATGAAGCTTAAAGCAAACGTCATGGTCGTTGCCGGGAAGAAAACTCATTCTCCGGGCGATACGTTCGATATCAACGAAGACGAGGGACGCAGGCTTGTTGATCGCAAGCTGGCAAGCTTGGTCGCAGACCAGCCTGGGAAGAAGGGCGGCAAGGCCAAGTCTGAACCTGATACGTCCAGTGAAGATGAATGACCTTCGCCACTTTGGCCTCGGAAGCGCTCGATATCACGTTTGATGAATTTGGCGTCGATGCATTGTATTCCCCGCAAGAGGGGACTGCTGTGAATATCCGGGTAATTGCCATCCGTCCCGACGAGATCGTCGGGTTTGGTGAAACCCAGATTCATGCTGAAACGGCTCTGTATGAGGTTCGTGCATCGGAATTGTCCCAACCACGGCCTGATGATCTGCTCACCATTGATGGTGCTGATTACGTTATTCAGGGTGAGCCGGAACGGCGTGATCCTCATCGGTTGGTTTGGGCTCTAGATACGAGACCAGCATGAACCTTGGTGCCACCATTGTGGGCTCTCTCATGGCAGACATGAAGGCCGAAGCAAAACGCATCGAGCGCGGTGTTGCGGCAGGGGTCAAGGAAGCTGGTGCCGGACTTAAAGGTGATCTTCGTAAACAGGTGGTTGCTGCCGGTTTAGGGCCAAGATTGGCCCGGACCTGGCGGAGCCGCGCTTATCCCAATAAGGGACATGACGCCGCCACGCTGGTTTGGTCCAAGGCCCCACAGATCATTCGCACGTTTGATGAAGGGGCGGTGATCCGAAGCAAGTCAGGTCTCTGGCTGGCGATCCCGACACCTGCGGCTCCAAAGCGCGGGGTTGGCGGCAAGAGGATCAATCCGGGGAATTTTCCGGAGCATCGGTTTGGGCCGTTGCGGTTTGTGTATCGGCGTGGCCGTCCATCACTTCTGGTCGTGGATAGCGTTCGTATCAATAAATCCGGACGGGTCGGTCGTCGTGCCAAAGGTGGCGCGTTCACCAAGACCGGGCGCATGAAACAAGGCATTGCGACCGTGGTCATGTTCATTATGGTGCCGCAGGTTCGGCTTAAGAAACGTCTGGACGTTGTGCGGGAAGCCAAACGTTGGGAAAGACAGGTTCCTGAACTGATCAAAAAACAAATGCGATTGGATTAGACATTGGCAAGCAGTAAACCCGAGCAAGTCCTAGATGCAATCAAGGTGCTTCTGAATACCGTTCCAAATGCCAAGGTTGAGCGCAACACAGCCGTCCCGGAGAAAATACCGACCGGCGGCCTGATCGTGCTGCGTGACGGCGATCCGGGTGAACCCGAGACCGCACTTGGTGGCTTCGGCGGCGTTTACTACAGCCACGATATCGAGATTGAGCTTTATGCCGAGGATGGCGATGCCACGGCCCGCGACACCGCTTTCGATATCCTGGTGCAAGCAATCGGCACTGCACTGGAGGCTGATCCCACCCTCGGCGGCCTTGCCTTTGGCATGACCTATGGCCGACCTGAGGTCGATACCGAAGCCGTGACCGGTGCTCCGGCCATCAAAACCGGCATGATCATCGTGACCGTCGAATACGAAACCGACAGCCTTTTGGGCTGAACACCGTCCAAAAACAGGAGACGATAAATGTCACGAGCCTATGGTTCGAGCGCAACACTGCTGCTCAAGCGAGAAACTGCCTACGGCACTTCACCGTCCGGTGCTTACATCCGCATGCCCTTCAACAGCGTCTCGTTGGGCTCCGAACAGGGCCTGATTGACGATCCAGTATTGGGCCAAGGCCGTGATCCCCTGGCACCCTTACAAGATGTCATCAACGATGAAGGTGATATCACGGCCCCCATGGACCCCCGTTATCTAGGCCTCTGGCTCACCGGTTTGTTCGGCGATCCCACCAGCACCGACAATCTGGACGGAACCTTTGATCATGTGTTTGTCTCAGGCGTCGATACACTGCCCAGCTATTCTCTTGAGGTTGGCATGGCTCAGGTGCCTGCCTTCTTCATGCATGCAGGTGTGGTTCTCAATTCCATTGCCCTGGATTTTCAACGCTCAGGTGCGGCAGCGGCCACCATCAATGCCATTGCCCAGGGGGAAACCCGCAACGGAACATCCCAGGGCGGCACACCCAGCACACTTGCCTTCAACCGGATCAGCCAGTTTCAGGGCTCCATCAAGAAAGCAGGAACGGCGGTCGCCAACCTTACCTCCGGATCACTGACCTATTCCAACAATCTCGAGAAAATCGAGACCATCCGCTCCGACGGATTAATCGATGGTGCAGATCCAACGGTAGCGTCCTTGTCTGGCCGTATTGATGTGCGATTTGCCGACACGACTCTGATTGATGCGGCGACAAGCGGGACGCCGGTGGATCTGGAGTTTGGATACACGGTTGGATCATCCAGCGTCATGTTCACCGCCCACGAAGTCTACTTGCCCAAGCCCAAGCTGGCCGTGGAAGGTCCCGGCGGCATTCAGGCGAGTTTTGATTTTCAAGGGGCCAAGAACGAGGCTGCAGGTCGCATGCTGACTGTGACGCTGATCAACGATCTGGATGGGACGGAATACGCATGATTCCATTAAAACAACCGAGCGAGCCCTTTGATATCGAGCTTCCCTACGGCATCACCGTCACGGTTTCACCCCTAACCACGACAGCGATGGCGGCGGCTCAGTCTGGTGCCCGGCGGCGGGTTGAGGCTGTGGAGACTCAAGTAAGGGATCGCAAAGATTCTGGTCTGTCATTGGACGGCCTTCCTGACCTCAGCGTTGAGGAGGAACGAGACGGCTTCCTGCAATGCCAAGTTGTCTACGAATTAGCGACACGTCAGATCACCGCCTGGATCGGTATCGAGGATGATCCGCCCGTTACCAGAGACAATATCATAGCGGTGATGGACATTTATCCGGTCGGCGAACAATTCCTGCAAAAACTGACCTTGCAACAGATGTTGCTCAATTCTGCAAAAAACGCATCAGGGCTC
The DNA here is from genome assembly GCA_014382375.1 of Rhodospirillaceae bacterium. Taxonomy (GTDB): domain Bacteria; phylum Pseudomonadota; class Alphaproteobacteria; order Rhodospirillales; family JABHCV01; genus JACNJU01. Next base: position 9,572 of record JACNJU010000069.1, read on the forward strand.
TCTGCCTCTGGCACTTCAAGCCAGGCGGAGGGCCCGGATACTGCCAAGGCTGCCAAGATGAAGACGCCGCCTGTTCAACAAGAAAATTAAATCCGGGCGAACGCCCGTGCCCCTACCAGGAACATGCCCTGCAATCAGCAGAAGAACATCAAGCCTGGGACGTGCTCAATGCCTGCCTTGGTCAATTGCGGTTTGCGCCGTCTGGCCATGTGGCGGGCATTGATATGAATGCGGCACTTAAAATATCGGAAGCACGGGGCTTTGAGACAGGCGTTATGTCTGAGCTTTTAAGTGCAGCAGAGAATGGCCTGATTGAAGCGATGAACCAGAGAGAAACTGATTGATGGCTAAAGCCAAACACACCTATGCGATCCGCCTCAGCGTTGACGGCGGCGGCAAGGTTAAGGCAGAGCTCATGGATGTGGGCCGTGCTGGTGACAAGTCCCTCAAGAAGATTGAGAAGGCTGGTGGAAAAGCATCACTCGGCCTTACCAAACTGTCTGATCGCGCCCAGGCTCTGGGCCGGAATATGAAGTTTCTCTATGGCGCAATTGCTGCCGCCGGGGCCATTCGTGGCCTACAGGAAATGGTGAAGCTGTATGCCGACTTTGAAGCAGGGCTGATCGGTGTTGGCAAGACCGCAAACCTGTCCAAGACCGAATTGGCTTCATTGGGCCAGGACATTGATGCGCTTTCAAAGCGTATCCCGGTGGCCACTGACGAATTACTGGCCATTGCTCAAAGTGCAGGCCAGTTGGGGGTGAAGGGTGCCGCCAATATTCTCAGGTTCACCGAGACCGTTGCCAAGCTTGGTACGGCGACTGACCTGTCGGGCAATGACGCGGCCATGGCCTTGGCACGCATTCTAAATGTCACCGGTGAAACCATGGACACGGTCGATGTGTTGGGGTCGGTAATCGTGGCTCTCGGCAATAATTTTGCCGCCACGGAAAGCCAGATTACAGAAATGACCACCGAGATCGCCCGGGCCACTGCCGTCTTTGGCGTGAGTTCTGCCCAGGCTTCGGCACTGGCAGCGGCCTTGGCTTCTGTTGGCGTCAAGTCAGAAGTGGCGGGCACATCCGTTGGCCGGGTTATGCACATGATGGACGCCGCTGTGCGCAGTGGCGGCAAGCATCTGGATATCCTCTCAAAAATCACCGGCCAAACCGGTGCACAAATCAAAACCTTGTTTGCTCAAGATTCAACGGCTGCCTTTGTGCTGTTCATCGAAGGTTTGAAACGGATCAGTGATGCCGGAGGATCGGCAGCGGAAGCCATGGCCGCCTTGGGTCTGTCCGATCAGCGGTTGCTAAAGACACTGCCGGTACTGGCAAACCGGGCCGATCTTCTGGCCACAGCCCTTAACCTTGCCAGCCGCGAGACCGAGAACTCCACAGCCTTGAACGAGGAAGCGGCCAAGGCATTTGAGAGCCTGAACAGTCAGACGGAGCTAATGTGGAATAACATCAAATCCCTGGCCCGATCCATTGGAGAAGACCTGGCACCCGGAGTAACCACCGCAGTCAAGGAACTGGGCAGTCTGGCAAACCAAGCCAGCGTTGCCTACGAGCAATTGAAGCTTCTGGCTCAGGGTGATTTTAACCTCGATAGCCTCAGCCTTGGCAGCACCCGCTCCATTGTCGAAGAACGCCGCGCCGAGCTTCAGAAAATTGCCCGAGAATTAAACGAATTGGGCGACGTTGAGTTTTTAGACGATCCCCTCGGCTGGGGCCGCAAGGTGGCATTGGAACGCCAGCTTAAGGAAAAGACGGCCATCTACCAGCAATGGGCGACGAAGCTCGCCTGGATGCAGAGGGATATGGGCGGCAAGCCAAACCCTGAAACCAGCACGGTTGCGCCGGGTGGCACGGTTGAGATTGATATCAAGGCCGCTCAAGCCAGATCTGATCGCATCACCAAACTTGAGAAAGACCTGCAGCGGCAACTGTTCATCCTGACCAATCAAGGGGCAGGCCGTATTCGTGCTGAATATGAACAACTGGCAAAAGACATTGAGGCATTGCTTGCCCCGGATGGCAGCAACCAATCACAAGTCGATGCCCTGATGGATCAAGCCGCCTCTGTCCGCGATGCCAAACTGGCACGGCTGGCCGCCAAGGCACAGGAAGCAGCAGACCGAATTGCCGAGGCCAATCGTAAGGTCATTGATGGATTGCGAGCCGAGCATGATGCCCTCGCCATGACCGACAAGAAGCGCTTTGTTTCACAGGCTCTGCGGCGATTGTCGGCTGAGTCCACGGACGTTCAACAACGCCAGGTGCGCGAACTGGCCGGAGCCTTGTTTGAAGAACAACAGGCCATAGAAGCCCGCAACAAGGCCGAACAGGAATCTGCCAAGTTAAAAGAAAAGGGCCGCGCCCTCACCCAAAGCCTGCGCACAGCACAGGAAGCCTATAAGGCGGAGATGGTCGACCTCAATCGCCTGCTTGGTGAAGGAGCGATTGCTCAGGAGACATTTGCCCGGGCATCTGAGGAGGCCTATGGGCGTATGCTCAACGCCAGCCGGGAATGGTCGGATGGTGTCACCCGGGCGTTGCGTGATTACGCGCAAGAGGCTCGTAATGCCGCCAAGCAATTTGAGCAAGTCACCACCCGGTCATTGAAGGCAGGGGAAGACGCGTTTGTTCAATGGGCCAAAACTGGCAAATTCAATGCGGCTGATTTGTTCAACACCATTGTCGAAGAGGCATTGCGCGCTGCCATTCGCATGTCGGTGATCAAGCCGTTCAGTGGATTTTTGGAAAACGTGTTCAGTTCAATTGGGGCCAACCTGTTTAGCGGTGGATCATCAGCCCCGGTGGGAGACTTCCCGGCGGCTGGCCCTGTAATGGTAGCCCATACGGGCGGCGTCATCGGCATGGACACACTCGGTGTGCGGTCTGTTGCTCCTTTGACATTCGAAAATGCGCCGCGCTTTCATGGCGGTGGTGTGGTCGGAGGCGAGGTCCCCATTATAGCCAAACGTGGCGAGACCGTTTTTACGACTGGCCAGATGCGGATGCTGGGAGCGGGATTGGGGCAAAAGCCTGAGGTCAGAGTTGTCGTCAACGTTGATAACCGGGCACCGGGAACGGAAGCCACAGTTCAAACCCGCAAGGATTCCAGCGGCAACCTTGGCCTCGATATCGTTGTTGAGAAAGTCGAGGGAAAACTCGCACGCAATATTGGACGCGGTGAAGGTTTGGCCCCGACACTTGAGCGGCGTTATGGGCTTAATCCGGCGGCAGGGAGTTATTGATGCCCGTCATTTGGCCCACCAACCTGCCATTGCCAAGCATTCAGGGTTATGGCGTTCATCCGGGCGAAGCGATCCTGCGCACAGAGATGGAGGCGGGGCCTGCCCGGCAACGCCGTCGATACACTCAGGTGCCGAGCCGGATATCTGCGCGCTGGACGTTCCGACGCGATCAGTTCGCCCTGTTTGAATCTTGGTATCGCTGGCACGCCAAGGAAGGTGGCGAGTGGTTCGAGATCAACCTGCTGGGCGGTATCGGCATGTCTGTCCACGAGGCCCGGTTTACCCGTCCGTTTGACGCCCGGCCCCGGTCGGGAACCTTGTGGGAAGTCACCTCTGAGCTGGAAATCAGAGAGCGGCCCGTGTTGACCGAAGACGCCCTGGCCATCGCGCTCGACAGCGATCTTTCCGCTTTATTTGCCACCGTTGATCGGTTGCACGGACTGGTGAACGTTTCACTGTCCGGCCCCTATTCCTGGTAGGAGAATTCAAGATGACCATGCAAACCGACCTGCAGGCAGCGGTCGACAAGGCCACGGCTGCGAGTTCCAAGCTGCACGACGTCGTTCATGGTGATGCCACGTCCACCGTCACAACCGAGTCCGGACCGGTCAAGACGGTGGCCAGGACTATTGCCGACAATGAAGCGGCCATTGATGCGAGCCGAACCGAACTTGATCAAAAGGTTACGGATGCCGCCACCAGCGCCACCGCGTCTCAAACCGCCCGCACTGCGTCAGAGGTGGCGGAGGCCGCATCAGAATTAGCCCAGTTGGGAGCCGAGGCGGCCGAAGCCATGGCCCTGACATCAGAGACGAACGCAGATACAGCAAAGGCCGCTTCTGAAATCGCCCGCGACGCGGCGAGCACAAGCGCCGGTCAGGCCGCGACAAGCCAGTCGGCAAGCGCGGTTTCAGAGAACAATAGCGCGGCAAGTGCTCTTGCTGCAGCCACATCAGAAACCAATACGGCGACCCGTGCCGACATTGCGACCACGAAAGCCTCGGAGGCTTCCGTCAGCGCCGATGCCGCCGCCTTTTCCGCCTCGGCGGCTAATACAAGCGCTGCCGAGGCCAGCGGTGCCGCCGCATCCCTGAACCTGCCCACGGCATCAGGACAGGCGGGGCAGTATCTTCGGCAAAAGCAGGATGAGACGGGTCTTGAATACGCCGAGGTCGATCTCGCCAGCCGGGTCGCTAAAAGCGGTGACACCATGACCGGCGATCTGACCCTGCCCAATCTGGTGGCCACCGGCACGCTTCAGTCGGGGGCTGACGGTGATAATGCCCGTAGCACGGGGTTCAAGATTGCCGATGGCACAGACATTGGTGAGCTTAATCGGGTCAGCCAGTATTACGACGACCGTATCGACAACTGTGCCGGGTATATACCCGGCGGAAATTGCAGCGGTGATCTCAGGTGGACACCGCCCAATGGCGACTGGTGGACCTGGGGACTCGGCTTCTCTCCCGCCAACCCCAACGGCTACGACTTCGCCGGTGGTCAGACCATTGGCTATCAAACGGTCCCGGTCGATTTTGTTTACGCACCCTACAGTCTCGCCGCCGATGAGATCGGCGGCGGAGAATACCGCCGCGACGTCAATAACTGCAACTGCGGCACCTTCAACTGCTACTCCAACTGCAATTGTAACTGCGCCTGCGCCTGTGCGTGCGCCTGCAATTGCGCCGACAGGTAACGAGGCCTCACAATGATCCAGCCCATCAATCGCCATTTCTTCGCCTTGAGCGTACCGGTTCTTGTTTCCATTCTGCGTGATCCGCGTCGAGTGACTCTCAGAACATTCCGGCAGGTGGAAAACGCCAGCGCTCTCAAGGACGGAACCCGCACCTCCGATCCCGAACAAATCATCGAACGCCTGGCCCACCATGCCACGCCCGATGACGACTGGGATTACCGCTCGAAACTAATCGACGGCGGGGTCCTCGATCTTCGCTTTGAAGGCAGGACGTTTGAGCCTTTAGGGGGCGTTTGCCTGGATCTGGGTTCACCCATGGGGGTCGCCGAATGGAGTGATTACGGGAACTGGGTCTTTCCACTGGACTGGGAGGGTCGGGCGCGGACACCGTTCAATCGATACCTGGAAACAATTGCCTCCAAGGCCCGTTCACCGCGTTTGTTGCAATTGAAGCGGATTAACTGTGCGCTGCAGATATATGTGCCGTTTCAATCATGTGATTTTACCCAGTCGAGTTTCAGCATCGCTTTGCATCCCGACTACGGCATGATTGGCAACCTGGACCCTGGAAAGAAAGTGACCCTTGCAGATGTACTCAAAGGTGCGCCCGGAGCATTCCCAAAGCTGACGCTTGGTGGACCGAACGAGGTGATGGCGGAAGGAAGTGCCCAGTTGACGGTTTCTCTCAGGACCTCGCGTGGCGCATTGATCAGGGACGCGGCTCCGCAGGTTTATCTCGAACAGACCGCCGGATATCTGCCCAAGCGCCGCTTGGTGCCCCAGGACGGCAAGGTGCAATTCAAGGTAACGGCTCTTGGCATGGAGGTCGGCGACACCATCAGGGTCAAGGCCGGGTTTCGCCATTACAGCGGCTTGGCCGAGCACACGCTCCAGGTTACCTGATGCTTAATATCTTTTTGGGTTACGCCTGCAACTTCAAGTGCGGCTACTGCCTGCAATCGCCGAGCTCCTCGCCGCCACGCCATAACCCGCAAGATGTGGACCGCTTCGTCGAGAAAATTATTCCGTACATTCAGAATAACGGTATCGACGAAATTTCCTATTGGGGCGGAGAGCCGCTCCTCTACTGGCCCCGCATCAAGGCCATCCATGAGGGATTGCTGCGTGCCGGTCTGACGTTCGGGTTCGTCAAGTTCGTCACCAATGGCTCGTTGCTTGAAGATCATCATGTGGAAGTCCTGAACCGCTGGGACGCCTATGTGGTAATCAGCCACCACTCCTGGCAGGAGCCGCACTCCTCGCAGGAGCCGCGCCCCACGCTGGGGAAGCATTCCCAACAGGGAGAATCAACTCCGCCGGACGCGCCGTCCTGGGACAAGGTCGCCAGACTTTGCCGCTCCAGTGTCTCGTTCCTGTTTACCCACGAGGATCTCTTCGCCTGGCCCTGGTTCCGGGTTCTGGAGGATCTGGAGCAGCACTGGGGACGGCCATTCTTCCCCTACGTTCACTGGGTGCGTGCGACGGAGGGCTGCGCTCCCGGTTTCTACCTGACTCATGACGATCTCGACATCCACGTTCCCCACCTCTGGGAACTGGCGGAACAGCGATTGGAGGGCGACCGTCATGCACACTTCATGTTCGAGGGGCATCTTCGCGACTGGCGACGGGATTTTCATCCTGACGGTGACAGCAAACCCATGTGCCATGGCGATCATCACATCTCTGTTGATCTCGCAGGCAACCGGTACGGCTGTCATCACTCGGCCCGGGTTGAACTCAGGACCGGTAGTATCTTCGCTCCGGAAGGGCCAACGCCGACAACAGAGCGCGCAATTGCGCATGTAGAGAAATTCGTAAAGAGCGGCGACTGCATGGTTTGCCCCATACGGTCCTGGTGCCGGGGAAATTGCCACCTCTCGAACACCCACGATGTGGACTGCCGCCTGGCCAAGAAAAAACACAAATTGCTCGCCTGGATTGACGCCCAGGAAAATGGCTCTAACAACCGCAACACCATAAAGGTTCCCTGACACATGACTGACAAACTCCAATACCGCCTCACCATGCGGGGGCGGAATGGCTACCTGCGTCATTTACTCTACCGGCCTCACGAATCTCAACTGATCTGGGAGGATAACGCTGGGGGCCCCAGTGGCGTTGAGCGCGTTTCTCTGAATGCGGTCGGTATGGAATATAAAGACCGGGAACGAACCTGGGAATCAGCCTTTCCCATGAGCCCGGATAATCCGGCCCGCAAATCGAGGGCGGTGCATACGCTTAAAATCCAGATGGGGTTCAAGTGTAACTTCGCCTGCGCCTACTGCAACCAGGCCAGTCAGGGTGGGGCTGTAGGGGGCAACGTTGCCGACGCCCGGGCGTTTCTGGAAAACCTTCCCGACTGGATTCAGGTTGACCCGGACAATCTCAGGATTGAGTTCTGGGGCGGTGAGCCGCTTGTTTATTGGAAAGCGCTTAAAGTGCTGGGTGAGGGATTGCGGGAAAGGTTCCCCAAGGCCCATTTTAACATCATCACCAATGGCTCCCTTCTTGATGATGAAAAAATCAACTGGCTGGACGAGCTCGGTTTTGGCGTCAGCATCAGTCATGACGGTCCCGCTCATAAAGCGACACGCGGTCCTGACCCGCTGGAAACACCGGCAACGCGGCAGGCCATCCGCTCGCTCTACGACCGGCTGTTCCCGAAAGGCATGATCGGCTTTGGCTGTGTGCTGACCAAGGATAACCGGTCTCTGGTCGCTATCCGTGAATATATCGGCGAAAGGCTCGGTATTCCCGCCCGGGATATTCCACTGTCGACCGAAGAAATTCTGCTTCCCTACGATCAGGGCGGCCTAGCGTTATCGCCCTCGACGGATGAAGAGCACGAGCAGTTCCTGACCGACGTGTTTTGGGAGGCCGTTCGTGGAGGCTCCATGCCGGTGGGGGCTGTGCGCGGCAAATGCGAAGATTTTTATTGTTCTCTCGCCCAAGGGAGACCGGCCCGAACACTCGGCCAAAAATGCGGCATGGACAAACCCGAACATCTGGCCGTCGATCTAAAGGGCAATGTGCTCACCTGCCAGAATACCAGTGCCTCCACGAGGCGTGGTGCCGCCATGGCTCATGGCATCGGCAACGTTGATGCCTTTGATGATATTCGCCTGACCACGTCCCGGCATTGGTCGACGCGGCCCGAGTGTAACCGCTGTCCCGTCGTCCAGCTTTGCAAGGGCTCCTGCATGTTCCTGGAGGGTGATCTGTGGGACCAGGCTTGTGACAATAGCTACACCTGGAACCTCTCCATGTTGGCGGTCGCGCTCTATTGGTTGACCCGACTGGTGCTGGTCGAGATCGAGGGGCCATCGCGGCGTCCGGGTCTACCGAACATCATGCCGGTTATTCCGCTGACGGATTTGCAGGAAGAAGGCCCTGATGCCTGATCCCGCACTTTCTCAGGCCATTAAAGAGGCCTATGCGGCGGCTCCGTCTGACGTGGTGATCCTGCATACGCTGGAGCTGCGCCATCCAGCTTTCGTTGATGACGATGGCAATGTCACGGCCATTCGCGTGGTGCGGGATCATGTGGACCTGACAGCTCGACTGGAATTTGGTGCGCCGCTTGATGGTGGGGTCATGGTGACGTTTGTGGCCCTTGCTTTTGATCTGTCTTTACCACCCATCGATACCGCGCCGGTGCCGGAAATCACGGTGACACTGGATAACGTGTCGCGTGAAATCGTTAAGCATCTGGATGCGGCGGTGGCGACGCAGGACAAAATTGAAATCACCTATCGCCCCTTTCTCTCCACTGATCTGGAGGGGCCACAGATGGATCCACCGATCACCTTGGTTCTGACTGAGGTAGAGGCAAACGCGCTGCAAATTACGGGTCGGGCAAGAATGCTCGATATTGGCAACAAAGCGTTTCCAGCGGAGATTTATACGGCAAAGCGGTTTCCAGGATTAGTGAGATAAATCATGCATTGGGCAGAAACGTATATTGGCATTCCGTGGTCGGCCACAGGGGAAGGGCCGGACAGCTACCATTGCTGGGCCTTTGTTCGCCATATCCAGAAGCAGCACTTTGGTCGGACTCTGCCGGGCATTCCGAACCCTGAAGATGTTCTCGCCATCGCACGGGGGTTCAGAGATCACCCTGAACGGCGGCGTTGGAAACTGGTTAAGGAGCCGGGCGAAGGCGATTGTGTGCTTATGCGCCAGGCTCGTTACCCCATCCATGTCGGCGTTTGGCTTGATGTTGATGATGGCGGTGTTTTGCACTGCTCCCAGGAAGCCGGTGTTGCTTTTCAAACTCTGACATCACTGGCCTTGAATGGTTGGAGTGTCGAAGGCTTTTATAGGTTTATCGAATAATGCTGGCTTGCGTCGTCATGATGAATAACCCGTTCCAACCGGAGCGGGGCCGAGAAGTGATGCCGGTTGCACAGTCAGTATCTGTACGAGATTGGCTTGATGATCAAGGCGTGGATGAATTCGACCGTCCGACGATCTGTCTGCACAATGGGCGTGCCTTGTTACGGGCTGATTGGAATTCCACCTTTATCAACGAGGGGGATGTAGTCACCTTTGTTGCATTGCCGCATGGCGGTGGTGGAGGTGGAGGCGGCAAGAATCCGCTCAAAACGGTTCTATCCATTGCCTTAATGGTGGCTGCACCTGCCTTGGGTGGTGCACTTGCGGGATCCATGGGGCTGACCGGCAGTCTATTTGCCGGAACCGCCTTTGAAATTGGCTGGGGTACGGTTCTGGGCGGGGTTGTGTCTCTGGCTGGTTCGGCCTTAATCAATGCCGTCATTCCGTCGCCACGAACATCTGTGCCGAGTACAAACTTTAGCTCAGTTGGATCCGCTCCGGCACCAAGCCCCACCTATTCGTTATCGGCACAAGGGAATGAGGCCCGGTTGGGCCAGCCTATCCCCGTTCTCTATGGGCGGCATTTGATTTATCCGGATCTGGCATCCCATCCCTATCAGGAGTTTCTGGGCAACGAGCAGTACATGTTCCAACTGCATGTGATTGGCCAGGGCGAGTATGATCTGGAACAGGTGCGGATTGAGGACACGCCCATTGCCTCGTTTGAGGAGGTGGAAACAGAAATCATCGTTCCCGGCGGCAGCGTTACCTTGTTTGAGACCGATGTGGTCACCGCGCCCGAAGTGGCGGGTCAGGAATTGCTCAGCACTGCTGATGGCGGTGACTGGATCGGTCCATTTACGGCCAACCCGGCAGCCACGCAGGCAGGGAGCCTTGGGATAGACGTCATCTACCCACGCGGTCTTTATTACGCCAATGATTCGGGTGGGCTCGATACGCGCAGTCTTCAATGGGAAGTCCAAGCCAGAAGCATTGATGACGATGGTGTGGCCATAGGTGGATGGATCGCTTTAGGCAGCGAGAGTTATTCTGCTTCCACCAATACGGCGCAACGCCAGAGCTTTAAATACGCCGTTACGCCGGGTCGATATGAAGTGCGCTTGCAACGGCTGGATGCCAAGGACACCTCGTCCCGCGCTGGTCATGAAATCCGCTGGGGTGCACTCAGGTCCTATTTGGATGGTGCGCCTGATTTCGGCGACATCACCCTGCTGGCGGTCAAGATGCGGGCCACCGATAACCTGTCACAACGATCATCCCGGATGATCAACGGCATCGTCACCCGCAGGCTACCGATCTGGGATTCCGTATCTGGGTGGAGCGCGCCGACACCCACACGGTCTATTGCCTGGGCATTTGCCGATGCTTGTCGCTCCCAATATGGAGCCAAGCTGGCAGATGCCCGTATCGATTTGAATGCCCTGGCAACCCTTGATCAAACGTGGGCTGGACGAGGTGATGAATTTAACGGCATCTTTGATAGTTCCATGACCGTGTGGGAGGCGCTCAATCGCATAGCCCGCTGTGGCCGTGCCGTGCCGATCCTGCAAGGGGGCGTCGTTCGTATCTTTCGGGATGCGACCCAGACATTACCTATTGCCATGTTTGGTCCCCGCAATATCGTCAAAGGGTCATTTAAAATTCAATACATCATGCCTGGGGAGGAAACGGCGGACTCGGTGACCGTCACTTTCTTTAATGCCCGGACCTGGAAGCCCGATGAAGTTACGTCGGCGCTGCCTGACAGCGCCATCGAAAAACCAGCCAAGGTTTCGTTGTTTGGCTGCACCGGTGAGGCTCAGGCCCAGCGGGAAGGTCTCTACATGGCTGCCGACAACCGGTATCGCCGCAAGCTGGTTTCATGGTCGACTGAACTGGAAGGGATGATCCCAACCTATGGTGATCTGGTTGTGGTCACCCACGACATGCCCCACTGGGGACAGGGTGGCGAAGTAGTGGCCTGGGATGATCCGGAACAGGTATTGACGTTGTCAGAGCCGATTATCTGGGAACCAAATACCAGTCATTACATTGCCCTTCGTCGTCGTGACGGTTCACTTGCCGGGCCATTTGCCGTGGAAGCTGTGGTCGGGAATGACCGGCAGGTTCACCCGCTGGAAGCTATTGATATCACTCCCTACACCGACACATCGGAAGAACGCACGCACTTTGCTTTCGGGGTGGGCGATGCCTGGGGCACCAAGGCCCGTGTCATAGCCGTCAAACCCCGTGGCGAACATGTGGAAATTACCGCTGTTGCTGAGGACGTTCGCGTTCAAGAAGCCGATCTTGCCGCCTGATTAATCTCTAAATCTAAAGGAACAAAACGATGAACCGACCCTCCATGGAGGATGGGCATGTCCGCATGCCTGAAGAGGAATTTGAAGAGCTTCTTGAACTGGCCGCCGAGCGTGGGGCCAAACGGGCCCTTGCCACTGTCGGCCTGATTGATGAACACGCCGCCAGTGATATTCGCGATTTGCGGTCCTTGTTGGGGGCGTTGCGTGTTGCCAAGCACACTGCTTGGTCAACCGTTATCAGGTTGATCACCACCGGGTTGATTTTGGCGCTCATGGCTGGTGTTGCCATCAAGCTTAAATTGTTTGGAGGGATACAGTAATGCCGAGTTTTTCTGAGAAATCCCTGGCCAGGCTCACCACCTGCGATGGGCGCTTGCAGCGTGTGTTCCAACAGGTCGTTCAAGATTTTGATTGCACTATCATTGAAGGACACCGGAATGAGAAACGCCAAAACCGGATGGTGGATGGAGGTAAAAGCCAGGTTCGCTGGCCGGATGGGAAACACAACACGGTGCCGTCATTGGCTGTGGATGTTTGCCCCTATCCCGTCGTCTGGGATGACCGGGAGCGCCAGACGCTGTTTGCCGGGTATGTACTGGCCACCGCCAAGGCCATGGGCATTGATCTGCGCTGGGGCGGTGATTGGAACCGTGACACCGAGGTTAGGGACAATTCGTTCGATGATCTGGTTCATTTTGAAATTGTTGAGGATTAAGCCATGCTTGGAAAAATATTTGGATCGATTGTCGGCGGTGGTGTGGTTTCTGCCGCTGAGGGCGTTGCGAACATCATCGACCAGTTTGTTGAGACCGATGATGAGAAGCGCGCCGCCGAGATTATCAAGGCCAAGATGATGATGAAGCCCAGTCTGGCTCAGATTGAGCTCAACAAAATTGAGGCCGGTCATCGAAGCATTTTCGTGGCAGGATGGAGGCCATTTATCGGCTGGGTTTGTGGTTTCGCTCTTTTCTGGCACTTCATTCTGTTCGACCTGCTGACTTGGGTGACGGTGAATTTCTTTCCTCATGTGACCGAATTGCCGGAACTGACCGGCACGGAGACGTTGGTCACCGTACTGCTATCGCTGCTCGGCCTTGGTGCTATGCGGACTGTGGAGAAGTTTGGGGGGCGGGCAAAATAAGTGCTGTTCAGCGTTTAGCCTGCTAATCCAATAATTTGATTGCCTGCACCATCCACCTGTAGGTCGAGTGATTTGGACTGCGACAATAGGTAAGAAGTCGCACTTCCTAGCATAAAAGGGTAGGCCCCCTAAAAGTGGCCGCTTTCAATCGGAACAGGTGGCCGGATTAAATTGGAATCAGTGGCCGCTTTGCGTCGGAATGCGCACACTTACTCTAGGCGACGCCAATTCAACCGACATCAAAACCAGCAACCAATTGAATTTGTTTGCTTTTTAACCGGACACTAGCGCCGCGGTGTCACTAACTTTTTCACCCGATTGCCCTGCATAAAATGGCTGTTTCTATTTTAAAATAATATGTTATAGACTAATGCTTGATTTTTTGCGGGACAGTAGTGAAATGAAAAGAGACTATGGACAAAAACATCATTCAAAACCTCGAAAATTCTTTTGATAGACTGAAAGAGGTCAAAACGAAACTCTTGGAAATCCAATCAATCCTGTTGAAAGTCGCAGCGATGCGGAGAGCCAAGGAAAGAAAAAATACGTCGAACATTATGCTTTTGTCGAAAATCGCCGAGTCGTTCCAGCCGTTGGGCGTTTGCCCAATCTGCGGCGGCGCTGTGTTGTTTCGGGATGGCGACGGCGACAAGAGCTATGACCTCTGCACCAACAATCACGAATTTCCGAGCAGCATGACGGTCATATCAGTAGAAACGCCCGTAGCGAACTGAGAGGCTTATTATGGATTTGACAATCAGACGGCGCCGCACGGTGGCGGATGACGGTCCGCATCCCACGGACGTCCACATCGGCAAACGCATCCGCGAAGCACGTGTCGCGATCGGTTTTAGTCAAACGCAGTTGGGCGTCAGTTTTCAACAGATCCAGAGATATGAGAAAGGAATGAACAGGGTCAGCGGCAGCAAACTTTGGATGATGTGCGAAATCTTCAACGTTGAGCCGGGATATTTCTTTCAAGGCCTGAGTTGTTCGGAACAACAAGAAACCAACAATTTGAATATTCCGACGATCAAACTGGTGCGCGAGTTACTAGGGATACCAAACCACGAGATTCGCGTCCGTATTCAGTTGCTTGCTCGTGCCATGATTAAACATCTCAAGAAAGGAAACCCGAACGATGGCTGAAACACTTTATATTTGTCGCGTAAATAACGGATTTATTCTCGCCAACAGTGCGAATTTCGGAGACGATGTAAAAGTCGCGCAAACGCCAGAAGAACTTTCCGAGATCGTTCGCAAATGGGGCGCAAAAGAAACGCCTTTAGAAGAACACTTGCAAGATTTCGACCAAGACACTATTCTTACGCAGGCTGAAATTGACGTATTTTTCGAAAACACGTCATCGGCGCCTAATCTGGGAAAAATGACGCATTGTCCATAGTCTCAAAACCCAACCCAGAGAGAAAAGCGGCGCTCGGCGTCGTTTTTCTTATTTCTTATGCATCGAGGTAGGTCGCATTGAACATCATTAAAACCTCGCCGAGCGTTGATGCCGTCGTGGGCGCGCCAATGATCAAACGATCGCCGATCTGAAAATCCTCGTCGCCGGTACCGAGCGTGGTGAACACACCAGCGGTTTGTCCGGCGGGGAAATCGATTGAACCAATGATGTTCATGTATGCATGTTTAATCCGTGCCTATCCGGTTAACGCAGACACCCACCACTGGATAGCCCCCATTGACGGGTCCGGTTTCATTGTTAGTTCATGGTGGGCTTGAGGTCCATAGTAACGATGGCTTCTGGAGCCGGTGGACGATAGCCCAAGGCCGAATGTGGTCACTTGGTGTTATAGTGTTTACGCCATTGCTCGATGATAATTTGCGCCTCCTTGAGCGTGTAAAAGACCTCACCATTGAGTAATTCATCTCGGAAGCGGGCATTGAAGCTTTCACAGTATCCGTTCTCCCATGGTGAACCTGGCTCAATGTACGCTGTCTTTGCCCTGACCGCCTTAATCCAGTCACGTACGTTTTGGGCGACGAACTCGGGACCATTGTCCGAACGAATGTAGGCTGGAACACCGCGCAGGATGAAGAGATTCGTCAGAACATCAATCACATCGACCGAATTGAGTTTTCTGCTCACCCGTATAGCAAGCATTTCCGGAATATTTTGGCGCATATCCGTCAGCAGCGAAGTAGTTCCGGCATTCTTCCGGCTTGAACAGGTCACAGACCCTTCCTGCGGCTTTCCACAGGTCCTCGATTGTTCTTGGTTTCAGGCGTTTCATGTGAGCCTTGAATTTTGAGAATGCCAGTTCTATGGGGTTGAAATCTGGTGAGTACGGGGGCAGGAACAAAAGCCAGGCTCCCCGCTTTCCAACGGCCCGCCTGATGCTGGCGCGTTTGTGCGCCGGAAGATTATCGAGAACAACGACATCCCCCTTGTTGAGGGTCGGGGCGAGTTGTGTTTCGATGTATTGCTCGAATATATCAGCGTTCATGGGGCCATCAATGACCCAGGGCGCGGTTAATCGATCACAGCGTAACCCGGCAATAAAGGTCATGGTTTTCCAGTGTCCATGGGGAATGGAAGCAACCATCCGTTGGCCTTTGAAACAGCGCCCTCTCAGGCGCGCCATCTTGGTATTGAGACCGGTCTCATCTATGAATACGAGGTTGCCTATCTTCTCGGGGCGGGCGGCAAGCCAGTCTTGACGTTTGCGCCAAACCGCCCGGGCCGCCTGTACATCAGGACGTTCCTGTTCGCTGGCGTGTGCCGTTTTTTTTGAAGCTGATTTTTCGTGAGCGAAGCCAGTCATCTATGGTCGATTTAGCGGCGTCAATGGCATGGACGCTCAACAACCGCTCGGACAACTCTTGTAAGGTCATGTCCGGCGTTTCTTCTATCCAGTTCAGGAGATCATCACCATAAAGGTCAAGGCGGCGCTTGTGTGGGCCTCGGACTTTGAGCGCCACTGATCCTTCCGTTTCATACTGATGCCAAAAGCGTATGGCTGAACTCGGGCTCACATCAAAATGGGCTGCCGCCTGCCGGCGCGACATCCCCGCCGCAACTTTCTTCACCAAACGAATACGTAAATCCTGCGAAATAGTCATGATAAAACTCCCTTGCGATCCAATAACAAAGGGAATCACGAGAACATTAAGGCTCTTCGACGTATGGCGCTGCTTCTTCGGGCGACTGGCGTCATCCTCAAGGATTTGGTCAATGATGCCGACAAACGGATCAAGCTTCGGCCGCTTCGGCTTCTTCGTCCGGCGATAACCCGGAGGCTCCGAGAAGCTCAACATCTTATCGACCGTCCGACGGTCAATACCAAAAACCCGCGCCGCCTTGCGACGGCTCATGCCTTCAATCTTTACCGCGTAACGCACGCGACCATACAGTTCCACTGACTTCATCCCCACCCTCTGCAAAAGCTGAGAGGGTACCACTGGCGGATTTTTACTCCGGCCAACAGCCAGAAAATCCGGCCGCTTCAGTGGTGGATTATTGCTCCGGCGTTCTCACTGCAAGACTGAAAAGAGAACTTGCGCCTCGGCCATCAGGACGATACTTTTGCAACAGGTCTAATATAGAACCAAAGGCATTAAAGAATCTAGCGGCGAACCTACGACAATGACCACGTTCTTTACAATATGTGAATTGTTGTTTATTTCAAACACTTAATTAGGAAATTACCATAGGAAACATTTGGTCATGAAATGGATGCTTTTAATCTTGATTGTTAATTTCACCGGCGATGGCGACATCGTGACAAAAGAATATCCGATGCGGTCAAACGTGGCGTGCAAGAGCGCGCGCATCACCGCAGCGACGTTAAATGACGTTACGACGAAAGACCGCGTCAGCGTCACATCAACGTGTATCGCATATTTTCCGGATAAAAAATCGCCGTGAAATCACCAGGGCAATAAACCGCGAATAAATCTGAAAAAGCCCCGAGGATGATGTAGTGGACGGCTCCCGCCCGAACGGCATCGCAATGTGCCAAAGTGTGATCGTCATCA
>JACNJU010000203.1 GCA_014382375.1 Rhodospirillaceae bacterium
GCGAAGGGAAGTGCTTGTGGTGGCCAAATACCTGGCCGGCCTCTCCAGCGGTGTCGTGCTGTTCGGTCTCATCACGATTATTGGTTTCCTGCTGCTCTATCTGCCATTCGGGATGGAGCAGTTCGTTTCCGACCTGACCAGTGGTATTGCGCTACAGCAGCTGGGCTTGTACCTGGGAATCATTCTGTTGGCATGTATGGGTTACGGTTCGTTATTCATGGCCACCGGTTTGCTGTTTCCTAACCCACTCATCCCGATTGTGCTGATCGCAGGCTGGGAGACGATGCATTTTATTCTGCCGCCGGTGTTGAAGATCTTCAGCATCATCTACTACCTCAAGGGCCTGCTCCCCATTCCCCTCGACGAAGGCCCGTTGGCTGTCATCGTCGCGCCACCGCCTGTCTGGGTCTCAATCTTCGGGATGTTCGGACTCTGCTGTTTTACAGTGATGGGTTCGATTTTCCTGCTGAAACGACTTGAGTTGAAGTATACCGACGAGTAAGGATCTTAAGTATATACTGCTAAAAAACTGGATCAAATTACTCTGACCCTGTTTATTCTTTGCCCTGCTTAATGTAGTAAATTTCCCCGGAGTACAATCTGCCCGGGTCTGGCGTCAGTGATATTTCCTTTATCCATAACAAGCACTCCATTCACCCAGACTGCTTCAATTCCTGTGGAATATTGCAGCGAGTCTTCGAAGGTGGCATGGTCTTGAATAGTTGTCGGATCAAAAAGTACCAGATCAGCGGCAAAGCCTTGCTTAAGAGTGCCGCGATTGGTGATGCCAAGGTTTTGGGCGGTAAGACTAGTCATCTTTCTAATCGCTTCACTCAAGGCAATAACATTTTCGTCTCTTACATAATAGGCGAGTACGCGGCTAAAGGTTCCTTGCCCTCGGGGATGGCTATCATCGATACCGCCGTCGGTAGTGATCGCGGTGTAGGGCCATTTCATAAAATTCTGAATATCTTCTTCACCCATATTTCTGCCTATTACGCGTTCTTCAATGTTTTCCTCTTCCGCCCGTTGCAATAGCTGCATCATAAGATCTACAGGATCTACGTTCTTTTCAGCCGCTAATTCGGCCAGGGTTTTGCCAATGTAAGTCGGCTCACCGTCATAATCCGTAATGGTTATGCTTGAGGGGGATGCAATAGATTCAAGTGCATATTCTGCCGCAGCGCGGTCTGTATAATCTCGAGCTGGCATTAAAATGGCCATGGGTGCTTTCCAACCGTCATAGGGATAGATATCTGCGGTAATGTTGAGCCCCTGGTTGCGTGCATCGTTCAATTTTTCGATAACATCTGATGACTGGCCGAATAAGGCATACATGGCAAGTTTGATATGACTTATATTGGCAGGGATGTTGGCTTCGCGGGCGATAGTTAAAACTTCATCAATGGCTTCCGTTACCTTAATGTCTTCGCTTCTGATGTGGCTTGAGTACCGGCCCCCATATTCCGCAGCGACTTTTGCAAGCTCAATCACTTCGTCAATTGTTGAATAGAGCGAAGGTTCATATTCAAGCCCCGTCGATAAACCCAAAGCCCCCGCCTCAAGATCGCGGCGCAACATTTGTTTCATTTGCTCGAGTTCATCGGTTGTTGCTGGCCGCTTGAAGTCATCCTTCATGACAATCTCGCGGTAAGTATCATGTGGCGCAAAATAGGCCAGGTTGATGGCGGCAGGATTTTTCTCAAATTCGGCAAAACTATTGGCGATGGAAACGAAGGGCGCGCCAAAGGTTGATGCGCCCCCATCCAGTCCACTGACGATCGTAGTAATCCCCTGGGCAAGTGCGCTTTTCGGAGCTCTGTCGCTCATTAACTTTGTATCATGATGGCTATGGGGATCGATAAAGCCTGGAGATAAGGCAAGGCCATTTGCATCCCATGTTCTTTCACCGGGCTGAGCATCGAGAATACCAACGCCAGTAATTATGCCATCCTTAAATCGCACGTCGGCATTTACAGGGTCACTCCCAAGACCGTCATAAACACGCGCGTTTTTAATTACCCACGTGCCTGAGATGTTACTGGCTTCACCTTGTTCATTGTCATCAGCGCAAGATGATAATAGCGACAGAGCAAATAAGATTAGTAGAGCGGTGAGCCGATTTCTAGGTTTCACAATCATGAACGCCTGATTTAAATTGAATATGAAAAACCATTCTCGTTTACTAGCCTGGGCAGGATGATTAATCCCAGAGGTTCCCCGTACATGGTAGTCATCATTAGTATCAACGATTAACGGACTTCTGTCGCGGTCGTTTGCGATGGAGCCCGGGCTATCTTCAAGAATAAGAGACTCAGTTTTTTAAACTGCATATGTCCACGGGCGCTGGGCTATGTCAACCGATCATTGGCGCTGAAGGCAGGTGATTAATACAAATCAGGTTTTCACGATATCGTAAGAGTATACATAGTTCCTGGCAGTAAGAGAGCTTTACGTCGCATTAAAGTGGGAAAACAAGGAATCAGAGTACTTTGATCTGGATCAAAGTACTCTGATCCTGAGGTATCCCCAGAAAATATCTAAAAGTATTAATAAGTTAAGCTAACTAAAGTGCATACATGACACGATAAAACTCTCCAATAGATCGCCAAATCTGAGGAGAAGTGTCATGTATGCTATTGCATTGTTACACAGAACACTCGATAAGCGCTGCTCTGAAATTCATGCGGCACGCTTGAATGCTTGCTACTTAGCAGTTCAATCTCTGGTGGAAGGAGCGAAGGCCACGGTCACTTCACTTGGACGTGGTTTGTCAGGCACGGCGTATGATAAACACAAGATCAAACGCATGGATCGGCTGCTGTCAAATCAGGCTCTTCACCTAGAACTGATCACGCTTTATTCAGCGCTGGCCAACACACTCCTAAAAGGCATGCTCGAACCGGTCATTTTGATTGACTGGTCTCCCCTGTGTGCAGATCAAAGCTCGCAGTTGTTGCGAGCGGCCATACCAGTAGGAGGCCGTTCGCTTACTCTGTATGAAGAAGTCCACCCTCGCAGTAAACTGGGTAACAGACGTATACAACACCAGTTCCTCCATCAATTGGCTGCACTGATTCCCTCACACTGCCGACCTATTGTCGTAGCAGATTCTGGCTTCAGAACACCATTCTATCGGTATGTCGAAAAGACACTCCAATGGCATTGGGTCGGGCGTATCCGTAGCCGCGACTTTATCTCCTTCAGCACAGCGGCAGGCCAGTGGTTTAGCGCCAAATCGCTCTATACCAACGCCACCATCAAAGCCCAATGCCTTGGGCAAATAGATTGGGTGAGACGCAATCCTCTGGCATCTAGACTGATCGTAATACGCCAATCCAGGAAGAAGCGCCAAGATCTTACCTATTCAGGTGTTGCGCGTCGATCCAAACAAACCCGTTCTCATGCAGGGCGCGAGCGGGAACCCTGGCTGCTGGTTTACTCGGTCTCGCTAAAGGATCGAACTCCCAAACAGCTTGTGTCTTTATACCGCAGTCGCATGCAAATCGAAGAAAGCTTCCGTGACCATAAAGCAGCCCACTACGGATTAGCAATCTCTCAACATAGAAACATGGCAGAGAATCGGCGAGCCATATTATGCTTGCTTGCCACACTGGCTCACTTCGTTCTGTGGTGTGTAGGAACCGCCGGAAAGAGGACGGACAAAGCCCGACATGTACGTGTAAATTCCTCCAGCAAAAGAGCGCCTTATTCAGTTATCTTTCTCGCCAAACTACTCATCAATCAGAAGCAGTTTAGGCTACCAGACAAAGAGGTCATCGCCTCATTACACAAAATCAAAGTGCATGCCAAATTAGCAGTATGTTGTTAGAATTTCTGGGGATACCTCAGACTCTGACCCCTTTGATTCTCGAAAATGTTTGCTGATAGACAGGGCCACACGCCGGATTCATCTTGTTCACACACTTAGAGAGAGTGGTCATATCTTTCTGATATAGGATTGGAACTCAGATTATGAATATGAAACTCCTTGTACCTAAGAAGGTGATTGCTGACAGCGATACCTTTTCTTCAGGAAAAGACTTGCTTGACCGCGAAAATTTCGCTACTGATTTGACTGATGTTTTAACGAGTACATCAGAAGGCCTTGTCGTTGGCTTAGATGCAAAATGGGGAGAAGGAAAAACCACGTTCGCTAAATTATGGCGAAACAAATTGAAGGCAGATGAGACTAAATGTATCTACTTTGACGCATTTGAAAATGATTACATGTCCGACGCGTTTTACGCACTTACATCACTTATTCATGAAATTGTCAAGAAAGAAGAAAATCGACATCTTTTTAATCAATTAAAAGAAAACCTTACTAGCTTGTCAAAAGTAGTATTAAAGGCTGGATTAAAATCTGGAGCAAAAGTTCTTACAGAGAATATTGCCGTTAAAGCTGGAGCAACATTTGTAGAAGAGCTCGACAATGCTACTACGAAGTATATCGATGAAAGGTTCGAATCTTCAGAATCTGACAAGAAAGTTGTAGAAAACTTCAAGGTCTTTCTTTCGTCCCTACATGAAAAACTAGAAACAGACAAACCTATCGTTTTCATTATTGACGAATTAGATCGTTGCCGACCAAACTACGCAATGGAAATACTGGAGACAATTAAGCACTTTCTTTCAGTACCCAACATAAGCTGGATATTAGTGATGAATAGAGTGCAGTTGGAACAATCAGTTTCCCACCTGTACGGTCTAGACAAAGAGAGTTGTCACTCATATTTGCAAAAATTTGTTCAGTTATGGGTGACGCTCCCTCAATCAACAGGAGGAATAGCCAATAAAGTCACCTATTTTAGACACTGTCTCAATGATATGGGGCTGACCCATCACTATGAAGATGATTCATTAGAGATTCACTTGATAAATCATTATGATTTAAGCTTGCGAGAAATTGAACAAGTGTTAACTAACTTTGCCATATTAGAAAATAGATTCATAGGCGGTAAGGGGTTTGTAGGAAATACGTTTCCACTTTATCTGGCTATCATAAGGGTCA
>JACNJU010000119.1 GCA_014382375.1 Rhodospirillaceae bacterium
CATTGGCCTTTTTGCCTGTCCAAGTGCCCTTATTGTGACTTTAACAGCCATGTTTCGGACGGGGCCGTCGATGAAAAGCGCTGGCGGCGGGGGTTGTTGGCCGAAATGGCCCATTTTGCCGCCGAAACATCGGAAAAACAGCTTGAAACCGTGTTTTTCGGCGGCGGTACCCCCTCGACCATGGCCGCGGCCACGACGGCGGCCTTGATTTCGGCGGCAAAAGGCTTCTGGACGTGTTCGGAGGACCTGGAAGTGACGCTTGAGGCCAACCCGACATCGGTGGAGGCGGGGAAGCTCGTGGATTTTGCGGGTGCCGGCGTTACTCGTCTTTCACTTGGCGTGCAAAGTTTTAGCGATAAGTCATTGAAATTCCTTGGTAGAGAGCATTCTGCCAGTGACGCCATGAGGGCGATTTCTCTGGCAGCAGAGACCTTTGAGCGCTTTTCCTTCGATCTCATCTACGGATTGCCCGGCCAATCGGCGGCGGACTGGAAAAGCGAGTTAAATCAAGCTCTTGCATTGGCCGGTGGACACCTTTCCCTGTACCAGTTGAGCATCGAGGAAGGGACACCGTTCTTCCGCGACGGCGTCGCCGAGGCGGATTCTGATACCGGTGCTGATTTATATGAACTAATACATGAACGAGTGGCCCTAAATGGTTTTAACGCCTATGAAATTTCCAATTATGCGCGGACGGGTCAGGAGTGCCGCCATAATATGGCGATCTGGCAGGGCGGCGACTATGTGGGCATTGGTCCTGGGGCCCATGGGCGTCTCTCAAACGACGCCGCAACCGACGCCCTTTATCAAGTCCACGATCCGGGCCGCTGGCTTCAAAGGGTCGAAAAAGACGCCCACGCGACCGCCAAACGCCATACCTTAAGCGCCGCCAGCCGCGCCGAAGAGCTGCTTTTAACCGGCTTGCGCCTAAACCGGGGCATTGACGCCGCGCGCTTACCGGATGTCAGGGGCATCATCGCTGAAGACGCCCTGCGGCACCTCATAGAGGCAGATTTCCTGATCTGTGACGATAACGGCCTGCGGACAACGCACAAGGGCAGGCTGTGCCTGAACGCCGTATTGGCAGAGTTATTGGGCTGAGAGGTTTAATTAATTAATCTCGCTAAAGGCTTCTGGAGACGGGCTAATCACTTTGGTTGAGCGTGGCTCGATCTGTAACACCGCCAGACCCCGCTCCACGCTGCCATCGGCGAGAAACCGGAAGATGCCGTCGCGGCCCCAAAATCCGCTTTTTGTCGTCAGCACGGCGTCAGAGAAGTTCGGGCCGCCTTCAGCCCGGGCCAGAACCGCCGCCAGCGCCGTCGCGTCGTAGGCCAGCGTTGACAGGCGATGGGGCTTGTTGCCGTAAACCTTTTCATATTGGGTGATAAATTCGGTCCGCGCATCCGGCGGTGGTCCGGCGTGCCAACCGCCACTTAAAGCTGGTTCAGAACCAAGCCCCGGCGTGTCCCACTGGCCGGTTCCGAGCATCCGCACTTTTTTCGGATCGACATCATAAAACGGCAACAGCGCGGCGATGGAAAGCAGCGGCGGGCCGCCATCAGCCAGCAACAGGGCGTCAAAGGGCAGCTCCCCGATAGTTTGTAATTTCTCCAGTCTTTTCAAGGCACTGCGCGCAATATCATCGTCCCGTTCGGCCAGTTCGGCGCGCTGGTTGAGGAGCGCCTGACGACGCCTGTCGTAATCTGCCAATTCACGGACGACAGCAGAAAAATCCTCGGTCAACGGATCATAAAACTGCACCCTGGTAACCTCACCACCGCCACGCGTGGCGGCTTGCCTGAGCGCCTCCAGGACGGTCTCCCCATACGCTCCGCTGGGGGCGAGGACGGCAAAGCGGGAGAGGCCCTGAGACGCTGCGTAACTGACGACCCGGTTAACTTCGGTTTCGGGGAAAAACCCCATCGTGTATACGCCATCGCCGGAAACCGTGCGATCACTGGAAAAGCCGATAACCTTGACATTGGCGAGCCGGGCCAAGGGAGCGACGGCGCTGACCGACGTCCCTAAAAGCGGCCCCAGAATCACCGACGCTCCGTCACCGATGGCAAAACGGGCCGCTTCCAGGGCCCCTTCGGGGGTGCCGCCGGTATCATGAATCAGCAACTCGAAGCGCTGGTCGGAAAAATCAAACAAGGCCAGCTGGGCCGCATTAAGCATTGCCCTGCCGAGTTTTTCGTTAGGGCCGCTTAAGGGAACCAGCAGCGCCACCCTGACCGTTGATGATGTCGCCATGGGTGTAATCGGCACTTCCGCCCCGGGTGCCGTTTGCGCGTCCGCAGGCACCCGGCCCGTCAAATAAGGGACAAGCGATGGAATTTGGCGATCATCCTTGATCGCCGGGGTCGGGGCCGGGGCCGGAAGTGTCACCGTCTGTGGTTGAGGGGTTTGTTGGGCTGGTTGTTTCGCGGACGTCCCGGAACTGGTTGACGCAGGCACCGGAACGCTGGAACCTTGTAACACAGAGGGAAGTCGTGGAGACTCACAGCCGGTAACCAGCAGCGTCGCCACCGCAACCACCAGTGAGGTCAATACAGGCATTGGAAATGACAGAATCCGGGGCAAAACAAAACCGTTATTCAAAGCGTTCGGACCTCTCATCTGGGCACTCTCAATCTTCTGTACATGTCTCCGGGCCTTTGCCAGGTGGACTTTATATTATTGCAACGCCAATCGGCAATGCCCGCGATATCACCCTGCGCGCTTTGGATGTCTTGCACAGCGCCGACGTCATTGTTTGCGAGGACACCCGGGTAACATCCAAGCTTTTGTCCATTCACGCCATTTCCCGCCCGCTTATCGCCTACCACGAACATAATGCAGGTACGACCGGCCCTGCGATCATCAAACGCCTGAAAGAAGGCCAAACCGTGGCGCTTGTCTCGGACGCCGGAACGCCGCTGATATCGGACCCCGGTTACCGTCTGGTTCAGGCCTGTTACGAGGAGGATCTTTTCGTTACCCATTTGCCGGGACCTTCATCGGTGCTCAGCGCCCTGGTTCTGGCCGGACTGCCAACTGACCGCTTTTTATTCGCCGGTTTCCTGGCCAATAAATCCGGCAAACGGCAAGCCGACTTGATGGAGCTGAAAGCGATCCCTTCGAGCCTGGTGTTTCTGGAAAGTCCGAAACGGCTGGCCAAATCCCTGGGCGATATGGCGATGGTGCTGGGCCCGCGCGAAGCCGCCATCGGTCGCGAACTGACCAAGAAATTTGAGGAAGTCCGCAAGGGGCCCCTCGATGAACTGGCGGACCACTACGAAGCGGCTGGCGCGCCCAGGGGCGAGGTTACCATTGTTGTCGCCCCGCCCTTAAGCACTGATGCACAGGCAACGCCCGATGATATCGACCGTTTGCTTGGCGACGCCCTTGAAAGCCTGTCCCTTAAAGACGCGGTGACGGCGGTGGCGGCGGCGTCCGGGGCGGTCAAGCGCGACGTCTACGCCCGCGCCCTGGAGCTCAAGGGTCAGCACAAATGACCGCCGCAAAAGAATCGGCCCAGCGTTTTGGCAAGTTTGCCGAAGGGTTGAGCTGCTGGCGCTTGCGCCTGACGGGCTACCGGATTTTACGGCGCGGTTTTCAGGCCGCCGGTGGCGAAATCGATATCATCGCGCGGCGCGGCAACATCCTTGCCTTTATCGAGGTCAAGGCGCGTAAATCCCTGGATGACGCGACCCGCGCCCTGGGCCCCCAGCAGCGCCACCGGATTGAGCGAACGGCGCTCGCCTATCTGGCGCAAAATAAGGAACTTTCTACTTGTGATGCCCGCTTCGACCTGATTGTGCTGGCACCGCGAAGCTGGCCGCGACACCTTACCGGTGCGTGGATTCAAGGCGCATAAAATGGCTTTGTCTGAAATCCCAACTAACTTTACACTTAGCCCCATGATTCGCTCTTGCCGATTGTTTATCCTGCTGGCGCTCCTTGGTCTTGGTGCCTGTGACCCGGTCAGCCTGACCCTTGGGGCGGGAGCTGCAACCGGGGTTGCCGCCTATCAGGAACGGGGTATCGAAGGGGTCGCCCGCGACAGTGCGATCGAGGCCCGGATTTTCAAACTATGGGCCCAGCGCGACAAGAACATGGTCGTCCATATGAGCATTGAGGTTTATGAGAGCCGGGCCCTGCTGACGGGGATCGCCCGGACCGAGCAGGAACGCGCCGACGCCGTTGGCATGGCCTGGAAGGCAGACGGCGTCAAAGATGTCATAAACGAAATCGTCGTCGGTGAAGCGCCGGGCCTTGGCGAGGTTGCCCGCGATACCGCAATTACCGCAGAGCTTAAATCAAGGCTGACCTTTGACGGTGACATTCTGGCCGTCAACTACGCCATCGAGACCGTGCGCGGTGTCGTCTTCCTGCTCGGAATCGCCCAGGATCAGGTTGAGCTGGACCGGGTGATCGCCCAGGCGCGCAATATTTCCTATGTCAAACGGGTGGTCTCCTACGTGCAGCTCAAGGCTGACATCAAGGGGGCCGGGACATGAAGCCTTCGCCGGAAATCCGTCGCCGCCTCAACGCATTCGGCAAACTGGCTGATGATGAGCTTGGCCTGACCGAAACGGCGCTGGTTCTGGCCAGGGCTGAACGGCCGGGCATCGATCCCGCCGTTTATGAGCGCCATCTGGAAAAACTCACCGATGATGTCGCAGCCTACGCCGGAAAAGATGCCGGCAGCCCCAAAGGTGGCCTTGAGATGCGCGTCGAGGCCCTGCAGCAGGTGATCGCAAGACGGGCCGGTTACGGCGGCAGTGATGATGCTTATGAAGATGCCGAATGCGCCAACCTGATGCGGGTAATTGATCGCCGCGAGGGCCTGCCGACCCTGCTTGGTATTATCTATATCCATGTTGCCCGTGCTCTCGGCTGGGAAATCCACGGTCTTGATTTTCCGCCGCGTTTTCTGGTGCGCCTCGAATTTGCGGGTGCCCGGTGTATCCTTGATCCCTTCGATGGCGGCAAGGTTATGGAGCCTTTCGACTTGCGCGATATTTACAAGGCGGTCTCTGGCCCACAGGTTGAAATCCAGCCCCGCCATACCGAGGCCATGAGCAACCGGGCGATCATTTTAAGGTCCCGGCGCAACGCCAAGGTTCTTCATTTGCGTTCTGAAAATCTTGAGGGAGCGCTGGACGTTGTCGAAACCCTGTTGATGCTGGCCCCGGTCGAGCCTGCCCTGTGGCGGGAAGCCGGTATTCTCAACGCCCGCCTTGACCGGGTCCCTGACGCGGTCGCGGCGCTGGAACAGTATCTGGAAACCGCCGGGGCCGACGCCTCGCGCTTCCGAACCTCTATCCTGCTGCAGGAACTGCGCGGCAGGCTGAATTAGAAAGCTTAAACGAAAATGACAAAATCCCGCAGCGTCGCTATCCAGATGGACCCCATAGAGGACGTCGACATCAGCGCCGATAGCTCCTTCGTGCTCGCCCTTGAGGCGCAGGCCCGTGGCTATCAGCTTTATCATTACCAGCCACAGGATTTGTCTTTTCTGGGTGGCCTGGTGACGGCCCGGGCCCGGCCTTTAGGTGTGCGCCCGGAACTGGACAACCATTTCACCCTGGGTGCGCCTGAAGTGATCGACCTTGGCGATGTTGACGTCGTCCTGATGCGTCAGGACCCGCCGTTCGATATGTCCTATATCACCGCCACCCATCTGCTTGACCACATCCACCCGGACACCCTGGTTGTCAATGATCCGGCGTCCGTGCGCAACGCCCCGGAAAAACTGTTCGCCACCCTGTTCCCGGACCTGATGCCGCCAACCCTTATCAGCCGAGATCCGCTGGCGATCAAGGATTTTCGCGAAACCCACAAGGACATCATCATCAAGCCTTTGTACGGCAATGGCGGGGCCGGTGTTTTCCACGTGCCGCCCGGCGATGACAACATCAACGCCTTGCTGGAAATGTTCGCCGCCATTTCGCGCGAACCGGTGATGGTGCAGGCTTACCTGGCCGACGTACGTAAAGGCGACAAACGCATTATCCTGATTGACGGCGAGCCCGCCGGGGCCATCAACCGGGTGCCGCCCGATGGCGACGTGCGCGCCAACATGCACGCTGGCGGTACGCCGCTGCCCTCGGAGCTGACCAAACGGGAAATCGAGATTTGCCAGACCATCGGCCCGGAACTGAAGCGCCGCGGGCTGATCTTTACCGGCATCGACGTCATCGGTGATTATCTGACTGAAATCAACGTCACCTCGCCAACCGGCATCCAGGAAATCAACCGCTTCGACGGGGTCAAACTGGAAGTCCAGCTCTGGGACGCCATCGAGGCGCGACTGCGGTAGACGAAAGTTCTGGTGTTCTCTTTTCGTTCCCGCTATGCTCCCTTAACTTAAGCGTGTGAAACAGGGAGCAGGCTGGCTGTTATGGTTGCCCGGATCAATACCGTCGCTTTTCGCGGCATCGATGTTCAGGACATTGATGTGCAGGTTCAGATGGCCAGTGGCCTTCCGGCTTTTACCATTGTCGGGCTGCCCGACAAGGCGGTTTCGGAAGCCCGCGAGCGGGTTCGGGCGGCGCTCGGCGCTATTGGTCTGGCGCTGCCGCCCAAGCGCATTACCGTCAACCTGGCCCCCGCCGACGTGGCCAAGGAGGGCTCTCATTTCGATCTCGCCATTGCCGTCGCCATCCTCGCCGACATGGGGGTGCTGCCCATTGAAGATATTTCGGGCTTTGCCGCGCTGGGTGAGTTGGCGCTGGATGGTTCGATCAGCCCGGTAAACGGCATCCTGCCCGCCGCCATCCATTGCAACGGCCGCGATCTGGGCCTGATCTGCCCCGGCATCCAAGGCTGTGAGGCGGCCTGGGCCGGTGATATGGATATCCTTGCGCCGAACGACCTGCTGGCGTTGATCAATCACTTCAAGGGCACGCAACTTTTGTCACCGCCAAAACCGGGCAAGGCCGATGACGGCGCCCATTACCCCGACCTGATCGACATCAAGGGCCAGGAAAGCGCCAAGCGGGCGCTCGAAGTGGCGGCGGCTGGCGGGCACAACATGCTGATGACCGGGCCGCCGGGATCGGGGAAATCGATGCTGGCGGCGCGGCTTCCCGGATTGCTGCCGCCGCTGGACGCGGAAGAAATTCTTGAAGCCTCGATGATCCAGAGCCTGGCCGGGGTGCTGGACGGTGGTGGCCTGACCCGCAGTCGACCGTTTCGCGACCCCCATCACTCGGCCTCGCAAGCGGCACTGGTCGGCGGCGGCCACAAGGCCAGACCGGGTGAGGTTTCGCTGGCCGATCTGGGTGTGTTGTTTCTTGATGAATTACCGGAATTCCAGCGCGCCGCCCTGGAAGCCCTGCGCCAGCCCATGGAAACCGGCCGGGTCACCGTCGCCCGGGCCAACGCTCACGTTTCCTATCCGGCCCGTTTTCAACTGGTCGCGGCCATGAACCCATGTCGCTGCGGTTATCTGGAGGATCCGGCCCAGGCCTGCTCGCGGGCGCCGCGCTGCGCCGAGGATTATCAGGCAAAAATATCCGGGCCCCTGTACGACCGCATCGACCTGCACGTGGACGTGCCCACCGTCAGCGCCGCCGATTTGTCATTGCCGCCGCCAGCCGAAGGCTCCGCCCAGGTAGCAGCAAGGGTCGCGGCGGCCAGGAATATACAAAAGCAGCGCTATGCCCACCACCCGATCGTCCGCACCAATGCCGAGGCCGACGGTGCCCTGCTTGATGAGTGCGCCACCCCCAACGAGGCCGGACGCGCCCTTTTGGCCGAGGCCGCCGAGCGTATGCGCCTGTCGGCGCGGGGTTATCACCGCATTATCCGGGTCGCCCGCACCCTCGCCGATCTGGACGTGGTCAGCGGCGGTGGCGATGCAAGCGCCCCCAGCGCCCGCATCCACATCGCCGAAGCGCTTTCTTACCGGCGGCTGATGATCGACCGTAACGCGGTCAAGCTGAGGGCCTAATCGCCCGCCGCATCCTCGACACTGACAGGGCTTGCGATGATCAGCGGATCGGCAACGACCAGTCCTTCTGTGGCTCTTCTGTTGGCCCGTTCAGCCAGCGCCTCACGGTGAATAAGATAGGCCCCGCTTGAGACAATAATTGCGGCACCAATGAGCACATTTGTCGCCGGAATATCCGACCAGATAAAATATCCAAGCCCCGCAGCCCAGATCAGGGCGGTGAATTCGAAGGGCGCAAGCAGGCTGACCGGGGCGCTATGAAAGGCCCGAGTGATGCAAAAATGGCCGCCAACAGCAAAGGCCGCCATGGTCAGGATGGTGACGATGTCCGCCGAAGGCATGGGCTTGAACACAGCCGGTAGGGCCAGCGACGCCATACAGGCAACCCCGAAGTTAAAATAAAACACCGGCCTGAATGTTCCCTCTGCTGGTCCCAGCCATCTGGTGACAAGCACCATCACCGCGTAGGCCGCGCCGGAGGCGATGGCGTAAAGGGCTTCGATCTGAAAAACGCCACTTGATGGCTGGGCGGCGTACATGACGCCGCCAAAACCAACAACCACCGCACCCCAGCGATGGCGACCGACCGGTTCCTTGAACAGCAGCGCAGAGAGGGCGGTCATCAAAAAAGTCGCGCCGCCAAAGAAAATCACCGTCGCGTCAGCGAGGCCCAGCACAGCAAGGGAGCTGAAGAAAAAATACGGCGAGGCAAAGCCGATCACGACCCTGAGAAAGTGCTTGAAGGGCTGCCTTGATTTGAGTGTCGCCAAGCCGCCCATTTTAGGCAAGGTCAGCATCATCACAAAAACGATGATCCAGCCGCGGATGGCAAGAATTTGCATGACCGAATAGTCGGCCCCGATCAGAACCTTGGCGACACTGTCCATGGTCGCCAGAAAGCCCACACCCATCAATATGTAACTGATACCGACAAGGTTCCGGTTGCTGGCCTGGAGCCCGGAATCCATCAGTCTTTAAAGTTCTTGATCATGCGGCCCAGATCGCGACCGGCAAAAATATGGACGTGCAGGTGCGGCACTTCCTGATGGGCATCGGGGCCATTATTGGCCAGCGTGCGAAACCCCGCATCAACGATGCCCAGCTCACGCGCCACCTGGCCGACGGCGCGGATAAACCCGGCAATTTCCGCGTCCGAGCCTTGGGCCGAAAAATCATCCATATTAACGTAAGCGCCCTTGGGAATGACCAGCACATGCAGCGGTGCCTGCGGATTGATATCGCGAAAGGCCAGCGCATGCTCGTCCTCGAACACCTTGTCACAGGGAATTTCGCCGCGAAGAATTTTGGCAAAGATATTGTCGTTGTCGTAGGCCATCTTATTTCCCCCGCGCACTTTTCTCGTCAATACCCGATGTTCCTTCCCGACGCGCCAATTCGGCCCACACGTGGGAGGGATCAATACCAACATCGGCCCACAGCACCAGCAAGTGATAAAGCAGGTCGGCGCTTTCCATAACCACTTTTTCTTCGCTTTCGTCCAGCGATGCGACAATGGTTTCGGTAGCTTCTTCGCCCACCTTGCGGGCAATTTCGCCGCGTCCCCCTGCAAACAGTTTGGCCGTGTAGGATGTCTCGGGGCTTTCGCCATGACGACCCCTGATGGTTTGAAACAGGCGTTCCAGAACCTGGCTGTCGATGGTCTGTTCGTTCATTTTTCGTCGCCTTCATTTTTCAGGCGCACAGGAATTCCTGCCGCCGCCATATAGGCTTTGGTTTCCTCAATACTAAAGGTACCGAAATGAAAAATCGAGGCCGCCAGCACTGCCGAGGCATGGCCATCGCGGATACCTTCGACCATGTGCTCTAATGTTCCGACACCGCCCGAGGCAATCACCGGCACGCTGACCGCGTCTGAAATGGCGCGGGTCAGCGGCAGATTAAAGCCCTGTTTGGTGCCGTCCCGGTCCATGGATGTGAGCAGGATTTCCCCGGCCCCCAAAGACGTCATGCGTTCGGCCCAGCCGATCGCGTCAATGCCGGTGGCGTTGCGACCGCCGTGGGTGAAAATTTCAAACTTGTCAGTACCTACCGACTTGGCGTCAACGGAAACGACGATGCACTGGGAGCCGAATTTTTGCGCCGCCTCGGAAACGAATTCAGGGTTGTGGACCGCTGCGGTGTTGATGGAAACCTTGTCGGCCCCGGCCAGCAACAGCTTGCGGATATCCTCGGTGGTCCGTACGCCACCGCCGACGGTCAACGGCATGAAGCATTGTTCGGCGGTCCGCGAAACCACATCGTAAATGGTGTCACGGCCTTCGTGGGAAGCGGTGATGTCAAGAAACGTCAGCTCGTCGGCACCGGCGGCGTCGTAAATACGGGCCTGTTCGACCGGGTCACCGGCATCGACAAGGTCAACAAAGTTGACGCCCTTGACGACACGGCCACCCTCGACATCAAGGCAGGGAATAATGCGGGCCTTCAGCATTGCAGAAACCGGACCGCCTCTCCCGGATCGATCTCGCCGTCGTAAATCGCGCGGCCGCTGATGACCCCCTCAAGCAAGCCACCGCCAGCGTCCTTGAGTAGCTTAAGGTCGGCCATGGACGAAACCCCGCCTGAGGCGATCACCGGCGTTGATAAGGCTGCAGCCAGCGCCGTTGTGGCTTGAACGTTCGGGCCTTGCATGGCCCCATCGCGACCGATGTCCGTGTAAATAATGGCGGCGACCCCGGCATCTTCAAAAAGATCGGCAAGGTCAAAGGCTTTCATCTGCGAAACCTCGGCCCAGCCTTCGACGGCGACAAAGCCGTCACGGGCATCGATGCCAACGGCGATCCGGCCTGGGTACTGTTGGCACGCCCGGCGGACAAGGTCAGGGTCGCGAAGCGC
The DNA here is from genome assembly GCA_014382375.1 of Rhodospirillaceae bacterium. GTDB lineage: Bacteria > Pseudomonadota > Alphaproteobacteria > Rhodospirillales > JABHCV01 > JACNJU01. The sequence continues at coordinate 10,799 of JACNJU010000119.1, forward strand.
CACGGTGCCCAGAATGACGCGCCTGACACCGGCGTCAAGCCAGTAGGCGATGGTTTCCATATCGCGAATGCCGCCACCCAACTGCACAGGAATCGTGATCGCCGCAAGGATCGCCTTGACCGCTGCTGCGTTAACCGGCTTGCCTTCAAAGGCACCGTTCAGGTCAACCACATGCAGCCACTGGCACCCCGCGTCTTCAAAGGACTTGGCCTGCGCCCCGGCGTCATCATTAAACACCGTCGCCTTTTCCATATCGCCGCGCAACAGGCGCACACACTGGCCGTCTTTGAGATCAATCGCAGGAAAGAAAATCATTTTATCAAGGCTTCCATTTGAGGAAATTACCAATAATCTTAAGGCCGACGCGCTGGCTTTTTTCCGGATGAAACTGGCTGCCGATCATATTGTCGCGACCGACCATTGCGGTCACCGGGCCCCCGTACTGTGCGCTTGCCAGAACATCAGCGGCGTTCTCGCAGATCATATGATAGCTGTGCACAAAATAGACGTGCGGATTTTCACCCAGGTCCGCAAGCACCGGATGATCGTTTTCGCCGGGCAACAATTCATTCCAGCCCATGTGGGGAATTTTAAGCGTCTCATCGTCAGGCGACAGGGCCTGAACCTTACCGCTGATCCAGCCCAGCCCCGGATGCTCGCCATGCTCAAGGCCTGCCGTTGCCATCAGCTGCATACCAACACAAATTCCGAAAAACGGTTTGGCGTCCTTTATGACAGCCTCGTTGAGGGCATCGACCATACCGTCAAGGGCCATCAGTCCGGCCCGACAGTCGGCGAACGCGCCGACCCCCGGAAGAACGACATGGGAGGCCGCCCTGACCTGATCAGGATCGGCGCTAACAACCACATCAAGCGCCAGGCCGTCGTCCTTAACCCCGCGCTCAAAAGATTTCGCCGCCGAGCGCAGATTGCCCGAGCCATAGTCAATAATGACGACGCTCATACCACGGACCTCGCCAACATTGCGGTTACTTCCGGGCGGGCTTCAAGAAAGCGCTTGAGTGCCCGCTCGCTGTTTTCTTCAACGACCACGTCGGCAAGTATGTATCCCCGGCCCGTAAGGGAATGGGCGCGCAACGCGTCAGCAGATGTGGCGATGATGGTGGCCAGGATAAAGCTGACAATTGCTTGCTGCATGTCATTGAAACCAGCGCCGGCAAAAGCCGCCGCCAATACGATTTGCAAAACAACAAAACCGGCGGCCACCCACCACATGCGATGAAACAGGGCCCACGGCACGGCGAGGAAAAAGGCAGGCCAGCTAAAGCCCTGCTTAACCAGCACCGGGTCGGCATTATCAAGCAGGTGCACGGTGTAGATGCGTGTCTTCATGGTCTTAAATTCTTCGACTAGAGAGAGCCGCCGAGCACGCCTTTGGTCGACGGCACGGCGTCAGCCTTGCGGGGGTCGATCTCGATGGCCTGACGTAACGCCCGGGCCAAACCCTTGAAGCAGGATTCGACGATATGGTGATTGTTGTCGCCGTACAGGCACTCCACATGCAGTGTCAGGCCTGCGGCCTGGCCAAAGGCCGCGAACCATTCCTTGAACAGCTCCGTATCCATGTCGCCAACCTTGTCGCGGGCAAAGGCGACCTTCCAGACCAGATAGGGCCGGTTTGACGCATCGAGGGCGATGCGGGTCAGGGTTTCATCCATGGGCGAAAGTGCCTGGCCAAAACGTGAAATCCCCTTGCGATCGCCAAGCGCCTTTGAAAAAGCCTCGCCGATGGCAATTCCCGTGTCTTCTGTTGTGTGGTGAAAATCAATATGCAGATCACCTTCGGCCTTGACCTCAAGGTCGATCAGGCTGTGGCGCGAAAGCTGCTCGAGCATGTGGTCAAGAAAGCCGATCCCGGTCGCTACCGAATAGCTGCCGGTACCGTCAAGATCAACCGATGCGGAGATCTTCGTTTCGTTTGTATTGCGCTCTACAGTGGCCTTGCGCATGGGCGACCTCGCTAAATGGATAAATCCTTCACGCCCTTGTAACAGGTGGCAACGCAAACCGGAAGTCCCCCCTTGCGGAAAATGCACATGGTTGATAGGGATTGACCATGTCCGCACAAAATGCCCTGGCCCTGGCCATTATCTGTTTTATTGCCATGGTCGTGCCCGGCCCCGGCCTGCTCGGGCTGCTTGGTCACACCCTGTCAAAAGGCCTGCGGCGCAGTGTTGGATTTATTATCGGCATGGTCTGCGGGGATCTGGCTTTTTTGCTCCTCGTTATTGGCGGCCTTTCAGTAATCGCCGGTCGTTTCGAGACAACGTTTACGGTTATTCGCCTGGCTGCTGCCGCCTATCTGATCTTCCTTGGTATCAAGGCGTGGCGTTCCGGGCCCATTGATCTGGACACAACCGACACCCCCGCCAACAATGCCTTACGCGGCTTTGTCAGCGGCCTTCTGTTAACCCTGTCCAATCCCAAGGTGATTATTTTTTACGTCGGCATCCTGCCGGGTTTTATCGACCTTACCGCACTGGCCCCGCTTGACGCGGTCCTGGCCGTCGCTATCGTCCTTGGCGTGCTGGTTTGTGTGCTGGTTTCCTACGCTTTTGCAGCGGCGCGGGCGCGAACATTGCTGAGGAGCGAACGGGCGCTCAAGGTTTTGAACCGGGGTGCGGGCTCTGTGATGATCGGCGCGGGTGTGACCATCATCGCACGGTGAGCACTTGACCGAACCGCTTTGTAAGCCTAAATCCTCAGCTCTTACTTAATTTTACGGACACCCATCATGGCAGATCAAAAGTTTCCCGGCTGGCGCGGCACAACCATCCTTACGGTCCGCAAGAACGGTACTGTCGTCATCGCCGGTGACGGTCAGGTCAGCCTTGGCGATACGGTTATCAAGGCAAATGCCCGCAAGGTTCGGACCCTGGGCGATGGTTCCGTGATCACTGGCTTTGCCGGTGCCACCGCCGATGCCTTTACCCTGTTTGAGCGCCTTGAGGGCAAACTTGAGCAATATCCCGGACAATTAACCCGGGCCTGCGTTGAAATGGCCAAGGACTGGCGCACCGACCGCTACCTGCGTCGCCTTGAGGCGATGATGGCCGTTGCCGACAAGGATGTCTCGCTGGTCCTGACCGGGACCGGCGACGTACTGGAGCCCGAAGACGGCCTGATCGGCATCGGTTCAGGCGGAAACTACGCCCTGGCCGCCGCCCGCGCCCTGATCGACCGCGACGACATGGACGCCGAGGCGATCGCCCGCAAGGCCATGGCCATCGCCGCCGATATTTGCGTTTACACCAATAACAATGTCATTATCGAGAGCCTCTAGATGTCCATTGCCAGCTTTACACCGCGCGAAATCGTATCTGAACTTGATCGCTATATCATTGGCCAGAATGACGCCAAGCGCTGCGTCGCCGTGGCCCTTCGCAATCGCTGGCGCCGCCAGCAACTGGACGACGACCTGCGCGAAGAGGTGCTGCCGAAAAATATCCTGATGATCGGGCCGACCGGTGTCGGCAAGACCGAGATTTCCCGCCGCCTTGCAAAATTGACGCAAGCGCCTTTCATCAAGGTCGAGGCAACCAAGTTTACCGAAGTCGGCTACGTCGGCCGCGATGTTGAGCAAATGATCCGCGATCTTGTTGAAATTTCCATTCACATGGTCCGTGAAAAAATGCGCGTTCAGGTCGTCGCCAAGGCTGAAATTCATGCCGAAGAGCGGGTGATCGACGCCCTGGTCGGCGATAATGCATCGAAAGAAACCCGCCAGAAATTCCGCAAAATGCTGCGCGAGGGTGAGCTTGATGAGCGCGAAATCGAAATTGATGTCGCTGAATCCGCAAGCTCCGGTATGCCAACCTTCGATATCCCCGGAATGCCCGGCGCACAGATGGGGATGCTCAACATCGGCGATATGATGGGCAAGGCCTTCGGCCAACAAACCAAGCCGAAACGGATGACGGTGATCGACTCCTATGAGGTTCTGGTGGCCGAAGAAGGCGACAAACTTCTCGATGAAGACAAAATCATCAAGGAAGCCCTCAGCAATGTTGAAAACAACGGCATCGTGTTTCTTGATGAAATCGACAAAATCACCGCCCGTTCCGACCGCGCTGGTGCGGATGTCAGCCGCGAGGGTGTGCAGCGCGACCTGTTGCCGCTTATCGAAGGGACGACCGTTTCAACCAAACACGGCACCATCCAGACCGATCATATCCTTTTTATCGCCTCGGGTGCTTTTCATATCGCCAAGCCATCGGACCTGCTGCCAGAATTGCAGGGCCGCCTGCCCACACGGGTTGAACTGCGCTCGCTGACCCGCGATGATTTTGTCCGCATCCTGCTGGAAACCGAGGCCAGCCTGATCAAGCAGTACACGGCCCTGATGGCCGTTGAGGACGTCACCCTGACCTTCAGCGACGACGCCATTGGTGCCATTGCCGACCTGGCCGAGGAAATTAATCATGGGGTGGAAAACATTGGTGCCAGACGTCTGCACACGGTGCTGGAAAAACTGTTGGAAGATATCTCTTTCGACGCCTCGGAAAAAGGCGGCGAGACCTTTGCCATTGAAGCCGCTGACGTGCGCGATAAAGTTGGTGAACTGGCCAAAGACGCTGACCTGCGCAAATTCATCCTGTAATGGGTCACAGCAGCCACTTCAGCAACGCCATCGTGCGCCTGCCGGGTAAGAGCATCGCCGGGGGTTTGCGCGCCCATAATGTTGGCGATCCTGATCCCGCCCGCTTTGTCGATCAACATGGTCATTATGTTCAGGCCCTTGAAGAGGCCGGAGTCCACGTAGATATCTTACCCGCCTGGGAACAGTTTCCGGATTCAGTGTTTATCGAAGATTCCGCCCTCTGCCTGCCCGCAGGCGCTGTTATCTTAAGGCCAGGGGCGACGACACGAACCGGCGAGTCTGCGGTCATGGCCGATGTGTTGAGCTCCTATTTTGGTGATGTCCGTAGTGTCGGCGAGGATGGTTTTATCGAAGGCGGTGATATCATGGTCACCGAAAGCGAAATTATCGTCGGCCTTTCAGAGCGCACCGACGCTGCCGGTGCGAAGGCCTTGCAGGATTGTCTTAACGACTGGGGGCTTGCCGTGCGGATTTTGCAGACACAGCCCGGCGTCCTGCACTTCAAAACCGCCTGCGGGCTGGTTGACGACGAAACCATCGTGGCCACCAAATCCATGGCCGCGGCAGGATTTTTCAACACATACAAGACCCTTGTCCTGCCCGAAGGCGAAGAAGCTGCGGCCAACGCCATCGCCGTCAATGGCAAGGTGCTGATCCCTGAGGGTTTCCCGAAAACCGCAGAACTGATTACCCGGGCCGGATATTCGGTGGTTCAGGTGGCCATCAGCGAAGCGGCAAAGGTTGACGGCGGCCTGTCCTGCATGTCGCTTCGGTTCACGCCAACGCTTTAGCGCCGTGAAACAGCCCCAATAATATTACTCCGACCAGACCGCCAGCTCATTTCCGTTGGGGTCCAGAAAGTGAAATCTTTCACCACCGGGGAACCCATAAATTGGCTTGTTGATTTTACCTCCGGCATTTTCAACTTCCTGACATTTTTTCAAAAGATCGTTGGCGTACAGGACGACCAGAACACCCGGCGGCGTAACACCGGCATCATCTTCCCCGTTAAAGCCGCCATCAACCCCGGCACCGCTGAAGCTAAGGTATTTTGGCCCCCATTGCGTGAACTCCCAGCCAAAAGCCTGATTGTAGAATTGTTTCGTCTCTTCATTTTTTACCAGCGGAAACTCGATGTAATTTATAGCATTGTTCTTGTTGCCCATATTGTTGTCCCTCCGGTGATTAGTGGGTCGGGCCTTTCGGCGTGGTTTTGCGGCTTTTGATTTCGTCGATAATCCATTGCAGGGTATCCACATCCAGTTCACCAATATTTTCGGCAAGCATGTTGGCAAGCTCCGTCGCTTGAGGGCTCAAGCCTGCGGTGTCGACGGTAACGCGCGGATGCGACAAGCGGGCGAGGCGCTTGATTTTCTCCGCCTCATCCCAGATCAGGCCGAAATAATCACATATCTGGCGCACGAAACCGGCGGCGGGGCGACCTCGATGACCATGTTCCAGCGCCGACAGATAGGCGCTGGAAACGCCCAGATCGGCGGCCATTTTTTTCATCAAAATGCCGCGCTCCTGGCGCAGTTGCCTGACTTTCTCGCCAAACGGGGTCATCTTTTCCTCTTTAACATGACGTAAAGCGCGCCCTCGCCGCCATCCTTGGGTGTTGCATGGGTAAAAGCAAGCACCCGGCTGCGGTTCGGCTGCTCATTAAGCCAGCGCGGTACGGCGGCGCGGATGACACCAACCGTGCCATCTGGTTTCAAGCCCTTGCCGGTAATCACCAGAATGCACCGCTTTTCGGCGTGATAAGTGCCATCAATAAAGGAATCAAGGGCCCGATGGGCCTCCACCTGGGTCATGCCGTGCAGGTCAATACGGGCCTCGATGCGCTGTTGGCCCTTTTTCAGCTTCTTGGCCGTGCTCTTGTCGATTCCTGGCTGGCTGGAAAGGCTTAATTCAGGCAGGGCCGGACGTCGGGGCGGGGTTTGCGCAGGGGCAAAAGAGCTGCGAGAAGGCGATTTTTTGTTCGTCGTCCCGGATTCTGCAGCCACAGGCTTGCTTTCAGCGTCCGGGGCGCGGTTTTTATGGTGCCCGTCCAGTGGCCGCACAGAAGCCGCGACATGGCCCCAAAGATCCCCATCACCGGCTTCATTCAAGCCTGATTTATTCTTTATTTTCTTCTTATTAGGTGGTTTTTTTGTCATTTATAATCAGGATATGCAACCGCCTTGGACCATGCGCCCCAAGCAGCAAGGTTTGCTCAATATCGGCACTACGCGAAGGGCCGGTAACCCAATTTACAGTCCGCGGCATGGCATTTGAATCCCCTCGCAGCATTTCCCAGGCTTCTTCATAGGCACCGACAAGCTGTGATTGGGGAAGCAAAACGATATGGTTGTCCGGCAAAAAGTTAAGGGTTGTCGGACATTCGGGGCCGGAATGAAGGACCAGCGTCCCGGTTTCAGCAACCCCCGCACGGGCCACAGACAGGCTCGCCTGATCACTGTCCTCTGCACGGCCCCGGGCCACGTCCAGCGTGGGGTGTTTCGACCAGTCAACATTTTCCAAAAGAGGGTGCGGGGCGACCTTTACGGAACCGGGCAGATTATGGCTGGCCAGGTAGCGCAACACCGCCTCGCCGACCTGCTCCAGTCCGTCCAGACGCTCCGTTGTCGCGTTAACCCGTTCTGCTTCTGCAATAAAAAGCGCCGTTTGCGCCTCGTTTTCGCCCTGACCACGCCTTGGCACCGTATTATTGGCGTGGGCGCTCAACCGGGTTTCGATTTCCTGTCTTGATGAAGGTGATAAAGCGCTTTCTTTCAATGACTTGGCAATATTTCCCAAGATGAGCTCTCGTGGTCCCATCAGCGTTTCCCCCGCTTCCACTGGGATAAAAATGTCGTTCCCTCGGGTGCTGACAGGTCGCGACTTGCTGTCCAGCCTCCGGCAAGCGGCAGGGTGGAGAAGCGGCCACGGCGGCCAATCAGGGCAAGCAAACCAACGCCAAAGGCCATAATCGGTCGGTAAAAGGACGGACGGCGGGCCAGAAACGCCCACGCGGCAAGGCCAAAACGTGCCTTTGTCGAACCGAGACGGGCCGCGTAGGCCTTTTCCCGCCAGCTGCGCAGCATACGGGGCAGCGGAATACGCATGGGACAAACGTCTTCACACTTGCCGCAAAATGTCGAAGCCCCGGGCAAATCATGGGTTTCCGCAAGCCCCTGCAGCCCCGGAATCAACACCGCCCCCATAGGCCCGGAATAAACCCAGCCGTAAGCATGACCGCCTATGGCCTTGTAGACCGGACAATGATTGAGACAGGCCGAACAGCGGATACAGCGCAACATGTCATGAAATTCGCCGCCCAGCATCTTGCTGCGGCCGTTATCGAGCATCACAACATGATAGTTTTCAGGCCCGTCAAGGTCTTCGGGGCGTTTGGGGCCGGTTGAAAAGGTGTTGTAGACGGACATTTCCTGACCCGTCGCCGAACGCGCCAGCACCCGCAGGATGGTCGTTGCGTCTTCCAGTGTCGGCACCACTTTTTCGATGCTGGCGATGACGATATGGGTTTTCGGCAGGGTTTGGGTGAGGTCGCCATTGCCTTCGTTGGTGACGATAATCGACGTGCCGGTTTCGGCGATCACCATGTTGGCCCCGGTGATGCCGACATCGGCGGCGATAAACTTGCGCCGCAACTCGCCACGGGCTTCTTCCAATAGGGTACGCGGTTCATCCAGATTACGCCCAGTTTGTAAGTGCCGGTGCTCACCCCTGAACGTTTCAGCGACCTGTTCCTTGGATAAATGAATGGCCGGCGCGATAATATGACTGGGTGGCTCGTGGCGCAGCTGGATAATGTATTCGCCAAGATCGGTCTCAATGGGCTGGACGCCGTTATTCTCGAGATATTCATTAACCGCGATCTCTTCGGAAATCATTGATTTCCCCTTGGTCACGGTCTTCGCATCAACATCGCGACAGATCCCTAGAATAATCTCGCAAGCATCCGCAGCGTCAGTCGCCCAGTGAACGTGGCCACCGCTTTCAAGAACTTTGGCCTCATAGATCTCCAGATAAGTCCCCAGATTTGCCAGGGTGTGCTCTTTAATGTCCCGGGCATCGTCGCGCAGGGCCTCAAATTCCGGCAGCCGCGCCATCGCCGCCAGTCTTTTTACGGGAAAGCCGTGACTGAGCTTGGACAGGGCCGCCTGCAATTTCGCATCGGCGATGCCTTTGCGGGCGTTGCTGTTAAAATGGCGGGATGTGGACTGCATGGGCTGCCCGCTACTCTTTCGTTTCGCCGATTGGGGGAACGTCACCTGTCATTCCGGCCAGGACCTCGGCCAAATGCCGCACTTTTACCGGCGAGCCGCGACGCTGCAAGCGCCCGGCGATGTTCATCAGACAGCCAAGATCGCCGCCAAGCAGGACGTCGGCCCCGGTTTTTTCTATGGCCTCTGCCTTGTCATCGACAATTTTGCCTGAAATATCCGGATACTTGACCGAAAACAGGCCACCGAACCCGCAACAACTCTCACCATCATCAAGTTCCTTGAGCGAAAGGCCATCGACCGCCGCCATCAAGGCGCGCGGCTGCTCCTTGATGCCCAGTTCGCGCAGGCCCGCACAACTGTCTTGGTAGGTAACTGCGCCCTGGAATGTGGTGCCGGTGTCGCTAACGCCCAGAACATCATGCAAGAATTCCATCAACTCGTAGGTTTTAGCCGCCACCCCCTGGGCCCGGGCGCTCATCTTTTCGTCTTCTGCAAGCAGGGCCGGAAAATGTTCCCTGATCATGCCGGCGCAGGAGCCCGAGGGCGCAACGATATAATCAAAATCTTCAAAGGCGGTGATGACGTTCCTTGCCAGCGCCTGGGCGTCCACTTTGTCGCCGGCGTTGTAGGCGGGCTGGCCGCAACAGGTCTGGCTATCGGGAACATGGACCGTGCAGCCGCCCGCCTCCAGCAACCTGGCCGTGGCGAAGCCGACAGAAGGGCGCGTCAGATCAACCAGACAGGTAACAAACAAGCCAACGTTTTTCTTGTCCATATTTTTTTTGTCCGTGTCTTTTTGGGCCATGTCACTCATTTGCGTGGCAACAGCAGGAAATAGTGGCCCGGTTGTTTCATCAATCCGGCGCGGGTGGCGGCCTCTGCCCCGAAACCCCAAAACAGGTCGCCGCGCACCGGTCCCTTGATAGCACTACCCGTATCCTGTGCAATGACCAATCGCCTTAACGGTGCGCCGGGGTCCAGCGGGTCGGTGGTGTCAAGCCAGATGGGAATGCCCAAGGGGAAATATCCGCGATCCACTGCAAGCGAACGTCCCGGGGTTAGCGGCACGCCTTGCGCGCCAATCGGACCCTGTTGCTGACCCAGTGATTTCAACGCTCCGTCTATCACCCTGAAGAAAATATACGATGGGTTGGTGGCCATGAGCGCCGCCGCCTCTTCGGGGTTATCCTGCAGCCAGGCCTTGATCGATTGCATGGATACCCGCTCAGCGCTTAAGGCACCCCGCGTAATCAACTCCCGACCGATTGACCGGTAGCCGTGGCCATTGCGCGCCGCAAATCCGATGCGTACGATGGAGCCGTCATCCATGACCACCCGGCCCGAACCCTGAACATGCAGGAAAAAGGCATCGATAGGACTATCGACCCAGATCATTTCCAGGCCCCGGCCGGCAAGGGCGCCTGCTTCAATCGCGGCGCGGTCATCAAAGGGGACGAAACGACCGGCAACAACTTTTCCTGAAAGGCGCTTGCCCTTCAAATCAGCATTAAAGTCACCCAGGTTGGCATCAACCAGTTCAGGCGGGCGCTCATAAATTGGTGTTGTGTAAGGTTCCTTGCGTAACCATGAGCCCTTCAATTCGATTTCAAAGTAGCCTGTAAACAGGCCTTCTGGACGACCATCGGCGGTCGCCAGGTAAGGCTGAAAGTGGGCCTCGAAAAAAGACCGCGCCAATTCCGTATTGCCAGTGGGCAAGGCGGCAGCAGCCTTACAGGGCACCGCCCAGTCCCCGGCGACACCGCCAATGGCACCAAGGGGAAGGTCGGCAGGCATTTTTGCAAACCTGGCGCACGAGCGCAGAAACGTGCCAATTGCCTGGTCATGTCTGTCGCCCGACCAGCCGGTTATACTATTGAAGGTGGTTTTCTTCAGCGCCAGCTTTTGCGCTGGCGGCCGAGCGGCCAAAGGCTTGCTTTCGGGCGTAGGTGTTGAAGTGCCTGGCGGCAAGACCGTGACCGGCGCACATGCCTCAACCAATACAATAAGGGCAAGGATCCAGCCCCTCACGGGATCAATCCAGGCTGCGGGTCGCCGTCAGCGACCAGTTGGGATCGCGCGAACGGGTATCGTGAGCGAAGGTCCAGAAATCGGTGACGCTGACAATCTTGTTGGGGTCGCCTTCGACAACCGTCCCTTCCTCGTCACTGAGTGCGTGGACCTGATCGCTGACAAACTTAACGGTGATCTGGGCGATCGCGCCTTCCATCTCCGCTTCGACAAGGTCAGCCTTGCGAATGCCGACCAGGGTTTCTTCCATGGTTTGTTTAGCCTCTTCGCGGTCACGGATGGATTTCTCGAAATTGGCAAACACCTCACTGCTCAAAAGCGGCTTCAGGGCTTTTGAATCCCCAGATGCGTATGCGCCCAGAATATATTCAAAGGCGATGCGGGCACCTGAAATAAATTCATCCGGGTCGAAGTCACTGTCGGCGGCAGCGATGGCGCGTAAGCCTGCAAGGAGTGGCGACTGCTCTTCTTCTTCAATTGTCGCTGCAGCCGGTTTGAAATCTTCATCGTCCTGCTTATCAAGGTGAAAGATGTTGTCGTTACCGGCAGTGCCCTCCTTGTCCTTATTGTTTTGGGACAGGCGATTTATGAAATCTGAAAAATTGCCTTCGTGACCATCACGGCGGCCAAGCACGCTTCGCAACCGCAAGATCAGGAAAACCGCGATCATGGCGAAAAGAATAATGTCGAAAAACTGAAACCCGTCGTTCATGATAGTTATACTAAACAGTCAATATGCAGGCGCAACGCCTGGGGGGGCGGCAGACCCTGGTTAAATCCTAGCCCCCTGTACGTTAACGACAAGCGGCACTCAGGTCACTAAATAAGGTGTCTTGACCTTGCGGGCAAGGATAAGCGGGTATAAATATCGGGAAAGGCTTTGGAGGCTCCCTTGGGAATGTTGATTCTAGTCGCGATGATTGCCGTGCCGATCATCGAAATCGCCGTCTTTATAGAGGCTGGCGACGCACTTGGCCTGTGGCCGACCATCGGCGTCGTCATCCTGACCGCCATTATCGGCACAGCCCTGTTGCGCCATCAGGGCCTTGCGACTTTGGGGCGGGTCCGCGAAAGCATGGACGCAGGGCGTTTGCCGGTAGCCGAATTGTTCGACGGTATGTGTCTGCTGGTTGCCGGGGCGCTTTTGCTGACGCCGGGTTTCGTCACCGACGGCGTTGGCCTTCTTTTGTTCATGCCGCCTTTCCGTTTGATCCTGCGCGCCCTGATGGCGCGCCGCCTTAAGGCGCATGGTGACTTTCAAATGCACACCCAGAACCACCCGCAAGGGTTCGACGCCACCATCATCGAAGGTGAATTTCAGGAAGTTCATAACGAAGAAGGCGACCCAGATCCAGGCCGCCCGCTGCCGCCGCCCGATAGATCGTAATGGGATAGTTGTTTTTTCTGACGAATGCGTGTTATCCACTGTTGCAAATGAATGAAGCCGCACTGCAACGGGAGACCCTTTATGAGCGACAAGACCGAACAACCGACCGCTGAACAGGACGCACCCGCCGCGCCGCCTATCCAGATCAACGCTCAATACATCAAGGATTTGTCCTTCGAGGCACCCGCGACTCCCGGCATTTTCGCCAAACTTCAAAATGAAGCGCCGGACGTCACCATCAACGTTGATGTCAACGCCCATCCGATTCAGGAAAGATTTTTCGAGGTCCAGCTGCATATTCGCGCGACCTGTAAGGTTGCTGAGGAAACCGCGTTCATTTCCGAACTTGTTTATGGCGGCCTGTTCACAATCAACGTTCCCGAAGAGCATCTGCAGGCTATCTTGTTGATCGAATGCCCGCGACTGCTGTTCCCATTTGCCCGCAACATCGTTGCCGATTGTTCACGCGATGGCGGTTTCCCGCCGCTGATGCTGGCACCTGTCGATTTTGTCGCCATGTTCCAAAATCAGGTCAGTGAAAAGGGCGAGGCGGAAAAGAAAGCCTCCGAGGCCCCTAAAAAGGGCAACAACAAAGACAAGGGCTAGTCGCCAGCGCCGCGCCAGACGGCATTTTCAATTCCATTGATAAAGGCTTCATGGGCCTTGAGCTCTACGGGGCTTGCCGTGTGAGGCCTGGGCTCACGGATGCCGGCAACCGGGGCTGCTTCTGCTGGCGTCTCTTTTGCCGCCATCCTGGCGTTTTCCACCAGTGCCAAATCCGGTTGTCGTCCGCCGATGAGCTCTAGATAAACTTCCGCCAGCAACTCCGAATCGAGCAGCGCGCCATGCAGGGTGCGGTTGGCATTGTCGATTTGAAAGCGCCGGCACAATGCGTCCAGACTGGCTTGCGCGCCAGGAAATTTCTTGCGCGCCATTTGCACCGTATCGACGGCCCGCTGCATGGGCACCGCCGGGCGGTCCATGCGGGCGAGTTCGGCATTGATAAAACCCATATCAAATTGCGCATTATGGATAATCAGGGTGTCCTCGGCGATAAACTCAAGAAAATCATCGGCGATGTCGGCAAACTTTGGCTGATCTGAGAGAAATGCCTCGGACAGACCATGCACCGAGAAAGCCTCGGCGGGCATGTCGCGTTCCGGGTTGATGTATTGCTGATAAACCCTGCCAGTAGCCAGGTGGTTGACCAGTTCAATACAACCGATCTCAACGATCCGGTCGCCGCCTAGCGGGTTAAAGCCTGTCGTTTCGGTATCAAGTATTATTTCGCGCATTAAAACATGATCATCCGCTTGCTGTTGTTTCGGGCCGACCACTGACGCGGCTTCCAGGCTTTCGTAACTGTGACAATGTTGGCAATCTGGCGCAAGCCATGATGACGACTAAGCCCGGTTAAAACGACAAAGTCAGCCATCCGGCGCTTGTCCTGGTCGGCCATCTGGTGATTTAGGATGGAATCAAAGCGCTTCTTTGTCATCCCCGGTCTAGCCATCACACGCTGTTTTTGAATAAGTGCCGGGGCGCTGACAACGACAACCCCGTCGCAGCGGGCATGTCCACCGGTTTCAAACAACAACGGAATATCCAGGACAACAAGCTTTTGTCTGCGCCTTGCGGAGGTCGCCAAAAAAGTCGTCTGTTTTTGCCGGACCAGCGGATGCAGAATCTTTTCCAGTTGTTGTAATTTTGCAGGCTTGCCAAAGACAAGGGCCCCCAGGGCCTTGCGATCAACACCGCCATCTTTTTCAACGCCCGGGAAGGCGTCCAAAACAGCAGCGGTAGCACCGCCGCCCGGTGCCATCAAACTGTGAACGGCCTTGTCCGCATCGTGTACGAAAACACCAAGACTGCGAAAGGCCATTGCCGCCGTTGTCTTACCCATACCGATGGAGCCGGTCAGCCCAAGAATGATCATCAGCCCGTCCCGGAAAGAACATAGCGGCGCAAATCGTCGGTGACCTTCGGATCCACCCCAAAAAAGGTGGCGAACCCGGGGCGGCCCTGATGCAACAACATGCCCAACCCATCGACAACGGCGTTTCCACGCGCTTTCGCCGCACCCAAAAGCGGCGTTTCAAGGGGCACATAAACGATATCATTTACCAGCGCCTCGGTAGGCAAAGCGTCCAGGGAAATATCCAGCGCTGCTTTACCAGCCATGCCGAGCGTCGTTGTGTTGACCAACAGGGCCACGTCTTTGAGCGCCGCATTGCGCGCGGCCCAATCAACAACCCGGACCGGCCCGCCCAGATCATCGGCTATTTGGTCGGCCCGTGCACGGGTCCGGTTTGCCAGCGTAATGGAAGGTGCGCCCCCATCAATCAGGGCGGCAACAATAGCCCGCGCCGCGCCCCCGGCCCCAAGCACAACGGCGGGGCCGCTGGCAGCGCTAAATCCCGGATGGCCGCCTTTGAGGTTTTCAATAAAGCCGAAGCCGTCTGTATTTGATCCCCTAAGATGTGCTTTTTCATCGATAACAATTGTATTGACCGCGCCGATCCAACGGGCCTGATCGGTGATCTCGTCAAGATGCGCCATCACCGCCTCTTTATGAGGGACCGTTACGTTCAGGCCGACATAACCCTCGTCAGCCAAAGTTTTCAGCAGTGCGGGCAGGGCGTTTGTTTCAACAGCGATGGCGTGATAGACGCCGTTTATTCCATGCTCGCGCATCCAGAAACCATACAGCCGCGGTGACAGGGAATGATCAATAGGCCAGCCTATGACGCCGGATTTAAGTGTCCCATGCCTCATAATGCTGGCTCTTCCATCCACAACTCTCAAGAATGCTGTTCAAGGCGTCGATTATAAAGCTGCAGGATCTTTGCTGAAACTTCTTCAATGGATTTTCGGGTGACATCAATGACCGGCCAACCCTGGCTCGTATAAAGGCGCTTTGCTTCCTTGACCTCTCTGGTAACCGTTTCGGGATCAATGTAATCAGTTTCTTCGTCCTGACCGAGTGAACGCAAGCGATTACGACGGATTTGCACCAATTGCCGAGGATCGTTTGTCAGACCGACCACCAGCGGTTTTTTTGACTGCATCAATTCTGGGGGCAGGGCGCAGCCAGGAACAATGGGAACATTGGCGGCTTTCAGGCCCCTGTTGGCAAGATAAATACAAGTCGGTGTTTTGGAGGTTCTGGAAACCCCGACGATGATCACATCGGCCTCGTTGAGCGAGCGGGTCGCCTGGCCATCATCATGACTAAGGACAAAATGCAGGGCCTCGATACGGGAAAAATATTCCGCGTCCATCACGTGTTGACGACCGGGGGCAGCGCGAATTTCCGCCTTAAGGTATGATCCCAGTGCACTGACCACTGGGTCAAGAATGGGAATACAGGGGACTTTTAATTCCCGACAGCTGTTTTCCAACAGGTTCCGCATTTCATTATCGACAAGGGTATAAAGTACAAATCCGGGATTTTCCTTAACACCCTCAATAATATCCCTGATCTGGCTTTCGCTGCGGACCATATTCCAGACATGTTTCGTTTGTTCTATGTTATCGAACTGTACCAAAGAGGCCCGCGCAACCAGATTAACAGTTTCGCCTGTGGCGTCTGAAACCAGATGTAAGTGGAAGTGTTTACTGACCATCAATCGCTCTTTCCGGCGCTTCCCAGCGTGTTTATTCCATCAACAGACACTGGGGATAGAATGTGTGTATCTCAGACAATTTACAAAAGTGATCTTTCCATCCCCGAACCACTTGTTTTCATGCCATTACTCATACCATGGATTTTCTGTTTTCCATGATAGGGGAATACACCGGAAAATCTATCAAACCAAATTTGTTTTCCACTCTATTAATATATTTATCAATTTTTTCTATCCCCGTTTCGTTATCTGATCAGGCGACAAAAAAAGATATACAAGGCTTCAAGGAAAGCACAAATTGTCAAAGTGTAACCATTTATGATTGTCCCCGTTACCAACATTTTATCCCCAAATACCGGATTCTCTTTCACTCCCGATAACGACATTGGGGGAAACTTGTTGAAAAGAAATAATCCCCATCTTTAAGGCCACTACAACAACTACTACCTTTTTATATAAAATATATATTTTAGGTATATGAGAAGAGTGATCTCGGTTACCTTCCCGACCATGGATACAAAAAATAAATATTTTCTGCGTGCCCTGAAGGGTGAGAGTTTAATCCGGCCACCATTTTGGCTCATGCGCCAAGCTGGTCGTTATCTGCCCGAATATCGGGAATTGCGACAGAAATCAAAAAACTTTCTGGATTTTTGTTATTCGCCGGATCTGGCTGTCGAAGCGACCTTGCAGCCTCTCAGGCGGTATGACTTTGATGCGGCGATATTGTTCAGTGATATTCTGGTAATTCCAGACGCGCTTGGTCAAAAAGTTGAATTTCGTGAAGGTGAGGGGCCGGTCCTTGAGCCTGTCAGGTCGATTGATGATGTAGACAAATTGTCGCTGGATGGATTGCATGATCATCTGGCGCCGGTTTATCAGACTGTCAGTCGGTTATCTTCCGAAATTCCTCAACAAACCGCACTCATCGGTTTTGCCGGGGCGCCGTGGACGGTGGCCACCTACATGGTCGAGGGCAAAGGATCGAAGGACTATGCGCGAGCCCGAACTTGGGCTTATGCAGATCCGGAAGGTTTTGGTAAACTTATTGATCTTCTTGTCGAAGCAACGACGGCTTACCTGATTAAACAGATTGAGAACGGTGCCGAAGTCATTCAGCTTTTTGATACCTGGGCAGGGGTTTTAAGTGAAAACCAGTTTCAGCGTTGGGTCATCCAGCCGACAGTTGAAATTGTTAAAAGACTGAATAAAGCCTGTCCCGGTGTACCGATTCTCGGGTTCCCGCGTGGCGCTGGAATCCTCTATCAGGATTTTGTCAAACAAACGGGTGTTGACGGCGTCAGCCTTGATAACAGTGTTCCGGTCAGTTGGGCGGCGGAACATTTGCAGCCCCTGTGCACGGTCCAGGGTAACCTGGACAACATGGCCCTGATTGCCGGTGGTGAGGCTATGGAAAACGAAATTCGCGCCATCCTTGAAGGTTTTGCAGGCGGTCCGCATATCTTCAATCTGGGTCACGGTATTTTGCCCGAAACACCGCCCGAACATGTTGAGCGCCTGGCCGCCCTCATTCAGGGCTGGGAAAGTTGAGTTATAAATGAAGGTTGCCATCGTCTTTTTTAATCTTGGTGGGCCGGACAAGCTGGCGGCTGTTAGACCTTTCCTGCGTAATCTTTTTAACGACCCGGCCATTATCGGCGCGCCTGCGCCCATTCGCTGGCTTCTCGCCCACTGGCTATCTTATCGACGAGCTCCCATCGCCCAAGGGATTTACCAACACCTGGGCGGCAAATCACCGCTGCTGGATTTGACTGAAAAACAGGCGTGGGCCCTGCAGCAACAGTTTTCCGGTGCCGACGAAATCAAGACCTTTATCAGCATGCGCTACTGGCACCCCATGAGCGACGAGACGGCCCGGGCCGTTAAGAACTTCGCCCCTGATCGGATTATCCTGCTGCCGCTCTATCCGCAATTTTCAACCACCACTACGGGCTCGAGCCTGGCCGACTGGAAACGGGCGGCGAAACAGGCCGGCCTGGACGCACCAAGCGCCGCAGTGTGTTGCTATCCGGACGAACCGGGATTTATCAACGCCGTCACCCGGTTGCTTGAAGGAGAGATCAATCAGGCAGAAAAAACCGGCAAGCCACGGATTTTGTTTTCAGCCCACGGGTTGCCAAAAAAGATTGTCGATGCTGGTGACCCCTATCCCCGTCATGTGGAAAGGACGGCGGCAGCCGTTGTTGCCAGGCTGGCCCAGGCAAATCTGGACTGGATCGTCTGTTATCAAAGCCGGGTAGGCCCACTTCAGTGGATCGGCCCGTCTACGGAGGATGAAATTGCCCGCGCGGCAAAAGACGGCGTTCCTGTTGTTGTCGTTCCCATTGCTTTTGTTTCTGAACACTCTGAAACCCTTGTCGAACTTGATATCGAGTATCGTGAGTTGGCTGAAGGATTGGGCGTAAGCGGGTATCACCGTGTGGCGACGGTAAGCACGGAGGCAGACTTTATTGGCGGCCTGAAAAATATGGTCGATCAGGCGCTGGCCTCTATCAAGGCGGGTGACAAGGATGAAAGGGTTACGATATCTTGTTCTACAGGTGCCGGGGCGTGCTCAGCGGAAGTCGCATGCTGCCCATTAAAGATAAGGAAATAATCCGATGGAATTTTCAGGCGATGCCTATTTGTGGATCAAGGCCGGGCATATTATTTCAGTGATTGCCTGGATGGCGGGGCTGCTCTACCTACCCCGGCTGTTTGTCTATCATTGCGGGGTAGGGGCGGGCTCAGAAGCGTCGGAAATCTTTAAGGTCATGGAACGCCGTCTGCTTCGGGCCATAATGTATCCGGCGATGCTGTCTTCACTATTGTTCGGCGGCTTGCTGCTGGCTGATAGCTCAACAGACTGGAGCGCCGGTTGGTTGCATGTAAAGTTGCTGTGCGTTGTCGGCCTGATGGCAATTCACATGATGATGGGTGGGTGGCGGCGCGCATTTGAGGCCGACGCCAATACAAAATCGGAGAAATTTTTCCGCATCACCAATGAAGTTCCGACGATCCTGATGATCATTATCGTCCTGGTAGCTGTTCTGAAGCCTTGGTGAACTGCTAAATACAGGCTTGCATTTGCGGCGGGCATTGGTTATTTGACTATATCTTCCGTCGCCACACTACGGTTAAGAGCGTCTTTCAGTATTACAACCCCCCCCCCTTCAGGCCCGTTTTCCCGGCGCTCGTCCACAATTTTCTCGCATCTTCCTTTTACACCTCCGCAGCGGCCTTTTCTCAAAGCCGCTCAACTTCCAAAAAAGAGCTCCCATGAATCTTAAAGAACTGAAAACCAAGCCCCCGGCAGATCTTCTGGTCTATGCCGAAGAACTTGAAATTGAAAACGCCTCCACATTGCGCAAACAGGAAATGCTGTTCGCAATTCTGAAGAGGCTTGCCGAAAATGAGGTCGCCATTTTTGGTGACGGCGTGATCGAAGTGCTGCAGGACGGCTTCGGCTTCCTGAGAAGCCCTGAGGCTAATTACCTTCCCGGTCCAGATGATATTTATGTCAGCCCAAGCCAGGTCAGGCGCTTTTCATTACGCACCGGCGATACGGTTGAAGGCCAGATCCGCTCACCCAAGGACGGCGAGCGTTATTTTGCCCTGCTTAAGGTCAACGAGATCAATTTTGAAGAACCCGACAAGGTTCGCCATCGTACCAACTTTGATAACCTGACACCGCTTTATCCGGACGAAGCCCTGAAAATGGAAGTCGATGATCCGACAGCCAAGGACCGCACCTCGCGTATTATCGATTTGATTTCCCCTATCGGTAAAGGCCAGCGCGCCCTGATTGTCGCGCCGCCCAGGACCGGCAAGACGGTGATGCTGCAAAACATCGCCCAGGCAATTGCCGTCAACCACCCGGAATGTTACCTGATTGTGCTGCTTATTGACGAGCGCCCCGAAGAAGTCACCGATATGTCCCGTTCGGTCAAGGGCGAGGTTGTCAGTTCGACTTTTGATGAGCCCGCCGCCCGCCACGTCCAGGTTGCCGAGATGGTCATTTCAAAAGCCAAGCGACTGGTCGAGCACAAACGCGATGTAGTGATCCTGCTTGATTCCATCACCCGCCTGGCCCGCGCCTACAATACCTGCGTGCCCAGTTCAGGCAAGGTGCTGACCGGCGGTGTTGACGCCAACGCCTTGCAAAAGCCCAAACGCTTCTTCGGTGCCGCCCGAAATATTGAAGAAGGCGGCTCGCTAACCATTATTTCGACCGCCCTTATCGATACCGGCTCGCGCATGGACGAGGTTATTTTTGAGGAATTCAAGGGTACTGGTAACTCGGAAATCATCCTTGATCGTAAACTGTCAGACAAGCGTGTCTGGCCGTCCATCGATATCACCAAGTCCGGAACCCGAAAAGAAGAGTTGCTTGTTGATCAGGGCACCCTATCTAAAATGTGGGTCCTGCGTCGTATACTGATGCCCATGGGTGTCGTCGATGCCATGGAGTTCCTCAATGGCAAACTCAAGGAATCAAAGACCAATGACGACTTTTTTGACTCGATGAACAGTTAGGAGAAATTTTTATGCGATATTTATTAACAGCTGTGATCATGACGCTGGCGTTCTCAAATTCCGCCCTTGCCTGTAGCGGCACTGAAGATTATCCCGCTGCGGTCAAGGCGCTGGAAAACAACCAGCACCTGAGCGCCGAGCAAAAAGATGTGCTGATGAAGGATTTGATGGCGGGCATGGCGATCCATGATGACGGCCACGCGACCAGCAACATGTCGAAGATGGGCCAGTCGCTGCAAATCCTGCAAACCCTGAAGCCGCAAATTTCCCAGTAAAAGCCTATTGGCAAAAATTGGGCCGGAACCCTGTTTTAGGGCTCCGGCCTTTTTTGTTGTCCGGTCGAATCGATCAGGGTTTAAGGATCGTCGAACCGGTGGTTTTACGGGCCTCAAGATCGGCGTGAGCCTGGGCCGCGTCCTTAAGGTCGTAGGTCTGGTTGATTTCGATTTTGACCACACCCGAAGAGACGACGTCAAAAAGCTCCCCTGCCATGGCCATCAGGTCTTCGCGTTTGGCCATGTAGGTAAACAGGGTCGGCCGGGTCAGGAACAATGAGCCCTTTTGTCCCAGCATTCCCGGCGGGAAGGGATCGACCGGACCGGTGGCGTTACCAAAGGTGACCATCATGCCGAGCGGCTTCAGGCAATCCAGCGAGTCCATGAAGGTATCTTTGCCGATGGAATCATAAACCACATTGACGCCAGCACCTTCGGTGATTTCTTTAACCCGGTCTTTGAAGTTTTCACGCGTATAAACGATGGCGTGGTCACAGCCGTGAGCTTTCGCGAGTTCTGCCTTCTCGTTGCTGCCAACGGTGCCGATGACTGTTGCGCCCAGATGCTTGGCCCATTGGCAGACGATCAGGCCGACGCCGCCAGCAGCGGCATGGATCAGGATGGTATCCCCCGCCTTGACGTTATAGGTTTGGCGCAACAGATACTGGGCGGTCATGCCCTGAAGCATCATCGCGGCTGCCGTATCCTCCGAAATATTATCGGGCAGCTTGACCATTCTGTCGGCGGGAACCAGGCGTTCCTCGCTGTACGCACCCGGAGGCGCAATCACATAAGCGACGCGGTCACCGATGGCGACGTCGCTGACACCCTCGCCAATGGCCTCGACAATGCCAGCGGCTTCCATGCCCAGCGCATGGGGAAGGGACGGCAGTGGGTAAAGCCCCGTGCGCCCGTAGACATCAATATAGTTCAGGCCGACGGCGGTGTGGCGAACACGCGCCTGACCGGGGCCGGGCTCTCCGACCTCGATGTCTTCCCATTTGAGAACGTCGGGTCCGCCGGTTTCGTGAATACAGATGGCCTTGGTCATGGTCTTGTTCCTATCGATTGTCTGAATGTTTAAAAGTCGACGCCCTCAAGGCGCAGAAGTGAAATTTTTGTATCCGTGCCCGCCCCTCCGCTAAATCCGCCAATTTTTTCACCCGCAGCGACCACCCGGTGACAGGGGACAATAATCGCTATCGGGTTTTTACCACAGGCACCACCAACGGCGCGCGGGCCACTGTCCAGGTCGTACGCCAGATCACCGTAACTGCGGGTAAGGCCGTAAGGAATTTCCCTCATGAGTTGCCAGACGGATTTTTGAAAGGCTGTTCCAGGGGCATTAAGCGGCAGGTCAAAATTTTTCAGTGTGCCCGTGAAATAAGCCTTCAACTGGGCCTCTGCCTCTTTAAGCAATGGTGATCCCTTGCTTTCAGGACCCTGGCCAAATTCAAGAGCGACAAGGGCGTCCTCATCGGCAAACAGGGTCAGCGGCCCAAGCGGGCTGTTGAAGGATTTGAAATACATGGCGGCTACTTTACAGCTTTGCCAGCTGGTCTCTCAAGTCTTCTGCGCTGGTTACCGGCAAGCTGCAGGTTCCGGCGGCGCAGACGAAAGCCGTCGGTTTGTCTGTTTGGGTTTTGCCCGAGGCCGGATGACCTTGTGGCAAATCAGTGCCGGGGGCGAGCCTCAGGATCACCCGCCACGGCGGCGCTGTCTCGCGGGCCGCCCGCAACAGGTCGTCATCATCGCCCACGATGACGACGCTTAATGCCCGATCAAGGATTTCAAAACCCATCATCAGGCTGGGCAAGCTGACCAGATTACGGGCTTGCGAACTTGAAAACGTACGGATCAATCGTTCTGCCTGATCGCGATAGTGCTCATTGCCGCTTAACAGATAGAGCCGGGCAAGGACTTCCGTCATCACACCGTTGCCAGAGGGTACGGCGTTATCGGCGATGGTTTTGGAGCGGGTGATAACGTCGGTGGTGTCATCGGCGCTGAGAAAATAGCCGCCGCCATTTTCGTCCCAGTAACGACCATTGACGATCGTCATCCAGGCTTCGGCCTGATCCAGATAGACTACACTTGCGGTCGCTTCATACAGGCCCAAGGCGGCCCGGATCATGTGGGCGTAGTCATCGAGTACGGCCTTATGGCGGGCCTTGCCGTCGCGCCATGAATGACGGAAACGGCCATCTTCAATCATATTGTGGCAAACGAAATCGAACACCGTTTTGGCATGTTCAATCCAGTCGTTACGACCCAGAAGACTGCCACTGTGGGCAAGGGCTGCAATCATCATGGCGTTCCAGTCAACCAGCGCTTTGTGGTCGCGCTCTGGCCAGACGCGTTTGTCGCGGACTTTCAGCAAGGCTGCCCGACAGCCTGCCAGCATCGTCTCAAAGGCATCATCGGCAAGTTTGCGGGTTTCGTCATTGGCATTGCGGTTGAGGATATTTTTTCCTTCCCAGTTACCGCCCGGGGTGACGTCATAGGTGGCCTTGAAGCGTTCGGAATTCTCTCCCAGAATACTGTCGATTTGATCCGCGCTCCAGACCGTGAAGCGGCCCTCTTCACCTTCGGCATCGGCATCAAGGGCGCTGGCGAAGGCGAAGCCTTCTCCGGTTTTATCGTCAACGATCATCTCACGCAGGCACCAGTCGATGGTTTCACCGATGCGAATTTCAAGCAGCGGATTTTTCGTCACTCGCCACACATCGGCCATCAGTTCAATGAGTTGGGCGTTGTCGTAGAGCATTTTTTCAAAATGCGGGGCCAGCCAGATCTCGTCGGTGGAATAGCGGGCGAAGCCCCCGCCGATGTGATCATAGATACCGCCCTGGCACATCCGCTCCAGCAAAAGCGCGACGCTGTCTGCGTAGTCTTTCTTGCCGGTCCGCAAATGTGAGCGCCAGAGAAACTGGAAAAAACTGACCTGCGGGAATTTTGGCGCTCCATGGGTGCCGCCCCAGACGGGGTCGGTTACGCCCTGGGCGATGGCGGCGGCCTCATCGAGCAGCGGCAAGCTCAAGCCCGGCCCGCCGGCCGGCTTGGAAAGTTGCTCCAACGCCGTCTTCAGCGCCCCGACGCTTTCGGCGATGCGTTCTTTTTGGCTTTCGAAGGTATTGGATATCTGTTTCAGCAGATCGGGGAAAGCCGGGCGACCATAACGCGGTGTTGCCGGAAAATAGGTGCCGCCCCAAAAGGGCTCTCCTTCGGGGGTCAGGAACATGGTCAGGGGCCAGCCGCCCTGCTCCCCCATCAGCGCCAACGCTGACTGGTAGATGACATCCAGGTCCGGGCGCTCTTCCCGGTCGACCTTGATGTTGATGAAAAGATCATTCATGACCCCGGCAATGGCCTCGTCCTCGAAGCTCTCATGGGCCATGACATGGCACCAGTGGCAGGCCGAATAGCCAATCGATAGAAGGATCGGTTTGTTGCCCTCCTGCGCCGC
This sequence comes from Rhodospirillaceae bacterium, assembly GCA_014382375.1. Classification (GTDB taxonomy): domain Bacteria; phylum Pseudomonadota; class Alphaproteobacteria; order Rhodospirillales; family JABHCV01; genus JACNJU01. The sequence goes on from JACNJU010000119.1 coordinate 34,970, forward strand.
CCGCAAGGCGTCGGTGCCCCACGGCTGCCAATGCACCGGGTTGGTGCGGTGTTGCAGCAAATACGGGCTGGTTTCCTGGTCTAGTAGATTGCGATTCATTGTCGGGCTCTTATATCAGCTTTTTGTGATTTACATTTTGTGTGTTACGGGTTCAGAAACAAGTCTTAAATAAATTATGGAGCAAGCCTGATGAAAATTACCTTCGATATTGACTGTACGCCCGAGGAGGCTCGCGCCTTCTTCGGCCTGCCCGATGTTCAGCCCATGCAAAAGGCGATGATGGATGAAGTGGAGCAACGCATGAAGGAGGGCCTTGATTCTATGGGTCCGGACGCCCTGTTCAAAACCTGGCTGCCTGCTGGTATGGAAAGTTTCGAGCAGATGCAGAAAATGTTCTTCTCGCAGATGGGTAAAACAACGGATAAGGGCGAAGACAAAAAATGAGTTTTTATCGCCTGCACGTTTTTTGCTGCACCAATGAGCGCCCCGAAAAGCATCCTCGTGGTTCGTGCGCTGCCCGGGGCTCGGCAAAATTACGCGATTACATGAAGGCCCGGGCCAAGGAATTGGGGTTGTTGGGCACCCGAATCAATTCTGCGGGCTGCCTTGACCGCTGCGAACTGGGCCCGACGGTGGTGGTCTATCCGGATGGCATCTGGTATCGCATGGAAAATCGCGATGACGTCGATGAGATTCTCGAGCAACACCTGTTGGGCGGCAAACCGGTTGAGCGGCTGATGTTGAAGGACGATGAATGAGCGGTGAGGAGACGATCTTTGCACTGGCCAGCGGCGCCGGGCGCGCCGGTATCGCCGTCATTCGCCTGTCGGGTCCGGCCGCAGGCAAGGCCCTTGAGCGCCTGAGTGGTGGCGGTCTGCCTGTTCCCCGCCAGGCGACAAGAACCAGCTTCCAGTGCCCCAAAAACCAAGATACCGTTCTTGATGACGGCCTCGCCCTTTGGTTTCCTGCCCCGGCCAGCTTTACCGGCGAAGACGTTGCCGAGTTGCATATCCATGGCGGCCCGGCGGTGATCGGGGCTATCGTTAGCGCCCTTGCTGGCTTGCCTGGCTTGCGCCCCGCCGAGGCCGGGGAATTCTCCCGGCGTGCCTTTGAGAACGGCAAGTTTGATTTGACCGCCGCAGAGGGTCTGGCCGATTTGATAGACGCCGAAACCGACGCCCAGCGCCGCCAAGCCCAGCGTCAGTCCCGCGGCGAATTGGGCCGCCTGTATGATAATTGGGCCGAACGCCTGATCCGGGCCCAGGCCCTGAGTGAAGCCGACATTGATTTCTCCGACGAGGACATCCCCGATGACCTGATTGGCGAGGCGCTTGCCATTGCCGCCGAACTGGATCAGGAAATCGCCGCCCATCTTGATGACGGGCACCGGGGCGAACGCCTGCGGGCCGGGCTTTATCTGGCCATCGTCGGGCCGCCCAATGCCGGCAAGTCGAGCCTTCTCAACCGGCTTGCCAAACGCGACGCGGCGATTGTCAGTGATATTGCCGGGACAACCCGGGATGTTATCGATGTTCATCTCGACCTTGGCGGGTATCCGGTTATCGTCGCCGATACAGCGGGATTACGTGAAGCCCGGGACAGCATCGAAACCGAAGGGGTGCGTCGGGCCCGCGAGCGGGCCGGTGACGCCGACATGAAACTGGCGGTGTTCGATGCCACCGACCTGGATTGCGACGGCGGACTGGACCCGCTGACTCTGGAGCTGATCGACGCCGACACCTTTGTCGTACTTAACAAGGGCGATCTGGTTACCACCTGCTTGCCCAGGGACATAGAAAAACGACCGGCCTTTGCCGTATCTGCAAAGACCGGCGCTGGCCTTGATGCCCTGCTGGGTGCTCTGCAAAGCGCCGCAGCGGAGCGTATGGCTGGCGAAGGGGCCGGATTGACCCGCCAGCGCCACCGCGTTGCCCTGACCGCCTGCCGACAGGCCCTCGCCCGCGCTGCCGTGGCCGGAGAGCCTGAATTGCTGGGCGAAGACCTGCGCCTGGCATCCCGCGAACTGGGCCGCATTACCGGCCGGGTCGATGTTGAAGACCTGCTTGACGTGATTTTTTCAGAATTCTGTATCGGCAAGTAACTGTTGCCTAGCCGAATCATTGGCAATTCCCTGTTTCGAGTCCGAATCGAAGAACAAAACGGAATCATTTTCCGTAGCTTCTTTTGCCAATGTTTCACGTGAAACAACAAGACGCTTGAATGCTTTGACTCCGGGGCCCGTCGTGCCTACATTCCGGCCATGGTTGAAGCCTTGAAACAGTCATACGATGTTATTGTGATCGGCGGCGGGCACGCCGGGACGGAAGCGGCTGCGGCTGCGGCGCGTATGGGTGCTGATACCCTGCTGCTGACCCATCGCGCCGATACGATTGGCGAAATGTCCTGTAACCCGGCCATTGGCGGCCTGGCCAAAGGGCAGCTGGTGCGCGAAGTCGATGCTCTGGATGGCATTATGGGAAGGGCCATTGACCGGGCCGGTATCCAGTTTCGCATGCTCAATCGGCGCAAAGGCCCGGCGGTTCAGGGGCCGCGCGCCCAGGCTGACCGAAAGCTCTATAAACGGGCCGTCCAGGAATTGCTGGCCGGTCAGGCCGACCTCAGCATTGTCACAGCAGCCGCAGAGGATCTGGCCTTCGATTCAAGCGGTGCCGTTTCGGGCGTGGTGACTGCTGACGGGGCGGAAATAAAAGCCGCCGCCGTGGTCATCACGACGGGAACGTTTCTCAGGGGCGTTATCCATCTGGGTAACCAAAAAACAGCGGCGGGACGGGTTGGCGAGGCACCGGCAATCGGCCTTGCCGAATGTATTGAGCGTCTGGGCTTGCGGCTCGGGCGGCTGAAGACCGGCACCCCGCCCCGTCTCGACGGCCGCACCATTGATTATTCCGGCCTCCAGGAACAGCTGGGCGACAGCCCGCCGACACCGTTCTCGTTCCTCACGGGCAAGATCGATATTCCGCAAATCCCCTGCCATATCACCGGCACCACGGCGGCCACCCATGCCTTGATTTCAGAAAACCTCGACCGGGCGCCGCTGTACTCGGGCCAGATCGAAGGCACCGGGCCGCGCTATTGCCCGTCCATTGAGGACAAGGTGGTGCGCTTCGCCGGTCGCGATCGGCACCAGATCTTCCTCGAGCCCGAAGGGCTGGATGATCCGACGATTTACCCCAATGGTATTTCCACCTCGCTTCCTGAAGATATCCAGCGGGCCTTGCTCAAAACCATTCCCGGCCTGGAACGGGCGGTGATGATGCAGCCCGGCTACGCTATTGAGTATGATTTTGTCGATCCGCGCGAACTGACCCCTGCCCTGCAGGTCAGAAAGGCGACGGGCCTGTTTCTGGCTGGACAAATCAATGGCACCACCGGCTATGAAGAAGCCGCGGCACAAGGCCTGATGGCAGGCGTCAACGCCGCCTTACTGGCAGGACGCGTGGCCAGTGCGGCCACCGATTTCTTCACCCTTGACCGGGCCGATGCCTACATCGGGGTGATGATTGATGACCTGGTTACTCTCGGCACTGAAGAACCCTACCGCATGTTTACCTCGCGGGCCGAATACCGGCTGGCCTTGCGAGCCGACAATGCAGACCAGCGACTGACACATAAAGGCATTGCTCTGGGCCTTGTCGGCCCTGCCAGAAACAAGGCGTTTTCGGACAAGTTCCGGGCCCTTGAAAATGCCCGCAGCCTGCTTGATGGCCTGTCGGCAACCCCCAACCGGCTTGCCGATCACGGCATCAGCGTTAATCAGGACGGGGTACGCCGCAGCGCCCGCGAACTGCTCGCCTATCCGGATATCGACCGGGCCGCCCTCGCCGCCCTGTGGCCGCAGTTGGCCGAACTGGAGGCGCGGATTGCCGAACAGATGAAAATCGACGCCCGTTACAGCAGTTATCTGAAAAGACAGGAGGCCGATATCAGTGCCTTCCGCCGCGATGGCGCGCTGGAACTGCCTGATGATCTTGATTTTGCCGCCCTGCCCGGTCTGTCCAGTGAGGTCGTCAGTAAGCTTGAGCAGGCCCGCCCGGCAACTCTGGCCGCGGCTGGCCGGATTTCCGGCGTCACTCCGGCGGCGTTGACAGCCCTGCTGACTCATGTGCGTCGCCGCGATAAGCTCTCAGCGTAATGTTTCACGTGAAACAATTTCAGGAATTGACCGGCGTCACGGCAGAAACCCTGGGCCGCCTACAGCTTTATGCAGATTTATTGGAAAAATGGCAGAAGAAGATCAATCTTGTCGGTCCGGCAACCGTACCCGACTTGTGGCAACGACACATGCTTGATTCGGCGCAGCTGTTGCCGCTGCTCCCGAAGCCGGATTGCCGGATTATGGATTTTGGCAGCGGTGCTGGCTTTCCGGGCCTGGTGTTGGCGATTATGGGCGGCCCCCTGGTGACGCTGGTGGAAAGTGACGGGCGAAAGTGCGCCTTTCTGGCCGAGGCCATGCGGGTGACCGGGACGGGCGCATCGGCGCGCCTTGAAAACCGCCGCATCGAAGAGGTGCCGCCGATGTCCGTCGATGTCGTCACGGCGCGGGCTTTGGCGCCTTTGGACAAGTTGTTGGATTTGGCCGAGCCGTTTCTTGGGGCGGGTTCAATTTGTTTGTTTCTGAAGGGCAAAAAGGCCGATCAGGAATTGACCCAAACAACGAAAAACTGGATGATGCAGGTGTCTAAAATCCAGAGCCAAACGGATCCTTCCGGGACGATCCTCAAATTGGAAAATGTAGCAAGGGGCACGCGCTGACATCATGGCTGAAAACACGGTGAAAGCCCCCTCATTGGCCGAGCCCCCTCCTTTGGGGTGGCATGGTGGCAAGACGCGCATTATCGCCGTTGCCAATCAAAAGGGCGGTGTCGGCAAGACGACGACGGCGATAAATCTGGCGACGGCCCTTGCGGCGGTCAAAAAGAAGGTCCTGCTTATTGACCTTGATCCGCAAGGCAATGCCAGTACGGGATTGGGAATCAGCCACGAGGCCCGCGTCCGCAACACCTACCAGGTGGTGATGGAGCAAATCACCCTCGCCGAAGCAATCCAGCCGACGGATATTCCCGGCCTTGATATTGTCCCTTCGGGGATGGATTTGAGCGGTGCCGAGATTGAGCTGGTTGATGTCGAGGAGCGTGAATTCTGCCTTCGTCGGGCGTTGGCACCAGTCGCCGATGAGGGAGGAGAGAACGGCCTTTATGATTATGTCCTGATTGATAGCCCGCCCGCCCTGGGCCTGCTGACGATCAACGCCCTGACCGCGGCACAGGCGGTGCTGGTGCCACTGCAGTGTGAATTTTTCGCCCTTGAAGGGATCAGCCACCTGATGAAATCAATTGAGCGCATACGTAATGGCTTTAATCCAGAGCTGGAACTACAGGGTATTGTCCTGACCATGTTTGACAAGCGCAACAATCTGTCCGATCAGGTTGCCAGCGATGTCCGTGAATTTTTTGGTGACAAGGTCTACAACACGGTGATACCGCGCAATGTCCGCATATCGGAGGCCCCATCCTACGGGCGCCCGGTTCTTGTTTATGATCTGGCCTGTGCCGGCTCCCAGGCTTATCTGCATTTGGCTGGCGAAGTGATCAGACGCGAGCGTAAGGAGCAGGCTAAATGACCCCGCCGGAAGATAAAAAACGCAAACTCGGACGCGGACTGTCAGCATTGCTGGGTAATGGCGGCGAAGATTATGCGGCCCTCGACAAGGTTCGCTCGACCAAGACCGTTGCCATTGAATTTCTGCAGCCGGGCAAGTATCAGCCGCGTCATATTATGGACGACGAGCAGATTGGGGAGTTGAGCCGTTCGATTGCCGAAAAAGGTATCCTGCAGCCCTTGCTGGTGCGCCGCCTGAGTGACACCGAGGGGCCAAACGCATATGAAATCATTGCCGGTGAGCGACGCTGGCGAGCCGCGCAACGTGCCAAGTTGCATGAAGTACCAGTGATCATCAAGGACCTGAACGATCAGGAGACCCTGGAAATCGCACTGGTCGAAAATCTGCAACGTCAGGACCTGTCGCCACTTGAGGAGGCAGAGGGCTATCAGCGCCTGATGGACGAGTTCACCCATACCCAGGAAGACCTGGCCAAGGCCATGGGCAAAAGCCGCAGTCATGTCGCCAACACCATGCGGCTTTTGGGGCTGCCTGACGCGCTTAAGGCGATGATCGATACGGGCCAGCTGAGTGCCGGTCACGGACGCGCTCTTTTAACCGCAAACGACCCCGCGGCATTGGCAAAAACTGTTTTAAAACAAGGGCTTAACGTTCGCCAAACAGAACAGTTGGTAAAAAAGGAAAATTCTGGCGGCAGCAAATCTGCAGCCCGGCCCGCCACCAAAGATCCCGATACTCTGGCCCTTGAGCGGGACATGTCGGACCTGCTTGGCCTGAAAGTCGATATTCGTTTTAAAAACGGTCATGGTTCGCTGACCGTTTATTACAGCGATTTGGCCCAGCTTGATGATGTGCTTGCCCGCCTTAGCCATAAACAAAAACGGCTACTGGGTGGTGACGCGCACGTCGATGATCTGGGTGTTATCCGTGACGCCGAAATTACCGGCGACGGCAGCAGCTGAATTTTAGTTGCGTTGCCGAATCAACGGCGCGCGGCCTGGGCGATCCGCATCAGGGCGCGGCTGCAAATGGCCTCCACCGGCATGCCCGTTGTTTTACAGTCCATTTCCGCTTCACTGAGAATATCAAGGGCCTGGCTCAGGTTCGCAGGCCGCCAGCGCTGCAGCTGGGCGCGAAAACGATCCGCCTGCATGAACATGACCGGCGGTTTCAGTGATTTCATTGCCTGATCGGGATTTTTGCCACCCGTGACGAGCCCGGCGGCCAAATGCAGGCGCAAGAAATGCCTGGCAACGGCGCGCAGGATCTGGACGGGATGGGAGCCTTCGCCAAAAGCCCGCGTCAAGGCTTTGTCGAGCCCGGCCCGGTCCCCCGAACCAGCGGACAGGCTGATATTATCAAGCGCTGTCGCCGCGCTGTCACCGATGGCGGCCTTGGCGTCGTCCAGTTCAACTGTACCGGGCCCCCCCATATAAAGCGCCAGCTTTTCAAGCTCGCCACGGGTGACACTACGGTCAGAACCAAGACTGTCGGCCAGATAGGCCATGGCGTCACGCGATGGTCTCAGGTTGTGGGCACTGAGGGTTTCGCCGATGACCCTGGCAAGGCTGCCCGTATCATCACTATAGCAGGCGATTGAGGCGGCATTTTTTTCGCTCTCGCAGAGTTTACGCAGACTTGAGCGTGGACCGAGTTCCGCCGCCTCGACAACAAGCAAGGCATCAGCAGCGGTGGCGACCTGAAGAAATTCCCTGAGGGTCTTGCTCACCGCATCGCCGACGTCCCGCAATTTAAGCAATCGGCGCCCACCACCAAAAGCCATTGCCTGTGCCTCGTCGAGAAGCCGTGCCGGGTCGGCTTTCAGGTTGGCGCCGGTCATTTCGACAACCCGAAAAGGATCATCCGGAGAATCGACGACAGCAGCAGATAGTTTTCGGGCGCGCTCGCCAACCAGGCCCTGATCGGGTCCGTAAAGCAAAACGCAAACGATGGCCGGGTCCGGCGTGGCAATAAAACTGTCTTGGTGAGCGCCGGATATTTTCACGTGGAGGGACCTTTTTGCCGAAGGCTATAAGCTTTCGGGGTTTTGTTTAAAGTAAACGGCAAGCCGGGTCCTGATATCATCGGCAAGTTCCTTGACGGCACGGGTTCGGGCGTCCTTAAGGGCGGCAAGGGCGGCGTACTGGGCCTGGGGAAGATCATAACTGCTGATCGACAGCACGGTACCGCTGGTCAAACTGGAATTCAAAACAGCCTCTTTTCCAGCCGTACTTTGTTCATTGAAATGCAGTTTTACCATTGAGTATTGAGCTAAAACCCGTAGGTTTCCGCGCGTTACCACTGCCGATCTCTTGACGCCCAGGTTGGAGATTGATTCAGATATCTGGATGGAAAGTGAATAGAGCGGTCGGTCCGGAGAGCCTTTGGGGGTTAATCGGCTGAGCAGGTTATTGCGGAGCTGCTGGCCGATGCGATCTTCAATCTGCTTGATTTCAATACGAGCGAGATATTGTTCTGCAGGAGCAATGCCCGCACCATGTCTGCCATATAAGGGCCGAAAACCACAAGCGCCAACAAGCAGGGCGACAAGGATGACGACGCAAAACCGAACAAGCTGCTGGCGGGGTGACTTAGATAACCACATTGATAATCCTGTCAGGCACGACAATCACCTTGCGAATTTCCCTGCCCTCGACGACCTCGGCAATACGCGGTATGGCAAGGGCGATTTTTTCGGCTTCTTTAGCGTCACAACCTTTGGGCAGGTCGACGGTGCCGCGTAGCTTTCCGTTGACCTGAATGGCGACGGTAGCAGTGTCTTCGACAAGCAGGGTTTCGTCAACTTCGGGCCAGGCTGTGTCGGTCAGCATAATATCATGACCCAGTTGTTGCCATAGTTCCTCGGCAAGGTGAGGCATCATAGGGCCGATCAGCATGACAATCGCCTCATAACCCTGCCTCAATACCCAGTCGACTCCTGCTTCGGGGCCATCAAGCGCGTCAAGAACATTGGTCAATTCACGAATACGGGCAACGGCCTTGTTGAAGTGAAACTTATCAAGATCACTTGAAACGGCGGCGACGGTTTTATGGATTGCCCGGTATGCCGTATCGGCGGCCCCTGAAAGGTTGTCAGGGCGGACGTTGCCACTCGCTGCTAGCGCAACCTTCGGCTCGCTCATCATTCGCCACAAACGGTTGACGTAGCGCCAGGCACCATCGATACCGCTGTCTGTCCAGTCAAGATCGCGGTCGGGCGGACTGTCTGACAACATGAACAGGCGGGCCGTATCGGCACCGTATTCACTGATGATGTTTTCCGGATCAACGACGTTCTTTTTGGACTTGCTCATTTTTTCCGAACGGCCAAGGGTGACCGGGCCATCAGCGGTGGCCGCTTCTTCGGGCAACAGCCAGTTACCCGCATCGTCCCGATACGTCTCATGGCAGATCATGCCCTGGGTCATAAGGCCGACGAACGGCTCTTTGATGCCCAGGTAGCCGCACTGTTTTAGGGCGCGGGTGAAAAAGCGCGAATACAGCAAATGCAGCACGGCATGTTCAATGCCGCCGATGTACTGATCGACAGGCAGCCAGTAGTCAGCCGCCTCACGGGTGAAAGCCTGATCTGACTGGGCCGAACAGAAGCGGGCAAAATACCAGGAGGATTCAAAAAACGTATCGAATGTATCTGTTTCACGCTGAGCAGGCTTGCCGCATTCTGGGCAGTCCACATGTTTCCATGTGGGATGATGAGCCAGCGGATTACCCGGTTGGTCGAAATTGACGTCTTCGGGCAGGGCGACGGGCAGTTGATTGGCCGGAACGGGCACGATGCCGCAGCCATCGCAATGGACGACCGGGATCGGGCACCCCCAATAGCGCTGTCGCGACACGCCCCAGTCGCGCAAGCGGAAATTAACGGTGGTCTCTCCGCTGTTTGTATCGACAAGCCGTTGTGCGGCCGCCGCCTTGGCCTCTGGTACGCTCATGCCATCGAGAAAATCCGAATTTATCAGCACCCCGTCATCGACAAAGGCTTCGTTGGCGACGCTGAAGGTGGCAGGGTCGGCATCTCTTGGGGCGACCACAGGGGTTACGTCGAGATCGTACTTGCGGGCGAAATCCAGGTCGCGCTGATCGTGGGCCGGACAGCCGAAGATAGCGCCGGTGCCATAGTCCATAAGGACAAAATTGGCCGCATAGACAGGCAACTTTTTTTCCGGGTCAAAGGGATGGACAACCTCGAGGCCTGTGTCGACGCCAATTTTCTCGGCCGTTTCAATGGCCGCTTCGCTGGTCCCCAGTCGATTGCACTCGGCGATGAAATCAGCCAGTTCCGGGTTATCGGCAGCCAGTTCCTGGGCCAGCGGGTGGTTAGCGGCGATGGCCATGAAGGAGGCACCGTACAGGGTGTCGTGACGGGTTGTGAAAACCTTGATGTTGTCATCGCGGTCGACAATCTTGAAATGAATGTGGGCACCTTCGGAACGACCAATCCAGTTTTCCTGCATCAGGCGTACCCGGTCAGGCCAGCGCTCCAGCTCCCTTAAGGTGTCGAGTAAATCATCTGCATATTCAGTGATTTTCAGGAACCACTGGGACAGCTTGCGCTTTTCCACATCGACACCTGAACGCCAGCCCTTGCCGTCAATAACCTGTTCGTTGGCCAGGACAGTGTTTTCAACCGGATCCCAATTGACCCAGGATTGCTTTCTGTAGACCAGGCCGACTTCAAGAAAATCCAGGAACATTTTTTGCTCATGCCGGTAATAGTCCGGGTCACAAGTGGCGATTTCGCGGTTCCAGTCGTAAGACAGGCCCATGCTTTTAAGTTGGCCGCGCATGGATGAGATGTTGTCGCGGGTCCACTGGGCGGGCGGCACGTTGTTGGCGATGGCGGCGTTCTCGGCCGGCAAGCCGAAAGCGTCCCAGCCCATGGGATGAAGGACGTTAAAGCCGCGCGCCTTTTTGTAACGGGCGACCAGATCGCCCAGGGTGTAATTGCGAACGTGGCCCATGTGGATGCGACCCGACGGATAGGGAAACATTTCCAGCACGTAGTATTTTGGTTTGGAGGGGTCCTCGGTGACATTGAAAGCGCCTTTGCTTTCCCACGCCGCCTGCCACTTGGCTTCGGTTTCCCTGGAATTATAGTTCGACATGTGGGTTGATTGTTTTCCGCTATTGGGCTCGTAAAATTTCATTCCGGAGTTGGCGCGCCCGGGTCAGGATGGAGTCCTCGATTTTGGTTGCCGTTACGTCGCCGATGGCCATATCGCGCCAGCCCCCCTGGGCGTCAAGAACCTGTCGGAAAACGGCGACACGGACCCCGTCGGCCCGAAGCGCCCGCCCGAGAATATAGACATTCAGCTTGAAGCGTTCGTTGGGGGCCTGCCCTGCAGAGTACCAGTCGGTGATGATGACGCCACCGAAAGGGTCGGCTGAGCTGACCGGCATAAAGGAAATGGTATCAAGCGAGGCGCGCCATAAAAAGCTGTTAACCCCGATTGAGCGTCCGTCGGCGTAGGGATCGGTTGAAAATAATCCACCCTCACCGAAAATGCCGCCATTTGTGCTTTGGTCCATCATGTTGACGTCGGTCGTGGTGGTGGGGCCTTCACCGGCAGGCTCGCCCTCGGTGCAGGCGCCAAGAAACAGACTGGCGGCAGCACAAAGCACCAACAGCAGGTAGCGCGCCGGGGCCGCGAGACGGGACATGTCGCAGCTCTTTGTGACTAAATCATTCATGCCGAAGCAAACTCCTCAATTTTCAATCCCTTTAATATACGAAAGATTTGCGCCGCACTATAGCCAGTTATCAACGGGTCGCATCGAGGTTTTTGCTTAAACCATCAATAGCCGCCCAGCCGACAGCCCCCGAACCGCCAAGGCGCCGGATATTTTGATCATTAATTCCGCCCAGTGCATAGACTGGAAGCGGTGTCCTTGATGCCCAGGCGGCAAAACGAAGAACACCGATTGCGCTGCCCCCGGGATGACTTTTTGATGCAAAGACCGGCGACAGCAAGGCGAAATCCGCATCTGCCTTTGCCGCCCTCGCAAGCGCCCTTGGGCAGTGGGCGGCGACCGATAGCAGCATCGACGGGCGCAGTTTTTGGTGCCGCCTGGCCAGCATGGCCTCGGGCAGGTGGAGGCCATCGGCGTTTGTGGCCAGGGCGAGGCGGGCGTCACCAGCAACAAGGACGGCGATATGGCGGGGACGACAAAGGGCGATCAGCGCGCGCGCCAGTCCGGCACGGTCCTTGTCATCGTAATGGCGAAGGATAACGGCGCTACCGGCTGCAAGCGCCCGCGCTGCGGGCAGCGGATTTTTAAGGCGCATGCTGTCCGTCATTAAAATCGTAAGCGGCAGCTTTCGCCCTTGCTGACGGTCTGTTAGGATTCGCAACGCTTTTACTGACCTTCCATGGTATGGGTTTCCCAATGACAGGTGAAAATAATAACGAAACTGATCGCACCGGCAACCTTCAACGGGTCCGCGCCGAACTTACCGCCGCCGCCCAAGAGGTCGGACGGGACCCGGCTTCGGTAAATTTGGTCGCTGTTTCAAAGACCAAGCCGGCCTCGGCGATCCTCCCGATACTGGCGGCCGGTCAGCGGGTGTTTGGTGAAAACAGGGTTCAGGAAGCAGCCGAAAAATGGCCACAGCTGAAGCGCGACTATAGCGATATTCGCCTACACCTGATCGGGCCGCTGCAAAGCAACAAGGTGCGTCAGGCAGTCGATTTGTTTGATGTCATCGAAACCGTTGACCGGCCGAAACTGGCCCGCGCCCTGGCCCGTATTATGGAAGAGACAGGGATTAGGCCCGACTGCATGATACAGGTCAATACCGGCGAGGAGGATCAGAAGGCCGGGGTTAAACCACTTGAGGCCGATGATTTTATCGCCCTTTGCCGTGACCAGCTGAAGCTTCCCGTTCGCGGCCTGATGTGCATTCCGCCTGTAGGGGACGAACCCTCCCTGCATTTTGCCTTGCTGGCGCAAATTGCCGCACGTAATGGCCTGGAGCAATTAAGCATGGGGATGAGTGCCGATTATCCCGTTGCGGTACGTTTTGGCGCAACCCATGTGCGTGTCGGCACTGCGATCTTCGGGGCGCGGGAATAAAATTCCCGCTCTTTAAGGATCAAGCCCCCTCAAGCGCCGGGCGCTCACTCCGATGGCAACAGGAGCCATAATCTGATGCCGTGCGTCCTGGTTCGCCAAGCCCGCGACTGCGGGCCGCCGCCACTGCGGCGAGCCAAGGGGCCGGACGGCCCCGCCCGGCGCTTGAGGGGCTTGATTCTTAGAGAGGGGCAATTACCCTAACCACCTACAACAAGCACACTGCTTGTGTCACAAACCCTCAACAGTTCCAGCAAATCGTCCAGGGCAAGGGCGACGCACCCTTCTGTCGGGGTGTAGTCCGGTTTGGCGACGTGCATGAAAATAGCGCTGCCTTTGCCGGGCACCACAGGATCATCGTTGCAGCCAATCTCGACAATCAGATCATAGACGGCGTCGTCCCGCCACAGCTCTTCATGGCGTGCCGGATGGGGCAGGGTGACAGGCTTGTTGTAATCGGCAGAGGCCGGATCGTCGCACCAGCCATCGGTTTTGCTTAACTGTGAAACCGGCAGGGCGGTGCCAACCTCAGGGATCCGATCACTGCGAACCATAACGCGGCGCAAGGCAAAGCGGCCGACAGGGGTGTGGCCATCGCCTTCAGAAATTTTATCACCGATACCGTTGCGTCCTAAAGCACACCGTACTTTATGAGACGCTCCTGCAGCGTCGGTCCAGGAGGCGAAGCCATGGCTGTCGATAAAAATTTCCATGCCGGGATTTTATCTGAAACCGGGAAACAGGCGAAGATTATTCGCTGCGGTTGGTGGATTCCTCGACGCGTCGATCTGTGGCGGGCTTACCCAGTTGTGCGCTTTCGTCATATTTGGCCAGGGCAACCAACATGGTTTCGGAGAACCAGCCACCCAGCGGGGCGGCTGCGCCGTTGAGTTGAGACTGGTCGCGGCCCATGGCAATGGTTGTGTTCAGGGCCGCCAGTTTGTCTTGCGCGCTGTCCTGCCGTTCTGCATCGCGCGTATCCAGGGTTGTCGCGTCGGCGGTTTCGACGCTGGAGCGGGACAGGGCGGCTTCCTGGCGTGCCCAATTGAGGACCTCTATATTGGCCGCAATATCACTCTCGTTTGCGGTAGGTGTTTTCAGGCGGGCCTGATTGTCGTCATGTGAAACACGGCTGGTTTCGCGGCGCGCCCATTCCAGAACCTCGGCATTGGTGGTAATCGGCTCTGCTGCGTCCGCCAGTTCTTCAGCACTGACACCGGCGGCGGTGACAAAATCGGCAGGCGGAGGCGAATTGGCAAGGACAACGCCCTCACCTGGCGCGTCCTCACCCGTGAACAGGGCCATCATGTGTTCGCCCATATCCTGTCCGGAACTTTGTTCGACGGCGACATCAACCAGCGCCACGGTTGCACCGATGGGTCCACCAAACAGGGTGCCCCCGGCAATGCGGGAACCGGGATCGATCTCGTCACCGGTCATTTCGCGATAGACGGTGCTGAGCACGGGGATGTGTTGTAAGGGATTGATGATATCGAGGAAATCAAGAAAGGTAAAACCATCAGCGCCAAAGGCCTGAAAAGAGTTACCGCCACGGCCCTCCTCGTCTTTATCGCGCTTCTCGCCGACATTTTGCAGCGACGCTCTTGGCGTCGGCAAAGTGAATTGAGAGCTTGTTGTTTCGCTGGGCCCGTCCATCATGACTTGCATTCACAGTTGTTTTGACCACGTTTTATGACGACAGTTAATACGCAAGCGCCGTGCCAACTAAAGAATCAACAAAACCAAGCGTTTTCAGGAAAAATAGATAAGAAAAATGGGACTTGCGGCAAGATCTGCCGCTACACCAGGGCAAAAAACGCCTGCCGTGCTCTAAATCAGGTGACCGCCGCGTGCGGCCTTTGTCTTCAGATACTGTTCATTGTGCTGGTTGGCGGGGAAGGCGTGTTCGACCCGTTCAACAATTTCCACTCCGCAGGCTCTCAAGGCTTCGATTTTTGCCGGATTATTGGTCATCAGTCGAACCGCTGAAAAACCAAGCTGGCGGAGCATTTCGGCGGCTGGCAGATAGATTCGTTCGTCTGCGTCGAACCCCAGTTGTTCGTTGGCGTCCATGGTGTCGAAGCCGCGGTCCTGAAGCTCATAGGCGCGTAATTTATTAACCAGACCGATGCCGCGCCCTTCCTGGGCCAGATACAGCAGAACGCCACCGCCGGCAGAGGCAATTTCATTGATTGCGCCGCGTAACTGATCACCGCAATCACACCTGAGGCTGCCCAGCAGGTCGCCGGTAAAACATTCTGAATGCAGACGCGTCAGGACAGGTTGCGCGTCATCAGGTGCGCCAATGATAATGGCAAGGTGCTCAAGGCCGCCGTCATCGGGCCTGAAGGCAATGATGCGGGAGTCCTGGGAATCAAGCAGCGGGACGCTGGCTTCGCTGACCGCTTTCAGGGTTCGTGCCTGGGTGTGCTCGTACTGGAAAACATCTCCGGCATCGACGATGAGCAAGCCATGACGGATCGCCCAGGCATCAACATCTTCAGCGTCAGGGTCGCTGATTTCGGCAACCAGGGCGGCAGGTAACAGGCGGGCGATCTTGGCAAGCCCGATCGCGGCGGCGGCGCAACCGTATGTTTCGGCGCTCCCCACATCAAGATCGCCACTATGACCCTTTTCAAATACAAAGTCGGAGAGCGGGTCAGCCAGTTCAAGCACTGTTTCAGCCTTCCAGCCCTTGGCGCAACCAAGCGTAATGGCCGATGCCGTCTGTTCAGCATTATCGGTCAGGCTTAATATCAGGGCGCGCCTGAGGGTAATTGCCAGCACCGGCTGCCGGTGGGCGATCTCGCCCAGCTTTTCCAACCCCTTATCGGTGACCGCCTCTGCCGCCTGGACCAGGGCCGAAACGCCACCGGCACCGCGAACACAGACCATGCGACCGCGACGCAACTCCGACACACAACGGTCAACAGCCAGTAATGATACGGGTTCGCGTGAAGCAGGCATTTGGATCAGTTTGAAGCGATGCGGCATTTTAATGAGGCCAAATTTCCAGTAACCGGGACCATACCCCCAAAAGGGAAACCCTTAAAGGCGCAATTAATGTTTTGTGATCTGGGCTCGAAGCGGTTTAAAACCAATATATAGCCTTTAAGCAGGAAAGAATATGAGCACCGGAAAACAGGTCCTGATTGTCGATGACGAAACGCCACTGCTGGAAATGCTCAGCGAGCAACTGCAGTTGCACGAAGAATTTGTCCCGATTATCGCGACAAGCGGGACAGCGGCCCTTGAGCTTGTAAAAAACGATTATTTTGATGTCATCATCCTTGATGTCGGTCTACCAGATATGGATGGAAGGGAAGTCTGCCGCCTGATGCGCCGCAGCGGCGTCAAGTCGCCAATTATCATGCTGACCGGGGCTGACACAGACGCCGACACGATTTTGGGCCTGGACGCCGGGGCCAATGATTATATTACCAAACCGTTCCGCCTCGGCGTCTTGCTGGCCCGGTTGCGGGCCCATATTCGCCAGCACGAGCGCAGTGACGATGCAGTATTCACCATCGGCCCTTATAGTTTCCAGCCGGGAGCCAAGCTGCTGCTGGAAACCGAAACCAACAAAAAAGTGCGGCTAACGGATAAGGAGGCGGCAATTTTGAAATATCTGTACCGGACCGGCGGCAAGGTTATTAGCCGTGATGTGCTGCTTGACGAGGTCTGGGGCTATAACGCCGGTGTCACCACACACACGCTGGAAACCCACGTTTACCGTCTGCGCCAGAAAATTGAGGAAGACCCCTCGAACGCCCGCATTTTGCTTACTGAACCCGGCGGTTATCGGCTGGCCCCATAAAAAAAGCGCCCGGCAGGGGGGCTTGCCGGGCGCTCGGGGTCTCTAGATATACAGAGCCCAGTAGAATGGCAGGGGAGCCATTCCGGGGGGATAGAAATCCCTCCTGTCTCCCTTATCTAGGGACAGGGCGAGACCGCTTCAAGGCTTATTTATCGCCGGGAGTCCAGGTGCCGGACTTAAGCTTGACGTTGAAAATCTTGGGGTCAAAAGAAATATCCCGCTGGGTCGATAGCAGTGATACAGAGGTCTTGATCCCTTGCGGGTCAACGACAATCCATTTTTTAAGCTGCAACGGCTTGTCACTGAAAATTAACGTTATCTGACCGCCATCATCGTCCTTACGGACCAGTGTGATGCCGATAATGCCTGGCCCACGCTCAATCTTGGTGACAATCAGCTCACCAGAAAGCAGGGACAGGTTATCCTGTACCAGAATATCGGCCGGTGTCATGCCAAGGGGAAGGTGGGTAATCTGGTCCAGTTCCTTGTCGTGATAAATCAGCCAGGTGCCATCGGCGACGATCAGAAATTGTACCGGCGGATCGTACTCGATGCGCATTTTTCCCGGGCGGGAAAGGTAAAAAGTGCCTTCGGCGAAGTTGCCCGTCGACGAAGCCTGCAAGAATCGTGATTTCAGGGTGACAAGGCCGTTTAAATATTTCTGGACCCGCAGGATATCGCTTTTATCGGCCCCTTTAAGGGCCAGCGGCGTGACCTCTGCCGTCGCCTTGCCAGCCAACGATAGGGCCAGCAAGATGATGGCGACAGATTTCAGAAATAAGGACTTAAAGGACGGTTTCGCCGACTTCCCCGATAAGGACTTCGCGGCGACCGACACGATTGGCTTTTGAGACAACGCCTTCACTCTCCATGCGTTCGATGATCCGGGCTGCCCGGTTATAACCTATTTGCAGGTGACGTTGAATAAAACTTGTTGATGCCTTGCCTTCGCGGGCAATCAGCGCCACCGCTTCATCGTAAAGCTCATCGCCGGAAGGCTTGCCGGAGCCGCTCAGGCCAATGTTATCGATAGCAATTTCTTCGGTGACGTCGTCCAGATACTCTGGCGTGCCCTGGGCTTTAAGGAAACTGACCACATGCTCGACTTCCTCGTCGGAGACAAAAGGCCCGTGGACGCGGGTGATTTGCCCGCCGCCCGCCATATACAACATATCACCCTGGCCGAGCAGTTGTTCGGCACCTTGTTCACCGAGGATTGTCCGGCTGTCAATTTTTGAGGTCACCTGGAAACTGATACGGGTCGGGAAGTTGGCCTTGATGGTGCCGGTGATGACATCGACTGACGGGCGCTGGGTCGCCATGATCATGTGGATACCGGCGGCCCGGGCCATTTGCGCCAGCCGCTGGACTGCGGCCTCGACATCCTTGCCGGCGACCAGCATCAGGTCGGCCATTTCATCGATAACGACGACGATAAACGGCAAGGGTTCCATTGAAAGGGGCTGGTCTTCCATCACCGGCCTGCCATCGGCGTCGAAACCTGTTTGCACGCGCCGGGTCAGGGTTTCGCCTTTTTTTGTCGCCTCGCTCAAACGGGCGTTGTATCCGGCAATGTTGCGAACGCCCAGTTGTGACATGGCGCGGTAGCGCTCTTCCATTTCCCGAACCGCCCACTTCAACGCGACCACCGCCTTCGAGGGATCGGTGACGACGGGGGTCAACAGATGAGGAATGCCCTCGTAGACGGAAAGCTCGAGCATCTTCGGGTCGATCATGATGAATTTGCATTGGTCCGGGGGCAACTGGTAAAGCAGGGACAGGATCATCGTATTGATGCCGACGGATTTACCCGAACCGGTGGTGCCTGCAATCAGCAGATGCGGCATACGCGCCAGATCAACGGTTACCGGCAGGCCGCCGATGTCCTTGCCAAGGGCCAGGTTGAGCTTGCCGGGAGCGCGCTCAAACGGGTCAGAGGTTAAGAGCTCGCGCTGGTAAACCATTTCACGCTCAACATTGGGCAGCTCGATACCAATGACGTTGCGGCCCGGCACAACAGCGACGCGCACCGACACGGCGCTCATGGAGCGGGCAATGTCGTCGCTCAGGCCTATGACCCGGGATGTCTTGGTGCCCGGCGCGGGGGAAAGCTCGTACAGGGTGACAACTGGGCCGGGGCGGACCTTGATGATGTCGCCGCGAACACCAAAATCGTCGAGAACCGTTTCCAGCAAGCGGGCGTTTTGTTGCAGGGCGTCCTTGTTGACCCTGGTGGCCTCCGTCGTCTCGGGCGGTGATTCGAGCAGATCATGGGGCGGCAATTCGAACTCTTCGCCGGGAATAAGATCAAGGGTACGCTGACGTTTAGCGCTGGCTTTGCGGCCGGTCTTTGGTTTTGCTGCTTTTTGGGAAACGGCTGGCGGTGTTGATTTCCTGGCCGCCACACGCGGGTTTGTCGCCGTTCGTTTTGTCGTTGCCGGGCCAGCATCAGTGGCGGTGTGCGGGGCTATCATAGGCAGCAAGCGGAGCGCGCCGCGCCGCAACAGGCGCCAGCCGCGCAGGGTAGCGCTTAGCAGCCAGCTTCCGGTTTGTCGCCATTCCTGGGAGCTTAAGCCAAGCACGGTGACCAGCGAGGCGGCGGCAGGCAGGGACAGAAACAGCCCCAGCATCCAGCCTTCGATGGCGGCGTTAAAGCCAAAACCTGTGGCGGCAGCATTCAGTAAGCCGGTTGAGCGCTCCAGCAATACCGAACCAATAACCCCGCCAAGGCGTGTCGCCAGTGGCCAGCCACCGGGGGCTGGCAGCGCGGCCAGGCTCATTGAGATTAAAATAAGGGCGAACAAAAACAGACAAATCCGCGCCCAAATTAGACGGGGCGGGTTTTTACGAATGGTTTGTATACCCCAGACGGTGAGCACCACTGCCGGTGTGATCCCGGCTAACCCTAAGGACTGTAACAGCAAGTCGGCCAAATAAGAGCCGCCCAAACCAAGCAGGTTTATGGGTCCACCATCCGAAGCACTGTTGAGCGAAGGATCTCCCGGCGCGTACGAGAACAGGGCGGCCAGGATCAACAGGCCGCTTAAGGAAAGGGCGAGGCCGATGATTTCACTAAATCGCCGTCTCAAAAACGCACTTACGCTTTCGGGCAGGATCGACGGGGTGCCAGTATTGGTCAAGGTTCTAGCCATACCCTAAGTTCTACGACACCAATGTTTACAAGACCTTAACGAAGAACCTTGAGAATCCCCTGAAAGGCTGTTTTGGTCACATCGGGGGGGTGAACCAGGGCGACCCGGATGTAGTCGTCACCGGGATTTGTGCCGTCCGCCTCCACCCTTGATATATAGGCGCCGGGCAACACTCTTATACCGGCCTCCGCCCATAATCGCCTGGCCGCCTCCTCGCCGCCACCGTAGGCCGAGACATCAAGCCACAGGAAAAATCCGCCAGCCGGGCGTTTATAACCGTAACGTCCCCCGAGAAGCTGATCGGCAAGATCAAACTTTTGCCGGTATAGGGCACGGTTTTTCTCAACGTGTGCCTCATCGCGCCATAAAGCGCTCGACGCGGCCATGATCGGCATCGGCATGGTTGCCCCTGCAAAACTGCGCAAATGTTTGAAGCGCCTGATCAGCGTTGCGTCGCCAGCGATAAAGCCGGAGCGCAGGCCCGGCGCACTGGAGCGCTTGGACAGGGAATGGAAAATCACCACATTGTCCATGCTGCCCGTGTTTTCGCAGACCCCGGCCCCGCCGGGCGGCGGCTGGTCACTGTAAATTTCGCTATAGCATTCATCAATGGCGAGCACGAAGTCATGCTTGCGGGCCAGGGAAATGGCGCGCTCAAGATAAGCGACGTCAGCTACAGCGCCTTGCGGGTTGGCTGGTGAGCACAGGGTCATAAGCGCCGTACGGCCGAGTGTTTGCTCGTCAAGGGCATCAAGATCGGGCAGATAGCCGCTGCCCCGGGTCGCGGCCATGGTGATGGCTTCGCCGCCGGACATTTCAGCGGCCCCCGAATAGACATGATAGAGCGGATTGGGGAACAGCACCGCCGGGCGCGGCTCCTTTTGGCGGCCATCGACAGCTAGCATGGCGATCAGATAAAGCGCCTCGCGGGTGCCGACGACGGGCAGGATTTGCAGGTCCGGATCGATAAAGCCGCCAGCCAGATGGTAGCGCCGGGCCAGCCACTGGGCGATGGCGGTACGAAAATCAGCGGTTCCATCAATTGGCGGATAGCGGCCCCACAAGTCATTGCTGGCGCTTAGGGCCTCGTCGATCAGCTTCGGCGGGGTATGCCTGGGCTCGCCAATGGACAAGGCCAGCGGACTGATCCCGGCAGGCGGCGACAAGGGATCCAGCAGATCACGCAGACGATCGAAGGGGTAGTCGGTTAGGTTGTCGAGCAGAGAGTTTAACATGCAGGGACAATAGCCTAATTTTCTAACCCTTCACATCATCCTCTGGATAAGCGCCAATCTGGTGCAGGGAAAGGTCGGCTCCCAGGAATTCCTCTTCCTCGCTCAAGCGAATGCCGATACTGGCTTTCAGGCCACCGTAAACCACAAAACCTGAAACGGCGGCAAAAGCGACACCAACAAGACTGCCAACCAGTTGCGCCATGAAACTGACCCCACCCAGACCACCAAAGGCTTCCAGGCCGAAGATACCGGCGGCGATACCGCCCCACAGCCCGCACATGCCGTGCAGGGGCCAGACACCAAGCACATCGTCAATTTTCCAGCGGCTCTGGCATTGATTGAAGCCCCAGACAAATAACGCCCCGGCGGCAGCCCCGACAAACAGCGCACCGACGGGATGGATAATGTCGGATCCGGCACACACGGCGACCAGACCGGCCAGCGCCCCGTTATGAACAAAGCCCGGATCATTGCGCCCGACGACGACGGCGGCGAGGATACCGCCGACCATGGCCATCAGCGAATTCATGGCGACTAGACCGCTGACCCCTTCAAGGCTTTGCGCGCTCATCACATTAAAGCCGAACCAGCCGACAGACAGGATCCACGAGCCAAGGGCAAGGAAGGGAATGCTTGAAGGCGGAATGCCAACCATTCTGCCGTCTTTTCGATAGCGCCCCATACGGGCCCCCAGCATGATCACGGCACCGAGCGCCATCCAGCCGCCAACCGCGTGAACAACAATGGATCCGGCGAAATCGTGGAAGCCGAAACCAAAGGCAGCGGCGATCATGTCCTGAAAGCCAAACTTGGAACCCCAGACCATGCCTTCAAATGTCGGGTAGACGATGCCGACGATTATGGCGGTAGCGGCGAGTTGTGGCCAGAACTTGGCGCGTTCGGCGATACCGCCGGAAATAATCGCCGGGATCGCTGCGGCAAAGGTCATAAGGAAAAAGAATTTCACCAGATCATAGCCACTGGCGGCAAACGCGTAGCCTTCACCTGCGCCGCCGATCAAGTCCTTGGCGCTGTAGAGGAAGTTGACGCCGTAGGCGACCATATAGCCGATGAAAAAGTAAACAACGGTCGACATCGCCAGGTCGACGATGATTTTAACCAGGGCGTTGACCTGATTTTTGCGACGCACGGTGCCGACTTCAAGAAAAGCGAAGCCTGCGTGCATTGCCAGCACCATGACCGCCCCGAGGAGCACGAAAAAGACATCCGCACCCGATTTGATTGCTTCCATTCTCTCTTCTCCCCCGGGAAATGTGGCCAGCCAAAATTACTATTCTGCGCGCAAAGACTACAAGAACCGTGCCAACCCACAGACAAAGCCCTGTAGCCCTTGTGGGGCAAGGGAAAGGTCACACAAAAGGCAATTTCATTTCAAGGTCGAAACGGGGCAAATTGCTGAAAATTAGGGCAGCTGTCGAAGCCATGGGTAAAATTTAAGCAAAACGCGGCCCGCAAGGTCTTCACCTTACGGGCCGTGTGATCTTTGGCAGGGTCAGTGGGGAGTGTTAGAGGGACTGGGAACCCCTGCCAAATTCCGGATAAGCCTCCATGCCCAGTTCGGCCTGATCGAGGCCCAGCATTTCGTCTTCTTCGCTGACCCGGATGCCGACGGTGAATTTGAGCGCCAGCCAGGCAATGGTAGAGGCGACAATGACGAAGCCACCGATGGCGACAACACCTGTTATTTGGGCCGCAAAGCTGGCATCGGCATTGGTTAGCGGTACCGCCAGCGTGCCCCAGATACCAGCGCCCAGGTGAGCCGGAATGGCACCAACCACGTCGTCGATCTTGAACTTGTCAAGCAACGGCACCAGGAAAACGACAAGAGCGCCACCGACCGCGCCAATAAGTAACGCCTGCCCCATGGCCGGGCTGTCGGGACCTGCGGTGATCGAGACCAGCCCGGCGATAGCGCCGTTCAGGGCCATGGAAAGATCAACCTTTTTGTAGACAAGCTGGGTCAGCACCATTGCCGCCAGGACGCCACCGACTGCGGCGATGTTGGTGTTGATGTAGATGGTCGAGATAGCGATGGCATCCGCAGCGCTGGCCAGGGCCAGTTGCGAGCCACCGTTAAAGCCAAACCAGCCAAGCCACAGGATGAAGGTTCCAAGCGTCGCCAGCGGCAAATTTGCGCCGGGTAACGGGTGGATGCCACCAGATGTGTACTTGCCTTTGCGGGCACCGAGAATGAGAGCGCCTGTGAGGGCCGCCCAGCCACCGACAGAGTGAACCAGTGTCGAGCCTGCAAAGTCAGAAAAACCGGCTTCGGACAACCAGCCGCCGCCCCATTGCCAGGCCCCCTGAATGGGATAAATGACGGCCGTCAGGATGACGACGAAAGCCAGGAACGGCCACAACTTGATACGCTCAGCCAACGTGCCTGAGACGATTGAGGCGGCGGTGGCGACAAACACCATCTGGAAAAACCAGTCGGATTCGGCGGCGTAACCACCGTCGAAGTTTCCGGCCAAAGCGTCGGCGTTGTCACCGCCCCAGATTTGGAAACTACCCATATAACCGCCATCAACACCGGCATACATCAGGTTGTAACCGATGATATAAAAGGTCAGCCCGGCGATGGAATAAAGGGCGATGTTTTTAAGACAGATGGTGGCAGTGTTCTTGGAGCGCACCAGTCCTGATTCCAGCATGGCGAAACCAGCGGCCATAAACATCACCAAGAAGCCGTGAACCAGAAACGAGAATGTATTGAGAATATACTGGGTTTCAGTGAGCTCTCCGGCGGTGGCTGAAGAAGCGGTGAAAATTGCAAGCCCCGTGGCGGTCATCGCGGCAACAGCGCCAAGGCGTCTTTTGTTTTTCTGAATATTCATTGAATTTATCCTTTGCCTACAGGGCTTCGTTGTCTGTTTCGCCGGTCCGGATGCGGATCGCCGATGAAATGTCGTAGACGAAAATCTTGCCATCGCCGATTTTGCCGGTTTCGGCGGTTGTCTTGATGGCCTCGACAATGGTTTCGACCATGTCGTCTTTGGCGGCGATTTCCAGTTTCACCTTGGGCAGAAAGTGAACGGTGTACTCTGCTCCGCGATAGATTTCGGCATGTCCTTTTTGCCGGCCAAAGCCTTTGACTTCGCTTACCGTCATGCCCTCGACGCCAAGGTCCGAGAGGACCGCCCGCACATCGTCGAGCTTGAAAGGTTTGATAACTGCCATGATCAGCTTCATAACGCTTGATCCCTTTGTTTGGTTTCGCGACCCCACCTGGTTGGCGGGCCTTGTTTTTGAAGTTCCCTTGCACAGGGATCAAAAGCCCTGCACAGTGATTTCGGTCCTCCTATTTCAAGGTCCGTGCCAGATTCGAGAATTCGAGAAAATAGTGTTTAAAAACAGCTTATTAAGACGTATACTCACGAGTAGGGATGTGTAGGCGACTTTGACATTTTGCATATTTTTTAATCATAATTTTTATTTGCTTATTTTTTAATCATACCGAAGTGGAATAAAAATGGTACGCAGCGGCTCCGGTCCCGAAATACAAGCAGACGTCCTGATCGCCGGTGGCGGGCTGGTTGGCGGCACCTTGGCTTGTGGCCTTGCCATGGGCGGTTTGTCGGTGATTGTCGTTGACGCCCAAGACCCTGCTGATGGCCTGGATGCCGCCTTTGACGGGCGCGCCTCGGCAATTGCGCTTTCTTCCCAGCGGGTTCTCGAAGGTCTTGGTTTGTGGAGTTCAATGGAGAAGGCGAGTGCGGCGATCAAGGAGATCCGTGTTACCGACGGTGACTCGCTATTTTTTCTCCACTACGACCGCCGCGACGTTGGTGCCGAGGCATTCGGCTATATGGTCGAAAACCGCGTGATTCGCACGGCCCTGGCGAGTCGTTTCACGGACCTGGATAATCTTACCCTGCTGGCCCCGGCCCGTATTGATGCCCTGGAGCGCAATCCCGGGGATGTACGCGCCACTTTGGCAGACGGTCGCACCATCAAAGCCCGGCTGGTCATTGGCGCGGAAGGTCGCAAGTCGCCAACCCGTGAGCAGGCGGGGATATCGATCACCAATTGGTCCTACAGGCAAGCCGGTATCGTTTGCACCGTCGCCCATGAATTTTCACATGATAATGTCGCCCACGAACGCTTCCTTCCTGCAGGGCCATTTGCCATTTTGCCATTACCAGACAACCGCTCTTCCATTGTCTGGACAGAGCGTGAAGAGCTGGCGCCCGAATTGATGGCGCTGGATGACGACGCCTTTTTGGCTGAGCTTGAAGAGCGGTTTGGTGATTTTCTGGGACGTCTGGAAGTCGTCGGACCGCGCTGGGCCTACCCGCTTTCACTGCAATTCGCCGAGCGTGCCGTTGACCACCGGTTGGTGTTGGCCGGTGACGCCTCCCACGCCATGCACCCGATCGCAGGGCAGGGCCTGAATATGGGGCTTCGCGATGTGGCGGTTCTGGCCGAGGTTCTGACCGATGCCAGGCGATTGGGGCTGGATCCCGGCGCTGGTACGGTGCTCGAGTCATACGAGCGCTGGCGGCGCTTCGACAATACCCTGATGCTGGCCATGACCGACCTCCTCAGCAGGCTGTTTTCAAATGACGTGATACCGGTGCGACTGGCCCGCGACCTAGGGCTCGCCGCAGTCAACAGAATGCCGCCCTTAAAGAAGGTGTTCATGGAGCACGCCATGGGACTGGCTGGTGATTTGCCAAGATTGATGCGCGGGGAAAGGCTTTAATTTCCCCCTCAGACGCCGGGCGTTCGCGCCGCTCTCTTGGCTTAGGCCTCTGGAAGTCAAAATAAAAATGGCGACAGGAGAAAATCCTGTCGCCATAAATTCTTGTTTCACCAAGCCCGCGACTGCGGGCCGCCGCTTATGCGGCGAGCCAAGGGGCCGGACGGTCCCGCCTGGCGCTTGAGGAATAAAATATTATGGATCTCTGCTCAAACCCTTTGATTCCAACTCTTCCAAATACCCTTCCCAGATTGCTTGCTGATTTTTGCCAAAGGCATACAGGGCGTCCCAGGTGTAGATGCCGGTGTCGTGCAGGTCATCGAACTTGATGGAAATGGCGTAGTTGCCGACGGGCTCGACACCCATGATGCCGACATGACGGCGGCCGGCGACAACCTGCTTTTGCGACGGGCTATGGCCTTGAACCTCAGCCGACGGGCTTTCGACCCTGAGCAATTCGGCGGGCAGGGAAAAAGTTGCACCGTCTTCAAAATCCAGTTCGAGGATTTTTTCTTTGGATTTCAGGCGGATTTCGGTGGGCTTGTGTTGCTGGCTGTAGTCACTCATTTAAAAATTATATCCTCAATAATGGGCGGCGTTTAAGATAATTCACGGGCCTCATCAACCAGCATGATCGGAATGCCATCGCGGATGGGATAAGCAAGCTTGGCGCTTTCGCTGATTAATTCCTGTGCCTGCTCATCATAGGTCAGCGGCCCCTTGGTCAAGGGGCAGACCAGAATTTCAAGCAACTTGGCGTCGACGGTGCGTTGGTTCATGGTTTTGATCCGTTTATATGGGGTGTCAGAAAAAGAATGTAAGGTCCTGGATTAAGGAAATTAATGACGAAAGGGCCCAGACTGATCACTATCTTCGAGCAAAGCCATTTCCATCAATGATGATAGCAATTCACCACGCTCTGATAAACCTGGCGTTTCCAGCAGGGCCTGTTTTTCCCTGGCCGGCAGGGGACAGATCATGGCCAGCGAGGTGACCAGGGTTTCGTCGCTGGCTTCCTCAATGGCTTGCCAGTCGACTTCAATGTCTTTCAATTCAAAAAACTGGCGAACGGCGCCGATCAGGCGTGGACGATCAGGAATTGACCCTTCGTCTTCGCGGATATCGGCTGCGAAGGCGCTATAATCGACATGGGCCCGGCGGTAGCCTTGCTCAAGGGCAAGCTCGCTATCGATGCGAAAACGGCAAAGGCCACGAAGGGCAATAAACAGATGTCCGGTTTCGGTTTCTTCGAAGGAGACAATGCGTCCGGCGCAACCGATGGGATAAAGCGGCGTGTTGTCAGGAACCGGGTCGGTGCAAACGCCTAGCGGTTGAACCATGCCAATAACCCGACCGTTACCCAAGGCATCCTCAACCATACCAAGATAACGCGGCTCAAAAATATTAAGCGGCAAATGGCCATGCGGCAGTAACAGAGCGCCGCTTAAGGGGAACAGGGCGATAACATCGGGAAACCCGCTGATCCCCAGATCACCATATGCGCCGGTCATGACCGAAATTCCATTTTCATGAGAACAGCACCGTTGAAAGGTTGCGACGGGCCTCGGCCGTTACCGGATCAGAATGGCCCAGGGCTTCAAAAATTTTCAACATCTGTTGGCGCGCCGCGTCGTCATTCCAGGCCCGATCACGGCGGATAATTTCAAGCAATTGCTCAAGCGCCTCCTCTGCATTTCCGGCACCATAGAGGCTCATGGCAAGATCGAAGCGGGCCTGATGGTCATTATCGTTGGCCGCCAGCTTCGCGCGGAACTCTTCACTGTCGCCACCCGCGCCACCGGCTTCTGCCAACTCCAAGGCGGTCATGGCGGCCTGAACGTCGCCGTCCTTCAGGGTCGATTCCTCAAGTCCTTCAATAAGGGACTTGGCGTGCTCGATCTCGCCTGCAGCAAGGTAGCAACGGATCAGACCGGCAATGGCGGGGCCGCTGGATTGTTCCTGGGCGAGGACCTGGGCGTAAATGGCGCTGGCCTGTTCGGGCGCGCCGTCATCGAGCAGCGCCCTGGCCTGTTCCAGCGCTTCTTCTATGGGTGCCTTGGCGTCGCCGGTCAGGCGCTTGATAAAAGCCTTGACCTGACTTTCAGGCTGGACGCCAGCGAAGGCGTCGATGGGCTGGCCGTGCTTGAAGCCGAAAACCGTTGGCACCGTCTGCACCTGTAGCTGAGCGGCCAGCTGTTGATTTTCATCGACATTGACATTGACCATTTTGACGATACCACCGCCCAGACTGACAAGCTTTTCGAGTGTTGCGGTCAGTTGCATGCAAGGCGCGCTTCGCGGCGAGCCGAAATTGACAATGACCGGCACGGTTTTGGATTGCTCAACCACATCGACAACAAAAGTCGAGACATCGCTGTTCTTGATCAGTTCGCCAGCTGCGGGCATATCATTAATGGGGGTGCCGTCTTGCTCGATAATCATCGTCCTGGCCGCTTTCATTAAAAGTCATAAACAGGTATTGCGCCACATAAATGGCGGCTTTCTTTCGTTGCCGCAAGGGGCAAGGTAAAATTTCAAGGTATTATTATAGGTCGACCAGATCGGGCTCGTGGCCGGTGTCACGGATAAAGGTCAGCAAATCCTCAGGGCCAATGGCTGTTGTCATGGTGTTGGTCAGGGGGTGATAGTTGAGCAATTCCATTGTCATCATCTCCTTATCAAGAACGACCCGGACTTGAACCTCTTTATCGTTAATCAGGGCAAACGGGGTGACCGATCCCGGCTCGACGCCCAACACATCGCGCAAAAGATCGGGCTTGCCGAAAGACAGGTGGTGTGAGCCGATCTTGTGGCGCAGTTCCTTCATATCGATGGGCCGTTCATCTAGGGTAACGACCAGCCATAGCGCTCCTTTTTTATCCTTTAAAAACAGGTTCTTGCAGTGCCCGCCTGGAAGGTGACTGCAGTGGGCCTGGGACTCTTTAACGGTGAAAACCGGGGCGTGTGTGTGCGTCTGGGAAGCAATCCCCAGATCTTCCAATCGCTTGAGTACGGTGTCTGATGTGGCGTCCATGGCGGCGATCATAAGACCGCGTGCAAGCCATGACCAGCCCCCCTTTTTTTTGTCAGTCATGATGGGGCTTGCAAAGCCCACGGCTTTAAGTATTATCGCGCACCGCAGTACATATGCGGGCGTAGCTCAGGGGTAGAGCGCAACCTTGCCAAGGTTGAAGTCGTGGGTTCGAATCCCATCGCCCGCTCCATTTTTCAAGGGGTTAGCGTTTATAACGCTAGCCCCTTTTCATTTTCAGCAATCAAATAGCAATCAAGCGAACCCCATTTTCAGGCTAAAACCAATAAACAACCACCTCCCAAAGGAATTCCACGCCATAGGCTGGGACTTCGCCTTTTAACCAACAGGCGCCATCGGGATATTAATCAGTATCAAACGATAAATTGTATTTAAGGTGTGATCTGGGGACCATGAACTGAAGCGCCTGAAAATAAAGTTCTGTTGTGTGATGCTCGGAAAATGATTTCAAAAATTCAGGAAATTTAGCAACAAACTCTGGGTCTTCACTAAATTTCAGGGCTTTGGGCGCGGTTTTATAATGCTCTAACGAACGCCTGAATTTGTCCTTTTTCCAACTTGGCAAATCATAATCGCAGATAATTGCCGAGGGGATTTTCCTGTCTTTGAGATTTATACGCTCTTGATGGCACAAGTTGATCAGTGTGTTAGCTGTCTCAAACAAGGATGGATTTTCCATCCGGTCAATAAAATTCTCCAATGAGTCAACCAAAGCCGAGGCGATCCAATCCTTGTCCAGGCAAATAAGCTTCGCTCCGAATGAAACATTTAACAGTGTAGGGGGCGGCACCTGATTGCCGTTTTCGCAGAATGATTTATAAGCCGCTTGCCTGGCAGCTTCTGGTGAGTTGTGAAGCTCTGCCAATGCAGCAGTTTCAAATTTTTCGACAAAGTTTGTCCAATTGGCAATCGATGAATTAGGACTTTTGGTTGAAAATAAATGGCCGATAAATTCGACCAGCGGGATGCTGGAATGGCGGACAAACTGAAAGAACCATGTGTAAAACCCCAGTGAGAATATAGCGTAAAACATGAAATTCAAACGTCGCATGAATTTGAAGTCGTCAAAGGAAAAGCAATTTGTTGAAACAACCACTTCGTCTAACTCAACGCAAAATACATCGTCCAAAAAACCCTGGTTGGCATTAATAAGTCGAAACCGGGATTGAACGTCGTGCTTTTCGCGATACCCATCCCGCGCCATTTCGACGCCATCCAACATTATTAAATTATTGATATTTATGGAGTCAAAACCACGGTCCAGGGCATTATTCAACAGCTGAATGAAGCTGTCCCTGGTTTCATAGGGCAGGCCAAAAATCAACTCGGTTGTGGAATTCAGACCTTTGGATGAGGCCCATTGGATGGCTTCATCGAGTTGTTCGGAGGTTAAATTTCGCCGCTTGATCTCTTTTAAGGTATCCGGATTCTCCGTTTGCAGGGAAAGGGCCATCCCATACAGCGTCATATTGCCCAGATTGCCGATAACTTTTTTTGCGGTATCGCCAAAACGCTTGTCGTTATAAAAATATATACCCTTGGGGTAACCCTGCGTCCTGGAGCTTTCCAATATCACATCAGACAATTCGCCATCTCGTTCAATGATTCCAAAGTTTTCATCAACCAGATGCATTGGCAGGTACGGCTTGTCTTTATAATGATCAACAATGAAAGCTATTTCATCGATCACCTGTTGATAGGGAAAGGCGCGTAACTTCCCGCGGTTCTTGCCGGAAACACAAAAAGTACAGGTGTAGGGACATAACCGTGAGGTTTGCAGTTCCGCCAGATAGTCGCCCCCGATAAACGGGTCCATTAACCCTGTCAGATATGGTGAATTCAACTCAGCAAGATCGAGAGACAATCCGACAGCAGTGCCCCTCACGAGTTCACCGCACTGATGGAATACGACGCCGTCAATCGGCGCTTGCCACATATTTTTTTTGTCATTTGACAGTCTTTCGCCAATCAGGGCGGCAAATCCCAACTCGCCCTCATTGGCAATAAAGGCATCAACGTGGGGGAACCTGTCAAAAAGTCTGGACTGTGGTGCGGGCTCTGTATCAACAGAAGGGCCGCCCCAAACGACAAGCAATTTCTCGCCCAGAACATCCCTTGCCTTCTGAGTCATGGCCTTGTTTAGATCTGTATTCCAATAGTAAAATGACAGGCCTAACACATCGGGTTTTTGGATATTAATCTGCTCAAGCATCAGATCCGGATCTTTGAACAGGGTAATTTCTATGTCTTCGGCGTAGAGCTTTTTTGTATACGCTGCGACATAGCCGATGTTTAGCGGCACGAACAGATTGAAGCGATTTTGAGGGTTGATATAGCTTAAATCACCCAAAAATATCTTTAACTTCGGCATCTGTCGCCACTCCAAAATAGAGACAAAACAACATGACGTGTCATTCCTCCACCGGGTTTCATTTATATGAATGTATTAAGGCGAAAACGGCAATAGAACTTTATATCCATGCCAAATTGGTCAGGCAACCAGAACCGGACATTCTTAAATTTGTGACACATAAAAAGTGTTCGATTAACCCCCAAAAAACAGAGATAGCTATGGGGCTCATGTTATTGCCATACTGAGGCCGGTGCGCATGGGTCTGGCAGCACCACCACTATTAAAAAAAGCCCGGTATGTGCAACATTGATGGCAACGAATTAGGTAGCAAAATGACAGTTCTGATTGAAGCGGGTTCCATTGAGGATCGATTGACATGGAGCGGCGTTGCCGACGCTATCGAAGCCGGGCACCAACGGCCACGCGCCGAAATAGCTGACGTCCTGATGCAACGAAAAGACGATTCGTACCTCAGCCGGTCGGCCCACATTGACGGGCTTGGTTTTGCCACCAAGTCGGTAACCGTCGTTCCGGCCAATCCGGGCCGGGGACTGCCGGCCATTCACGGGGCGATGATGGTCTTTGACGATGTTGAGGGCAGGATGGAAGCTGTTTTGGACAGCGCCTTGGTAACCCGCTGGAAAACGGCAGCGGATTCGGTTCTCGGGGCCAGAATTCTGGCCCGGCCAGAGGCTCGAAAGTTATTGGTTCTGGGTGCCGGGGCGGTTGCCGGTGATTTGGTCAGGGCCTACGTTGAAGTCTTTCCGGCCCTTGAAGATATCGAGCTATGGAACCGTACGCCGGGTAGGGCGGATGCCCTCGTTGCAGAATTGGCCGGGGAAGGTATCAAGGTGGCGATTTGTGAAGATTTGCCCAAAAGCGCCAGCCAATCAGACATCGTTGCCGCCGCCACCATGGCAAGCGAACCGATCATCAGGGGCGACTGGATAACACCGGGCACCCATGTGGATCTTGTCGGGGCGTTCACGCCGCACATGCGCGAAGCTGATGATGTGCTGATGGCAAAAGCCTGCGTCTTTGTTGACTCCCGGGAAACCACGCTAAACCATATTGGTGAGTTGATGGTCCCAATCTCAAACGGGGCGATCAGCGAAGATGATGTTGTGGCCGACCTGTACGATCTTGCCGCCGGGCAGGGTGGACGCAGGTCGCCAGAGGAGATCACGCTCTTTAAGAATGGCGGCGGTGCCCATCTCGATTTGATGACCGCCCGCTACATTATGAAGCAGGCGGATCTTCAGGATTTGCAGAAAGAATAGATTTCATGAATCAGAGCTTTATTGACGATCTGACCGCTAAACTCGCCGTATTGAAGACCTCCGGTCTCTACAAGTCCGAACATGTTATAACCTCCAGACAGGCCGGTGAAATCAACATTGATTCCGGCCAGCGGGTTCTGAACTTCTGTGCCAATAACTATCTTGGTTTGGCGAGCAACGAAGATCTGATCGCTGCCGGTAAGGCGGCGCTCGAGCGTTATGGTTACGGCATGTCCTCGGTGCGCTTTATTTGTGGCACCCAGGAAGAGCACAAACAACTGGAGGCGAGGATTTCAACGTTTCTGGGCATGGAAGACAGCATTCTATATTCCAGTTGCTTCGATGCCAATACGGGCCTGTTTGAAACCTTGTTTGATGATCAGGATGCGATTATCTCCGATGCGCTTAATCATGCGTCGATTATCGATGGTGTTCGTCTGTGCAAGGCCGGGCGCTATCGCTATGCCAACAACAATATGGATGCCCTTGAAGAACAACTGAAAGCGGCATCTGGGGCGCGCTACAAGCTGATTGCTACGGACGGCGTTTTCTCAATGGATGGTGTCATTGCCAATTTGCCGGGAATTTGTGATCTGGCGGAAAAATATGACGCCATGGTCATGGTCGATGACAGTCATGCCGTTGGTTTTGTCGGTTCCAGGGGCCGGGGCTCTGTTGAATACTGCGGAGTCGAAGGGCGCGTCGATATCATCACCGGTACCCTGGGAAAAGCCCTTGGTGGGGCATCAGGTGGCTACACCGCGGGCAAGGCGGAAGTCATCGATTGGCTACGTCAGCGATCGCGCCCTTACCTTTTTTCCAATACCCTTGCCCCGATGATTGCGGCGGCGTCCTTAACGGCTTTTGATCTGATTGAGAATGGCGATGATCTGCGGGCCCGGCTTTTGGCCAACAGCAACCAGTTCAGGACAGAAATGACCAAGGCTGGATTTAGCCTTGCCGGATCGGGCCACCCGATCATCCCGGTAATGCTGGGTGAGGCGACTTTGGCCAAGGAAATGGCCGCAAGGATGCTCGAAAAAGGTATTTATGTCGTCGGCTTTACCTTCCCCGTGGTGGCTGAAGGCGAGGCGAGAATTCGCACCCAGATGTCAGCGGCTCACAGCCCTGATGAAGTGGCCCGCGCCATCCAGGCCTTTGTCGAGGTCGGGCGTGATCTTGAAATTATTGATTAGGATTTTGTCATGGCAAACACAATGAAAGCATTGGTAAAGGCAAAACCGGAGGCAGGCATATGGCTGGAACAGGTCCCTGTTCCAGAACCGGGCCCTAATGATGTATTGATCAAGGTGAAAAAGACCGCAATTTGTGGCACGGACATGCATATCTATAACTGGGATGCCTGGGCCCAGGAAACCATTCCCGTGCCGATGGTTGTCGGCCATGAATTTTACGGAAAGATTGTTGATATTGGTTCGGCAGTGAAGAAGTATCACGTCGGCCAGCGCGTTTCGGGGGAAGGCCACATTGTTTGTGGAGTATGCCGAAACTGTCGTGCCGGGCGCGGTCAATTGTGCCGCAACACCATTGGCGTTGGTGTCAATCGACCGGGGGCATTCGGCGAATTTCTATCGATCCCTGAACACAATGTGGTCGTTATCCCCGACGATGTGCCTGATGAAATAGCGGCCATTCTTGACCCCTTTGGCAACGCTGTTCATACAGCCTTAAGCTTTGACCTGGTTGGTGAGGATGTGCTCGTTACGGGGGCCGGAACCATTGGCATCATGGCGGCCATGGTTGCCGGAAGGTCAGGAGCCAGAAATGTTGTGATCACCGACATTAATCCGGTGAAACTGGAACTGGCGCGCACAATGGGCTTGAAAAATACCATTGATACCTCGAAGCAAGATCTGGCCGATGTGATGAAATCGATTGGGATGACAGAAGGTTTTGACGTCGGCCTTGAGATGTCGGGGGCCGCGCCGGCCTTTCGCGATATGATCGATAAGATGAACAATGGCGGCAGGATCGCCGTATTGGGAATTGCCCCGGCGGCTTTTGAAATTGACTGGAACAAAATCATTTTCAAAATGCTTAACATCAAGGGCATTTATGGCCGCGAGATGTTCGAGACCTGGTACAAAATGATTGCCTTCGTTCAGGGCGGGCTTGACCTGTCAGGCATCATCACCCATCGCCTGAAGGTCGATGATTTTCAGGCAGGGTTCGATGCCATGGTGTCAGGAAATTCCGGAAAGGTCATCCTGGACTGGCAATAACAGCGGATATGCGGGTGGCATGGTGACCTTGCGGGGTTTTAGCCAGCCCAGGCGGGGCACACCAAGGCGTTGTGGAGGGCTAAATTCAAGTTAAATGGGAAGGGGTGAATGAGTCGTCGGCATCAATCGGTGCTTGAGCGAAAGTATTTGCCTCGCCACTCAGTGATGGAGCCGGAGCACCTTGCGTCGGCATGGATAAATGATCAAGAGTATCCAGATCCTGCCGCATTTTTTCCCTCATGTGAGACTGGGCTCGTGTGCTCAATATCCGAACAACGAGATACAACAACAAGGAAAGCACAGCGAGCAATGCAATGATGCCATATAGAACGCCCGTGTACATGAATGCCCCCTATGATTGTTAAAGACACTCTAACCTGTCTACTCGCCTAATTTCAATGTTGTCATGAAAAAATAATTCGACCTCCATATCATTCCAAGGGGAAATGGCGGCCGATACGGTGCAGGAAACCGACAACGACGATAACATCCGGATGCTTGAACGTGGACCGGCGAGAGTTGAGCTGTTCTTGCCCGGTAACGTTCCCTAGTCTCTATTCTGCGTTGCTTTGATCGTTGATTTAATGATGCTTAAAAGGTCTTCATTTGAAGTCTGTGATTTGACCAGTGCAGCGTTGATTGTATCTTCCGTTTCACCTGATGCGTCGCGAGCCGAAAAAATGATCACCGGAGTTGCTGGCCGGTCTGCCTTGTGCAGCAGGGGTAGCAGGGTTTCGCCATCCCCGTCAGGTAGCGTCAGGTCAAGAATAACAAGATCAAACGTTTCATGCTGCAATATCATTCTGGCCTTGGCTATGGTCATGGCGGGGATAATATCGGCGTTCTTTTCAACCAGGGATTTGACGATCTCAAGAATGCTTTGGTCATCTTCGACATGTAGAATGCGCGGCCTGTCCCCCGAAGGCATTTTGATCGCGTCACCCAATTGATCGATGAGCAACTGCGCATCAAATGGTTTTTCGACCCAGTCGATAATGTTGATGGTATCGTCGTTTAATTCCTGCTTGCCTTCCATGGCTGTCGCAGAGATGACGATGATCGGAATATCCGCTGTTTTGGGATTTGCCTTTAGTTCCCTCAGCAGGGAAATTCCGCTTTGATCAGGCAACCCCAAATCAAGGGTCATGGCGTCGAAAGGTTCTTCCTCAAGCAATCTTTTTGCCATGGCCGCGTCCGTTGCGGTTCGGGTTTGGTATCCTGCGTAACCGAGCATCTGCTCAAGAATTGTCGAAATTTCCGGATCATCCTCACATATTAATACGCGATACAGGCTATCCGCCCCTTCTTCAGGGGTCATGATTGCGCTACGCTCTACAAGTTTCGGAAGATCTATAAAAAAGGTACACCCCTGGCCGGCGACCGATTCAAAATCAATGGTGCCGCCGTGTTTTTCGACGATTGCCCGGGTGATGCTAAGGCCGAGTCCAGTACCGCCCTTCTTGCGTGTGTCCGAGGAGTCGGCCTGGGAGAATTTTTCAAAAATAGTATCCCTGAATTCTTCGGGTATGCCCGGTCCGTTATCCTTTACGGAAATGCGGATAAAGTCACCTTCGTCGCTGATCGCCAATTTGACCTGTTCGCCATCGGGGGAAAACTTGGCGGCGTTGGACATCAGGTTGGTGAGGGCCTGCATCAGGCGATCCTTGTCGCCAAGTATCATGATATTTTTATCTCCCCCCGCAAAAACGAAAGTCGCACCATGTTCGTCGCCATAACCCTTGTTGGCTTCAATAGCGTCTTCGAGAAGGGCTGTTATGTCGGTTGTTCGCATGGTAAAAGTCATCTTGCCGGCCTCGATTTTTTCCATATCGAGGATATCGTTTATGAGCAGCACCAGGCGCTCGCTGTTGTTATAGGCAATGTCCATCATTGAATGGAGCTTGTCAGGAAGTTCACCAAGTGCGCCCGAACGGATCAAACCGAGGGATCCTTTGATCGAGGTTAGCGGGGTGCGCAACTCGTGGCTGACTGTCGAGACAAATTCAGCCTTCGCCCGATCGACCTTCTTGCGCTCCGTAATATCGCGCACGAGGCCAGTGAACATCGGAACGCCGCCGACATCCATTTCGCTGATCGACAATTCTATCGGGAAAGTCGAGCCATCTTTATGCAGGCCCGTGACTTCCCGCCCAATGCCGATGATTTTGGCCTCATGGGTATCCCAATAGTTTTGCAGATAACTGTCATGCTCACTGTGATAAGGCTCTGGCATCAGGCATTTCACATTCTTGCCAATCACGTCCTCGTTTTTATAGCCGAATATTCTTTCAGCCGCCGGGTTGAAGGTTTCGATCATGCCATTTATGTCGATTGTGACGATGCCATCGACCACATTATTAAGAATGGCGCTCAGGCGTTGTTCGCGGTCTCGCAGGGATTGCTCGGCGACCTTTCGTTCTATGGCGGTATTTCGGAAAATTTCGACGGCCCGCGCCATCTCGCCGATTTCGTTGGTCTGCTCTTTGCCCGGAACCTGAAGTTCAAGATCACCGGCGGCCAGGCGTGTCATAACGTCGGTCATACACGCGATCGGGCCGGTAATCATGATGCGGATCAACCACAGGACTGTAAAGATCAGCAGCGATATGATGACCAGCATGATCAGATCGGCTGCCTTGATGACCGAAACAACCAAGGCCAGCGCGGTGTTGACCATGTCAGCCTCGATATTGTTTTGACGGGATATTTCCCTTGTCAGGTCGTCAAAACCCTTAAGGGCAGGGGTGTCGTCGATTTTGACCGCGCGATCAATGACCGCTGGTGAGTTCCCCTCCCTGGCAAGATTATCAACTTTTTCCAGGGCGCTATGGTAGGCGTTGAGAACGCCGCTGATGTTCTTTAGCGCCAGTCGTTCGATATCGCTTAGGGAAGATCGTTCTGAATACAGGTTTATGACCTTCAGGGCGGCGGTGATCGCTTGCTCAGCGCGGTCTTTTGTTTGAGGGTCGTTTCGAAGGACCATATTTTTGAAGTTATGGATCATGCCGCCGTAGCCCATGGCTTTACGCAAATTTGCGACGGCCTGGGATTTGCTGGATCTGGTTTTGTTGGCACCTGAAAGTCGGCTGACCTCCTTATCCAATGTATCAAGCCCTTTGATCGCGGCGCTATCATTAACCCGCACTATGGCGTCAATTTCGGCTTGCGCCTTGCCTTGGGCAACCAGATCAGCCGCTAGTAAAAGCGCCCGGCTGTAGGCGTCCAGCATATTCTGAATATTGTTGATCGCCCCCTGTTCTGACACATTCAGGTCCAGTGCCTGGTAGCGTGCTATAGCCGATGCGGCGCCGCCAAGCTTGGCGTTGACGATGCGAATGTGTTCCTCATCATGGCGCAGGACGAAATTCTTGAATTGATGGATCATGCCGCCATATCCGATTTCCTTGCGCAAGGCGCTCAAGGCGGCGGCCTTTTCCGAACGACTTTCCTCGAAGCTGTCCCAGGTTTTCTTGATTGTCGAAATGTTGTCGATGGTGATCAGTGAACTGGCGGCGAACAGGCCACCAGTGACCAGCACGGAAAAGATAAATACCCAGCCAATTTTGTTGATGTGGGTGTTTTTTAAGAAATTCATTTGTTCCCTGTTTGCGCTCATGGCGGGTGATGGATCGGCACCCTGTTTTCCCCCTGGAAAAATATAAAGGGTGTTGGTTCTATACGCACTTATTTTTAGACCTGCTCCACTTTGCGAAGGCCGCACCATCGTCGATATCATTCAGGGTTTCCAGCAAAGCCACTTTGCAGCCTTCTTTACGCAGCTTTGTTAATGAATCTTGCAGCGTGTGTTGGCTTGACCACCGCACGCCGGAAAAAATATCGGGGGTGGCGGGCGTGCGTCTGGCGCCAACCAGCCAGTAGCCGCCATCCGCCGCAGGCCCGAAGACGACATCGTGATTGCCCAAAGCCTTGAAGGCGGTTTTAATATGGCCGCCAGTGATGTCGGGCACATCGGTGCCGATGATAACCACCGGTCCCGGTGGCATCTGCGCCATGGCTTTTTTCATGCGTTCGCCAATATCCCCCACCCCCTGTTTGAGGGGACGGAAGGATTTGGGCCAAAAGCGATGTCGGATGATTGCGCTGTCAGGGCTGAGCGCCAGCCAACAGCGCCAGCGCCGGTTGCGGCTCAGGCGGTTTAGGACGATGGCGAGGGTTTGTCTGTAAAACCGGGTGGCGGCGAAGACCCCGATGTCACGGCCGAGGCGGCCCTTGACCCTGCCCAACACTGGTTCCCTTGCAAAAACAACGAGATGACGCTCGCCGCTCATCGGTAAATTTTCGCAATCAGGCGTGGTGAAAGCCCTAGAAAAAAAAGCAGCAGACAAAGAAGATTTTTCAGAGGTCTGAAAATATAACCATCGCGCCGGTATTTATCGGCAGAGGTGATGGCGCAGGTTTTAAAAATATGTAGGCGGGCGCGGCCAATACGTCGGATAATCTCGACATCTTCCATGATGTCAAGATGGGCATAGCCGTGCAGGTCGCGGTAAAAAGCACGGCTGAGAAACAAGCCCTGATCGCCGTAGGGCAGGGCAAGCATCCGGGTCCGCAGGTTGACGATGGCTTCAAGAACGTTTGCCGCCGGGCTGTCGTCATCCAGCAGGTAGCTGAAGGTGGCGGCGTGGCGATAATGATCCTCGTCCTGCATGAAAGACTCGACTTCATCGTACCAACCGGCGGCCAGTTCGGTATCGGCATGGAGGAATAACAACCAGGTGCACTTGGCGTGTCTTCCGCCGGCCGCCAGTTGGGTGCCGCGCCCCGGTTCGCTTTCGACGATATCGGCGCCGCGGGCGCGGGCTTCTTCAATGGTGGCGTCGGTTGACCCACCATCGACAACGATAATGTCATAACGGCACCTGATGCCGCTTTTCTTTAAGGAGTCGATGGTCGCGCCGATATTGCCCCCTTCGTTGAGGGTCGGAATAACGATGCTCAGTATGGGGCG
The DNA here is from genome assembly GCA_014382375.1 of Rhodospirillaceae bacterium. Lineage (GTDB taxonomy): Bacteria > Pseudomonadota > Alphaproteobacteria > Rhodospirillales > JABHCV01 > JACNJU01. The sequence goes on from JACNJU010000119.1 coordinate 74,527, forward strand.
GTCTTTGGTCCACATGCCCCACGTTTAGCACATTTTTTGGCGTTTTATCTCCGCAAAACGGAACCCAGGCGCATCCATCCACGCTCAATGGCGCTGAGGCCATGGAAAGTACCGCTGCTGATCATGTCTGAAAGACTTGTTGCCGGTGAAATGGTGGGCAAGCGGCTTTGGGTGCGGGGGTGGAGTCTACCTTCGCTGAGCATTTGATCGAAAGCGGTGCGATCGCGGGAGAGCAGGAAATAAGGGATCATAACGTAATTCCTTTCATGTGTAACGGGTTTTGGAAATTAAGATATGACCAAATAAATATAGGGGTTTTGTGGGCTGTACAAACGAGTAGTTTTCACATTATGATATAGAAATTCTAAGGTATAAATACGATGTCCCGTCGTCTGCCACCGCTCAACGCCCTGCGCGCCTTCGAGGCTGCCGCCCGTCATTTAAGTTTTACCAAAGCGGCGGCGGAATTGAACGTCACCCCTGCGGCTGTCAGCCACCAGGTCAAGGCGCTGGAGGAAATTGCCGGAATTCCCTTATTCAAACGCCTGACCAGGGCTTTGGCCCTGACGGCACGGGGCAAGGCCGCCTTACCGGCATTGTCCGAAGGCCTGGACATGCTGGCAGAGGCGGCAAGCCACTTGGCAGATCACAGCGAACTGGATGTCTTCACCATCACCACGGCACCGTCTTTCGCGGCCAAGTGGCTGGTCCCCAGACTCGATGATTTTCAGGAAAAGAACCCAGGCTTCAAGGTCCGCATTGACGCCACCATGGCGCTTGTCGATATGCGTCGTGACGGTATCGATGTGGCGATCCGTTACGGGTGCGGCGATTACCCCGGCCATCACGCCGACCGTCTGTTTGAAGAGGAGATCTTTCCGGTCTGTAGCCCCAGGCTGGTCCTGAACAGTCCTGAAGATCTTGTCCATCATACGTTGCTGCATGTGGGATATGCCACCGACAGCCAGGCCTATCCGGACTGGCGCATGTGGTTGAAATCAGCCGGAATAAGCGGCGTCGATTGGCGCAAGGGGCCGGAATTCTCGCTCGAAAACATGGCCGTGCAGGCAGCGCTGGAAGGCCACGGGGTGGCTTTGGTCAACACCTCTCTTGTTCGCGACGATCTGGCCTCCGGGGCACTGGTCCGGCCGTTCGAACTGGCTATCCAGACAGGCCTCGCCTATTATCTGGCAATTCCTGAGGAAAACATGGAGCAGGCCGCCGTTGTCGCCTTTCGAAGGTGGCTTCTTGATCGGGCGCGTTCTTGAAATGTTCTTGTTATTGGGTTACCATTCCCTATGATTGATATCAGGGCAGACATACCAAAAAAGGGCCGTGGCGCCCACGTTAACCGAACCGGTCGCCACGAACCTTTGCAAAGGGTCGCCATTGATGATGGCTGGGATTTGGAAGAAGACGATTTGCCGCCCCTGCGAACGACGGTGACCAGGGAGACCTGTCGCACCGCTATCACCTATAACAAATCGCCGGACCTGCCTTTTGATCGTTCGATCAACCCATACCGGGGCTGCGAGCATGGCTGCGCCTATTGTTACGCAAGGCCCAGCCACGCCAATATGGGGCTGTCGCCGGGCCTGGATTTTGAAAGCCGCCTGTTTGCAAAAACCAATATTGTCGAGGCTCTTGAGCGGGATTTGCGAAAACCCGGCTACCGCTGCCAGGGCATCATGCTGGGGGCAAATACGGATCCTTACCAGCCTATTGAACGCCAACATCGTCTGACCCGTCAGGTGCTGGAAGTTCTGAGCGCTTACCAGCATCCCGTCGCCATCGTCACCAAATCAAACCTGGTGCTACGCGATCTTGATATTCTGGCACCGATGGCCCAAAAGGGCCTGGCGCTGGTTGCGGTGTCGGTGACGACGCTTGACCGGCATCTGTCGCGCAAACTTGAGCCGAGGGCGCCGTCTCCCGAAAAGCGGTTGCGGGCAATCCATGAATTGAGCCAGGCAGGGGTGCCGGTCAGTGTTTTTGCGTCACCGATGATCCCGTTTCTCAACGACGCTGAACTTGAAGCGATCTTGCAGGCCGGGGCTGATGCGGGGGCCGTATCGGCATCATATATATTGCTCAGGCTGTCGCTTGAACTGAAAGACCTGTTCGCAGACTGGCTCGACGTTCACGCCCCGGGCAAGAAGGACCATGTGCTTAGTTTGATCAGACAGAACCGTGGTGGCGAACTGAACGACAGTACTTTTAGCAAACGGATGACCGGCAGCGGCCCCCTGGCGCAATTACTATCGAAACGCTTCCATCTGGCCTGCGGCCAATTGGGTGTTGCGGCTGCCAATGCCAGTGAGCTGGGTCTTGATTGCGGGCGTTTCCGGCTGCCGCCACAGGCTGGTGATCAGATGGCGCTGTTTTAATTTTTCGGATATTTATATTGCATGCCTGATTTCATGTTCGAGTACGAAGCCATTGCCGAAGGTCTTGGCCCGGTTTGCGGCGTTGATGAGGCCGGGCGCGGTCCCTGGGCCGGGCCGGTTGTCGCCGGGGCGGCGATCCTTGACCCGGCAACCCTGCCCGACAGCTTGCGTCAGGGGCTTGATGATTCAAAAAAACTAAAACCCGAAAAACGTCAGGCCTTGTTTGACCTGCTCATGGAACACGCGATTACCGGCGTCGGTATTGCCAGCGTCGAAGAAATTGATGCCTTAAATATTCTCGCGGCAACCATGATGGCGATGACCCGCGCTGTTGAAAATCTGGGAGTCAAACCGGGCATGGCGTTGATTGACGGCAACCGCCTTCCGGACCTGCCGTGCCCTGGCGAAGCTCTGGTCAGGGGTGATGGCCGTAGCCTTTCCATCGCCGCAGGGTCGATTGTCGCCAAGGTCAGCCGCGACAGGATTATGGCCGAACTGGCTGAAAAATATCCGGTATATGGGTGGGAACATAATGCTGGATACGGTACCAAAAAACATCAACAGGGATTGGCCGATTTTGGTGTTACCGAACACCATCGCCGCAGTTTCGCGCCCATCGCCAAGATCATCAATTCCTAGATATTGAGTCCGGGCGAATCCAGGCTTCTATATATAGGGTCAAAAAACTTATCTAACCTATTGGATTCATTTACTTCTTGACCGCGAATCGTCTCTGACTCAGACTGCCCGAAAATAACTGGGCAGGGAGAGGTGATGCGAAAGGGTATCGCCTGCAAGAAACATGGGTTCTGGGAAATCCTCTAAAGACGGTCAAATACTTCAGGGAAATTGCGTCGATCTGATGAACGGACTGCCAGAGGCGTCCGTCGATATGGTCTTTGCCGATCCCCCTTATAACCTGCAGCTGGACGGCGATTTGCTACGCCCCAACAACACTGTCGTCGATGGCGTCAACAATGACTGGGACCAGTTCGACAGCTTTAAGGTCTATGATGACTATACCCGCGACTGGTTAAAGGCGGCCCGGCGGGTCCTCAAAGCCAACGGCACATTGTGGGTGATCGGCAGTTATCACAACATCTTCCGGGTTGGCAGCCAATTGCAGGATATGGGTTTCTGGATGCTCAACGACGTGGTCTGGCGCAAAACCAATCCAATGCCCAATTTCCGCGGTCGACGTTTCACCAATGCACACGAAACCCTGATCTGGTGCGCCAAAAACAAGGATTCCAAGTACCTGTTCAATTACGAGGCCATGAAGAACCTCAATGATGACCTGCAAATGCGCTCTGACTGGGAATTGCCCATTTGCACCGGTCACGAACGGTTGAAAAAAAATGGCCAGAAGGCGCACCCGACACAAAAACCGGAATCCCTGTTGTACAGGGTCATTTTGTCATCGACGGAAGTTGGCGACGTGGTCCTGGATCCGTTCTTCGGCACCGGAACGACGGGTGCCGTGGCCAAGAAGCTGGGGCGTAAATTTATCGGCCTTGAACGCGAATCCGAATACGTCAAAATCGCCAAGGAGCGGATCAAAATGGTCCGGGAAGTCTCAGATGAAGAGAAAACCCTCTATTCCACACCGCCCAAACGCAGTCTGCCGCGCATCCCCTTTGGTCGCCTGATTGAACGCGGAATGCTCAAGCCCGGTACGATCCTTTGCGACCACCGTCGCCGCCATACGGCCAGGGTTCGCGCCGATGGTTCGCTCGCCAGCGCCGATTTTCGAGGCTCCATCCATCAGGTCGGCGCCCATGTGCAAAAGGCCCCCGCCTGCAACGGCTGGCAGTTCTGGAATGTGGACACAGGCGGGCAATTGGTTTCCATTGATACGTTCCGCCAGAAGCTGCGTGCCGAGTTGCATTAATCCGGCGACTGGACGACAATCAGACCATGAGCAAATGGGACGAAAGATTTTTACGCCTCGCCAAAGAGGTCTCGACCTGGTCGAAGGATCGCTCGACTCAGGTCGGCGCGGTCATCGTTGGCGAGGATCGCACCCCCGGCCCATACGGCTATAATGGTTTCCCCCGCTACATCGATGACGAAAAAGAAGAACGCCACGCCCGACCGACCAAATACGACTGGACCGAGCACGCCGAACGCAATGCCATTTACAATGCGGCGCGCATGGGCGTGGCCCTGAAAGGCGGCACCATCTACGTCACCCACGTGCCCTGTACGGACTGCGCCCGGGCAATCATTCAGGTTGGTATCAAACGGGTTGTCACCGATGCCAGTTGCATGGAAGGTGGCTTTGCCGAACGTTGGTCAGATGCCGCCGAAACAACCCGCGAAATGCTGGCCGAGGCTGACATCCCCATCGATCTGGTGGAGATTTCGGACGATAATGAGGAATAATAAAAGCTTCCGGACAGGGTCAGGAGAGCGCGGGCACGAAAAAGCCTTTTCAAAGAAATTCACGGAAAAACAGTTTCCACTTTTACCGCGTTGTCTTAACAAAACAAGCCGATACAATTTTAAAATATTCAATCGAAAAGTTGACCATGAATAGTGATATTAAACACATTCACAGCTATTACTCGCCAAATGATTTGTATAACAGGATCATTGAAGGGCTTAATAAGCTTGGCAAGGATTTATCAAAAATTACACTGGATGATCTTCATCCTGTCGATGAGTTTCATATCCGGGGTGACACCGCAACCAAAGAACTCATCGAGCTGTCCGGCTTTACATCAAACCTTCATATCCTGGATGTGGGTTGCGGTATCGGCGGGTCCACACGCCGCTTGTCGCATGAAACTGGTTGTCGGGTAACCGGCATCGATTTGAGCGATGAGTACATAGATACAGCAGTGCGGTTGACGACATTGCTCAATATGCAGGAACGGGTCAAGTTCCATGCGGGCAGTGCGTTGGCATTGCCATTTGATGATAATTGGTTTGATGGTATCTGGTCACTCCAGATGAACATGAATGTTGATGACAAGCTGTCGTGGCTAGGGGAAACCTATCGTGTTCTCAAGCCCGGAGGCCACGCTGTCTTGTATGAAGTGTGCGGCAATAAAAACACTCCGCCGCATTTTCCCGTGCCGTGGGCGCAAGACAGTTCCATGAGTTTTCTGGTCCCGCCGCAAGCGTTTCGCGACCTGCTAACATCTACCGGTTTTGAAATTGATGTTTGGAATGACAAGACCGATCTTGCAATGAAGGCTTTTGCAAAAGTAGAGAAGCCTGTGGGTGAGCCGAATTTGCCGATACTGGGTGTGTATATGCTGGCGGGAAATGACATCAGCACCAAGGCCTATAATCTGCGTCGCAATCTTGAGGAGGAACGCGTCAGCTTGATTGAAACTGTTGCGGTAAAACCCGGCCTATAAAGCATCCAAGCAAAGTGGGCATTGCCGGGTGAACCGCCCTCTCGTCCGTTCTGCATCCTGTAACCTGACGTTATTGAGGGGCGGCAGGGGCTTCGTTTTGTAGCCAGCAGCTGACATCCCCACCTAACGCGTATCAAGGACAGAGGCCTACCACTTCCTATACACCTGTCGAATGATTTTACCTCTACGAGGAAGAAAGGCAGAGGAGCCACTGATGGCTACCGGAAATAATTAATAAATGACTGGCTTCACAGTTCTATTCAGGATCGCCGTAATAGTCTTCATCGTTGAAGGCATAATCATGCTCGGCTTTTTCCTGTTCGGGCCACTTCCCCATAATATTATTGCAGTCGTTGACGCCGTTATTTTGGTGGCTCTCTCCTCGCCAATGATTTTTTTCATTGCAATTAAACCATATGTGGATGCTCGAACCAAAGAACTGCGAAACAGTGAGGCGCGGTTCAAAAATCTTGCCGAGACGGCTTCTGACCGGTTTTGGGAAATGGACGAGAACTTCCGTTTTAAGTCAATTGTTGATCCTGGCAATAAGAAATTTTTTATCCTGCCTAGGAATGTAATCGGGCGTACCCGTTGGGAAATAGCTGGTGCGAACCCGGAGCAGGATGAAAAATGGGGCCGCCACCTCAAAGATCACTTGGACCACCGCCCATACAGTAATTTCGAATTCACGGTAACCGACGACAATGGCCAGCATCACATAAGCGTCAATGGCCAACCCATCTTCGATGATTCTGGGTCCTTCCAGGGCTACCACGGCAGCGCCATTGAAATTAGCGAGCGCAAACAAGCTGAGCAAATACTACGGGAAACCAAGGCGCAACTGGACATTGCTATCGAGAGCTTCACTGACGGATTTGTCCTTTTTGATGCTAATGACAGGTTCGTTTTCGCTAACGACGCCTTTCTGGATTGTCACCCAACGCTTAGGGAAAGAGCGCCGAATTAGGCGCTGGGAACACGAACATATTCTCGAAGCAGTCCAGCAACGGCTTGATGAACATCCAGAGAAGATGCGCCAACGACGTGAAACTGTTGAGCATCCGTTCGGAACCATCAAATGCTGGATGGGTTATACCCACTTCCAGATGAAAACGCTAAAGCATGTCCGTACGGAAATGGCGTTACATGTGTTGGCTTATAATCTCAAACGCGTCATGAAGATCATGGGCATCGGCCCATTGATTGCAGCAATGGCACCAGCGTAACGGCTTGCTTGCCTCTAATTTCTGACCTATCGGGCATATAAACGGTTCAGGATGGTAAAATCAGGCTGATAACACCTCAATAGTCGCCAAAATCCAAAATGCTGAGAATCCAACCGAAACAGATCATCATAATATGCGATTTGGTAATATCAACAAATCCGAAAACGTTCTGACACAGCCTGGGTCATAAGCTGAAGTAGGCGACAGACCAAATTGATGTCCCCCCATAAGCAGACACCCTGACGATTTATGTCAGCCAAGCGTAGAAAGGCATACATTATCGGATAATGACTTGAACGGCGGTTTTAGACAGGAGCGATCATTTTTTATCATTGGACTGAATGAAGTTATCGACAAGATAATTGATGGCTAAGCCCCGAAACCGATGAAAAACTGTTACTTCAAGCATAGATGTGGCTTTTGAAAATAATTTTCCCTATTATGATTATGGTTTTACCGGCCATCAGTTTTGTAACTTCAATTTTGGTATTTTCGGGCTACGAGTAGCGGGGGGCAACATGGTCAGCGAATATTTGAAACACTCCCGTTCCCTGGAAGAGTTGGATGCACTTATTGAACATGATCGCCGCGCCGCCGCTCTCATTGCCAGGGCTCTGCTCGATAAGGACGTCATTCAGTTTTTAGCCCATATCGACAAAGTCTCTGAGATTTCGTTGGCCCGGATCGTCTCGGAATCCGAAATATCGGTCGTCAGGATCATGGCGAATGCGGAAATTGCAGCGGCGCGCCTGGCTGCGCAAACCGATCAGATACAATTGGAAATCGATAAATTGAACAGCAGCCAACCGAACGAGGAGGCGCTCGAGATCGCCGTGGCGATGATTGCCGAATCGTCCCGACGGCATTCCCAAGATGTTGCCGAAGAGGCGAAACAGGCAATTGATCAAATCGAAAAGGATTCTGCTGAAGCCATAGACAGGTTAAATAAATTTACGAAAGAATCTATTGCCGAGATTCAGAAGTTGAAAGAACAATCGACCAAAAATGTCGATGCTATGGCTGTAGATGCAAGTATCAAGTTAAAGAAATCCAAATTAGGAATTCGCACCGCCGAGCAAGCGGTTTGGGAATCAGAGGATGCCAGCGATCTGATTTTATCCTACGCTGAAGAGGCAAGCCAGAAAATGCAATCTAAATTCAATTGGGCTACCGATAGGATTCAGACAGCGACGGAAGTTGCCCACAACAGGATCAGAGCAACATGCAAAGAATCTACAAAGCGGATTGAAGCTACGCGGGATCGCGCGATTGAAAATTTGAAGAACGTTATTGAGGCCGCGCTTTCAAAGTTTTGATATTCTTAAGCGCCAGGGGTGGTAGTTGAGAGTTGGAAAATCGGGTCAGGCCCGAAGTCCGCT